>JBDHIW010000034.1:0-18932 GCA_039587215.1 Gemmatimonadota bacterium | reverse complement strand
AGCGTCACGTCGGTCGTGATGCCCGTGCCCGCCTCGAGGAGGGGAAGCACCAGGAACGCCAACGCGGCCGAGATGACCGTATTCGCCGCCGCCCACCCCGACGCGGCCCAGACCTCCGAGACTGGACCACCCGTGCGCATGGCGATCGTGATCTCCGCAAGAACGTACGCCGCGAGAATCCAGACGACCGACGTGAGCAAATCACCGCGGTGGCGCATACGGCGCACACTCACGGCCGCAGCAACGCCGCCGACCACGGCCGTGAAGACCGCATCGACACCCGTGTAGGCCGCCTGGGATGCGATCAGCACCGCGAGGACCATGGCGCCGACCATGGCGACCCGACCGCGGAAGAGGGCCGTCGCCGTCATCGCCGCGAACGGGATGGGGATCAACTCGGGACGGACCGAAAACGTGAGGTTCACCTTGGACGCGATGACGACGGCCGCGAACACGACCGTCAGCACCAGCATGTGGCGCAGATTGTCGTAGATGTCGCGGCGATAGAGCATCACCAGAAGCCAGAAGACGGCGAGGATCATCCCGTTGGCCAGCACCTGCCCCAGAATGCCCCACCACGTCGCGCCCGTCGGCTCCGCTTGCCGGACCAGCTCGGCGCGCAACGCGGCGAGTCGCTCGAAGGCGCCGGGCGTCACCGGCTCGTTGGCGTCGATCACCCGCTCGCCCGCCCGCACCAGGTACTTGACCGAATCCACCGTCGCCCGGAGCTCGTTGCGCCTGAGCGTGGTCTCGTCCGTGTCGAACACCAGCGTCGGACGGAACAGCCTGCCGACGATCTTCAGGAGCACCTGATCGCCCAAGATCGCATTTGGGTCGGGGTGCGTGGCCCATCGACTCTCGAGGAACGTCTCGTACGTGAGCAACGTGTCGCGCCGGGCAAAGCGTTCGACCTCACCTCGCCGCACGATGACCTCGCGGCTGCGTTCGGCCTCCAGCGTTCCCGGCAGTGGAACGCCTCGGCGCAACTGTCGCTGGAGGAAGCTGCGCACGGAGCGCTCGAACGTGGCGAGCCGGCCGCCCTCCGCGAGGTACGTCAGCTCCGCCGGCGTCAGCCGTACCCCCGCACTGGTCGCCGCAATGTCCAGCGTGTCCCCGGCCACCCCGGCCTGGAGCCGCGCGACGAGCGTGTCGAGTTCGACCATCGCCGAATCGGCGCCCTCGGGCTGGTAGACGTAGATCGACGGCACGGTCGCGGCCATCGCCGCGGCCTCACGCTCGATTTCTTCGGGCGACTTGGGCACATCGTAGGCGAAGGGCGCGATCACTTCGACCGGCGCGATGTCCCCCTCGGCGAGCACCGGCACGTCGAGCCGTCCCGCGATCGGGAACAGGCGGAACGTCAGCAGCGCGAGCAGCACGAGACAGCCCCAGCGGATCGCGTGGGCCGCCACGACGGCGGGCCGGTCGCTCGGTGGCAGGTCGAGGTTCAATCGGCCGCGTTCGTCGCGACTCATGCGCCCTGGTCCTCGGCGTACGCCTTGATGATCTCCCGCACCAACCGGTGCCGCACGACGTCCGCGTCCTCGAGATAGCAAAACTCGACACCGTCGATGCCGGGAAGAATGCGCTCGACCTGGATCAGCCCCGACTCCTCCCGATTCGGCAGATCGATCTGCGTCTTGTCCCCCACGATGGCCGCGCGGGAGTTCAGCCCCAGGCGCGTGAGGAACATCTTCATCTGCATGCCCGTCACGTTCTGCGCCTCGTCGAGGATGACGAACGCGTCCTGCAGCGTGCGCCCGCGCATGTACCCCAACGGCGCGATCTCGATGGTCCGCGTGTCGAGCGCCTTCTGGATGCGGTCGTACGGCATGAGGTCCTCCAGCGCGTCGTAGAGCGGCCGGAGATACGGATCGACCTTGGCCTGCAGATCGCCGGGCAGGAAGCCGAGCCGCTCTCCCGCCTCGACCGCCGGTCGCGCGAGCACGACCCGTCGCACCCGCTTGCGGGCGAGCGCCTCCACGGCCATCGCGACGGCCAGGTAGGTCTTCCCCGTCCCTGCGGGGCCGATGCAAACGACGAGTTCGTTGTCGCGAAGCGCTTCGAGATACCCGCCCTGCCCCGGCGTCTTCGGCTGCACCGTTCGCCGCATCCCGGGCAGCACCACCTTGAGCCCATTGACCGCGCCGTTGGTTTCGGCCACCCCGTTGTCGAGCAGGCGGCGGACCTCCTCGACCCCGACCGGCTCGCCCATGCGTGCCAGGTCCACGAGCGCGACCACGACGGGCGTGGCACGCTCGACCGCAGGCAACTCGCCGGCGAGGGTGACCTGATCACCGCGCAGCGACGCGCGCACACCGGTCGCACGCTCGAGCTCGAGCAGGTTCGCATCGTTGACGCCGCCCAGGATCAGCGGGTCGGCCCCTTCGGCCGAGATGCGATGCGTTACGGCTCGGTTCACGATCCCTTCACCTCGATCCCGAGCCCGTCCAGTTCCGATGGCGGCACGAGCGCCGGCGCGCCCTCGAACAGCGCCCGCGCGGCCGTGGTTTTCGGAAAGGCAGCATCGCGACCCGGTTGAACCCCACGGCGAACCCGCCATGCGGCGGCGCCCCCATCGCCAGGGCACGCAGCAGAAACCCGAAGCGCTGTTCGATCTGCGGCGCGTCGAACCCAAGGAGTTCGAACACCCTGGACTGCACCGCGGGATCCGTGATCCGGATCGAGCCGCTGCCGAGTTCGTTCCCGTTGTACCCGAGATCGTAATGCTGCGCCCGGATGCCCTCGTAGCGTCCGGCCATCAGCTCGTCGCGGTCGGCGGGGTTCGGCGCCGTGAACGGGTGGTGGGCGAACACCCACTGCCCCGTGTCCTCATCGCGCTCGAAGAGCGGGAACTCGTGGACCCACAGGAAGGCGTGCTCCGTCTCCGGCGGGAGCGCCAGCCGCTCGATGACGCCGCGGCGCACCCGATCGAGTCCAGCCGACGTCACGTCGTCTCCTCCCGCGCAGACCAGCAGCAGTCCGCCGTCTTCGAGCCCCGCCGACTCGAGCGACATGCCCTCGAGCTTGGCGAGCGGCCCCGTCAACGCGTCGCCGGACCGCTTGAGCACCGCGAGCCCACCGAGCCCCGCGCTGCGTGCCTCCGCCGTGAGCGCGTCGATGTGCTTGCGGGACAGCGCCACCCCACCCGGGACCCGCAGCCCGCGTACGCGTCCGCCGTCAGCTACGGCCGTGTCGAACGCCGCGAACCCGCGGCCGGTCAGCGAGGCGGTGAGATCCTCGAGCGGCAGTCCGAACCGCGCGTCGGGTTTGTCCGTACCGTAGCGTTCGAGTGCCTCCGTGTGCGAAAGCCGGGCAAACGGGCGGGCCAACGTGTGCCCGGCTTCGTCCCACAGCGCCACGAACAGCTTCTCTAGAACGGCATAGACGTCGTCACTGGAAACGAACGACGCCTCGATGTCGATCTGGGTGAACTCCAGCTGGCGGTCGGCCCGCAGGTCCTCGTCCCGGAAGCACCGGGCGATCTGGAAGTACCGATCGAACCCCGCCACCATCAGCAGCTGTTTGTAGATCTGCGGCGACTGGGGCAGCGCATAGAAGTGGCCGCGGTGCTCCCGCGACGGCACGAGAAAGTCCCGCGCCCCCTCGGGCGTGGGCTTCGTGAGAATGGGCGTCTCGATCTCGTAGAAGCCCATCGCGGTCATCGCGGTCCGGCTCCGCTGCAGCAGGCGGTGCCGGAGTTCGATGTTGCGCTGCAGCTCAGGCCGGCGCAGGTCGAGATAGCGATGTTCGAGACGACGCTCCTCGGCAGGGAGGTCCTCCCCCTTGGTCCGCCACACGGGAATCGGGAGCTGCGCCTCGGCCGGTCCGACCACGGTCAGCACCGAGGCGTGGACCTCGACGTCGCCCGTGGCCATCTCGGGGTTTCGCGCCTCGTCCGGACGCGCACAGACCTCGCCCTCGACCAGGACGACCGATTCCGGCGGAATGTCGAGCGCCTGCGCGAGCAGATCGGGCGACGTCCAGTCGGGCCCGAACGACACCTGCACCATCCCGTCGCGGTCGCGGAGGTCCAGGAACACGAGCCCGCCCAGATCGCGGCGGCGGTGCACCCACCCGGCCAACTTCACGTGTCGGCCGACGTCATCGGCCCGAAGCTCTCCGCACCGATGGGTGCGCATCGCCGTTGCACTCATGTCGTCCTCTTGCTGTCGACGGGACTGGCCGTCGTCGGTCGCCCGACGCCTGCCGTCCGCCCTGGAGGGCCGTCCGTCCGGACCGGCCGTATGCTCGAGTTCAGGTAGGGAGAGGCCCCGCGAGGCGGCCGAACGGTCGTCCGACCCCGGCACTCAGCGGGTCCGCTCGACGACGGACGCCCCCATCCGACGGCTCGGGCATCCGCGCAATCTCGGGCCGGCCAAGTGTGCATGTCCGCTCAACATAACGGGCGCCAGAGGGGGGTACAAGCACGGCTTGACACCCCTCGGGAATCGCGGGACGTTGCCCCAATGCGTTGTCCCGCCCTCGCCGTCGCGGCGCTCGTCTGCTTCCCCGCCTCGCTCGGCGCCCAGGCCCCGCCGACCGCCGATCTGTGGCTCGTCGCGACGAGCAGCCTCGCCACCCCGCCCGCCCTCGAGGACGGCGCCACGGCAACCCTGTGGAATCCGGCGGCGCGGATGGACGGTCGCGTCGCCTTCGGTCTTTCGGTGATCCAGCCCCCGGACGTGCTCGGTCTCACCGGCCTGGCCCTGGCCGGGGGCTACCGGCTGGCGGGAGGCGTACAGATCACCGCGCTCATCGCGCGCATCCACGCGCGGGACCTGGTGCGCACGACGACGTCGCCGACGTCGCAGCCGGGCGCCATCGCGGTGTACGATCAGCTGGGAGCGCTCGGTGTGGGCTTCGAGCATTCTGCCTTTCGGATCGGCGCACAGTTGCGCGTGCACGATTCGCGGTTCGACGTCATCCGCGAGCGGGGCGTCACGATGGACCTCGGCCTGCAGGTGCGCGTGCTGCCGCGCATGCGGGTCGCGGCGGCTACCCACTTCCTGCCGGTCAATCTCGCGCAGACGCCGGCGACGGACTACTACGCGGGTGCGGAGTTCGACGTGCTCCAGCCTGGCGCCCAAGGGCTGGTGGGCGTCACACCGCGCTACGGGCTCACCGTGCACGCGGACGGGGGTGCGGATCATCACGGAGGTGTCGGCATACGCATCGGCCGCCCGTTCCGCTTCGACACGATGCTGTCGCGCGAGGCGCGGTCCGGCAACGCGGTCTGGCGTCCGGCATTCGCCCTCCAGCTGCGTATCGGGCCCTACGCGATCGGTGCCACGCGGGGGAGCGGGGTCAACGACATCGGCGCAACGTACCGCGTCGTTCTCGACGTCGGGTTCTGAACGTGAACCTCCTGCAGCTGACACCGCCGGCGGCGGAAGAGCGCCTCGCGGCCTGGCTAGCCGCGCGGGCGGAGCCCGCGTACCGTCTCCGCCAGATCGTGCCGCGCCTGTGGCAGCGTCCCGTCGCCGCATGGTCGGATGCCACGGACCTGCCCGCGCCATTGCGCGCGGAGCTCGACGAGGCGTTCCCGCTCCCCCGTCCGGGACTGCGGGCGGAACAGCGCTCCGTGGACGGGACGGTCAAGTTTCTGTGGGAGTTCGACCACGACGGCACCGTCGAGTCGGTGCTCATCCCCGAGGGCACCCGTCGCACCCTCTGCATCTCGTCGCAGGTCGGGTGTGCGTACGGTTGCGTCTTCTGCGCGACCGGACGGATGGGGTTCGTTCGTCACCTCGAGGCGTGGGAGATCGCCGCGCAGACCCGAGAACTGATGCTGCGCTCCGACGAGGGCCGCCCGAGCAACATCGTCTTCATGGGCATGGGAGAGCCCCTGCACAACTGGGCGGCGGTGGACACGGCCCTGACGATTCTCAACCATCCTCTCGGGTGCGGCATCGGCGCGCGCCACATCACCGTGAGTACCATCGGCATCGTCCCGGCGCTCGCGCACCTGGCGGCGCGACCGGAGCAGTTCGGTCTCGCGCTGTCCCTGCACGCAACGACGAGTGAGCGTCGCCGGCGGCTGATGCCCGTGGAAGGCAAGTACGACCTGGAGCAGGTGCTGGAGGCGCTCGGGCAGTTCCGGCGCCGGGTGACGTTCGAGTACGTCATGATCGCCGGCGAGAACGACACGGCGGAGGATGCCGAACGGCTCGCGGGCCTGGCGCGGCGCGTGGGAGCACACGTGAACCTGCTTCCGCTGCACCCGGGCGGCGCGCCGGGGTTGACGCCGTCGAGCGTCGACACCATCCAGTCTTTCGCCGATGTCCTCGTGCAGGCGGGAGTCGCGACGACGGTGCGGACGAGCCGCGGCCTCGACATCGCCGCGGCCTGCGGGCAGCTACGGACGGAAGTCGGCGGCGTCGCGCCCGAGTAGCACCGTCACGTCGACCAGACGGCGTGGATCGGGCTCGTCGACGACCACCCCGAACCCGAGCACGGTACGGACCGCGCGGGCGGCCGTCGTATCGCCGCGGCGGGCCAGGAGCCGCGTGACCGCGTGCGAGTCGGCGGCAGCCGTTCCGTAGTACACGACGTCGAACCCCAGCGCCCGGAGGCGCCGCGTCGTCGCGGCCGCGAGTCCGTCGATCCCCGCACCGTTCATGACCTCGACGGCGGTCGGGATGCGCTCTCCGGGTACCCCGCCCGACCCCATTGCGTCCTCCGCCCCCCCCGGGCGGCGGACCACCCAGACGATCGACGCGGCAATCAGGGCCAGCGCCACGGCACCGACGGCGAGATGCTTCACTGGAGGGCGTTCCAGAAGTCGACGGTCTCCGGCAGCAGGCGCCGCCCGGTGCGCAGCAGATGGCCGACCCGGCTCGCGGCCACCTGCCGCAGCACGCCGTCGGCATCCCGTGGCACGCGCTCCGCCGCCCGTGTCTGAACCGCGTCGAGTTTGCGGCCCGGCTCCAATGCGTCCGCGAGATAGAGCATCCTCCCCACGGCGTCCCAACCCTGCCACCCCACCGAGTGATACCGAACGGCCATCAGCACCCCGGCATCCGATTCTCCCGCGGCGCTCGCGAGCTGCGCGGCGACCGGACCGTGGAGCAGCGCCGGCACGCCCCACACGTCCGCCGCGTGCGATGCCAGCCAGGCCTCGTCGGCATCCTTCACGGCGTCGTGCAGTAAGGCCGCGCGCTCCCAGCGATGAGCCTCCTGATCGGACACGCCCATGGCCGCCGCCCACTCCGCCATGAGCGTGGCGACGCGTGCGGCGTGCGCGCGCCGCTCGTCCGTCATCCGGGCCCAGGCGGGAAACGGCAGCGCGGTCACGGGCTCGTCGATGGCGTCAGTGAGGATCCGGCGGCCGGAGGGATCACCGCTCCACGTGGGGGTCACCGTCCGGACCGGCCCCCAGCGGCGCGTTGTCGATAAGGCGCGTCGCGCCAACCCGGGCGGCGACCGCCAACAGCGTGTCGTCGCTGGGCGCGTCCGGCGTACGCATCCGAACCGGATCGACAGCCGTCACGTACTCGACGGCCGTGACCTCGGGCTCCACCACGGCCAGCGCCGCCGCCTCGATCTCCGCCACGTCGCGCACCCCGTCCGCGTAAACGGCGTGGCCCGCGCGAAGTGCCGGTGCCAGTGCGGCTGCACGGTTGCGGTCCTCGGTGCTCAGGTAGGCGTTTCGGGAGCTCATCGCCACGCCGTCGTGCTCCCGTACGAGCGGGCCGACCTCCACCCGCACCGGCATATCGAGGTCGGCCACCATTCTGCAAATCAGTGCGGCCTGCTGCGCGTCCTTCCGACCGAACACGGCCACGGCTGGCTCGACGATGTGAAAGAGCTTCGCCACGACGGTGAGCACTCCCGTGAAATGCCCGGGTCGCACGGGACCGCACAGGACGTCCGCCATCACGCCGCCCACGACCTGCACCTCCGGTGTGGCAGGGTACATCGCCTCGCGCGACGGTGCGAACAGGCAGTCGACGCCGCGGTCCCTCAGCTGCGCGGCATCACGCTCGAGATCGCGCGGGTAGCGGTCGAGATCTTCCGAGGGGCCGAACTGCAGCGGATTGACGAACACGCTGGCGACGATGCGGTCCCCGAGGCGTCGCGCCTCGTCGATCAGCCGAAGGTGACCCTCGTGCAGGGCTCCCATGGTGGGCACGAACCCGATCGTGGCACCGGCGCGGGTTTGGTCCCGTGACCAGGCACGCATGGCGGCCGGATCGGCGACCCGCTTCACGAATCGTACGAGTGCTCGTCCGTCGGATAGGCCCCGTCGCGGACCTCCGCCGCAAACTGCCGTACCGCGGTGCGAGCCGCCTGCCCCAGGGAGCCGTAGCGCTTCAGGAACTTCGGCTCGAATCCCTCGTTGAGCCCGAGCATGTCGTGCAGCACGAGCACCTGCCCGTCACACGCCGCTCCGGACCCGATCCCGATCGTGGGTACCGACACCGCCGCGGTGATCTGCGCCGCCACGCCGCTCGGCATGAGCTCCAGCACGATGCTGAAGACCCCCGCATCCTCCAGGGCCCGCGCGTCCTCGACGAGACGCTCCGCCGCACCGCTCCCGCGCCCCTGGACTCGATGTCCGCCCAGTTGATGCACCGACTGCGGTGTGAACCCGAGGTGGCCCATCACCGGGATTCCCGCGCTCACGAGGGCGTCGACCGTGGGCGCAATCGCCGCACCGCCCTCGAGCTTCACGGCCTGCGCGCCACCCTCCTGCAGGGCACGCCCGGCATTGCGCGTGGCCTCTTCGACCGACACCTGATACGTCATGAAGGGCATGTCGAGGACCACCATCGCCCGCGAGACGCCCGCGCGCGTGATGCGCGTGTGATAGAGCATCTGGTCCAGCGTAGCGGACAACGTCGTCTCGGCCCCGGCGAGCACCGTGTTGACCGAATCGCCCACGAGGACGATGTCGACGCCCTCCTGGTCGACGAGGCGCCCGAACAGCGCGTCGTACGCGGTGATCATCACGATCCGGTCCCCTGCCGACTTCATCTGCCGCACCCGATGGGTGGTCACGCGCGGTTCGCTAGTCATCATCGACCTCGAGTTCCTCGATCTCCCTCAACCAAAACGGGCGATGGGCGAGTTCCGGATGCGGGACGACGAGTCCCGGTTCCCGGACGTCCCGCTCGCCGAAGCGCACGATGTCTAAGTCTAACGTCCGCGGTCCCCACCGTTCGCGCCGCTCCCGGCCAGTCTCCTCTTCGATGCAGAGGCAGTGGGTGAGCAGATCCCTCGGAGCCAGGCCCGTCTCGATCATCACCATCTGGTTGAGATACGGCCCCTGACCGACGGGGCCAAGGGGCGCGGTCTCTTCGATGGATGAGACCCGGATGAGTCGCGTCAGCGGCAGCCCGGCGAGCCGATCCCGGCCGTGCGCAAGGTGCGCCTCCCGATCGCCGAGATTCGAGCCCAGCGCCACCAGCGCGCGCTCAACGGGCGTCACCGCCGGACCGCTCAATCTGCACCTCGACGAAGTCGAGTGGACCCGGAATGGGGGCGTGCGGCTTTCGGGCCGCGACGCGCGTGCGTTCGACCCCGGGCAGTGCCAGGACCGCAGCGGCGATCTTCTCGCACAGTGCTTCCAACAACCGGTGTGGACTGGCGCCCACCGCATCCGAGACGATGCCGTACAGATCGCGATAGTCGAGCAGCTCGCTCGGAGAGTCCGACTCGCCGGCGGCGCGAAGCGAACACCACACGGTCAGGTCGAGCTCGAGTGGCTGGGGCACCAGTTCCTCGTGCGGCAGGAGACCAACGCACGTGTGAAAGCGCATGCCCGTGAGGGAGATGCTGTCACCGTTAGACACGGCCCAATGGTAGTCCGGGCCTGTCCGGGTGTCAAAGCGTGCCGGCACCCTCGTCGATGGCGTTTCGCAGGTCGCGAACGAGTGTTTCGGCCGCGCCCACCCCGTCGTCCAACGCCCGGATCAACGCGCTCCCCACCACGATGCCGTCGGCCACCTGCGCCGCCGCGGCCGCCTGCCCTGCGTCCCCGATACCGAAGCCCAGGGCGACCGGCAGATCGGTATGCGCCCGTACGCGCGAGACGAGCCGGCCGACATCCTCATCGACCGCCGTGCGCGCGCCGGTCACGCCCATGCGAGCGATGACGTACACGAACCCGCGCGCACCGGCCAGCGCGGTGGCCAGACGGTCGTCGCTCGTCGTGGGCGCAACTAGCGGAATGAGCGGCATGTCCGGGCTCGCGACACGGGCTTCGAGGTCCGGGTCCTCGCCCCGCGGCAGATCCGTAAGGAGCAGACCGGCAACCCCGGCCTTCTTCGCCTCGACGAGAAACGCCGACGCGCCGAACTGCAGCACCGGGTTGAGGTATCCGAACGCCACGACGGGAATGTCGAGGGCGGCCTCGCGCACGAGCCCGAACATCCCGCCGACGTCCATCCCCGCCTCGAGCGCCCGTTCGGTCGATGCCTGAATGACCGGACCGTCCGCCAGCGGGTCGCTGAAGGGCATGCCCAGCTCGAGCATGTCCGCCCCGGCACGTTCCACCGCCCGCATCGCCTCGAGACAGCCGGCGCGATCGGGATAGCCTGCAGTGAGATAGGGAATCAGCGCGGTCCGACGGTCCGCCAGCAGCGTACGCCAGGCGGCCTCGAGCCCGCGGTCAGACAAAGTAGTCGGACGGCGTGATCCCGTACTTGTCCGGATCCGTCACCTTGATGATGGACCGCGCGAAGTTGCCGTCGGGCCCCGTCATGGACAGGTCGACGAGCTCGCCGGGCGACAGCGGCGTACCCTCCGCGGTCATCACGACTCGCACCACCGGGCGATTGATCAGGGTGGGATCGGCGTTCGCCGCGTGCACCACCGCGATCTCGTAGGTGTCCAGGATCACGCACGTCCCGACCGGATACACGCCCGTCAGGTTGATGAACGCCTTGACGAGCACCGGGTCCTGCCCGCGACGCGGGTTCTCCCACATCTCCTTGAGCACGTCGGCGGGCTGCAGCGGCGTCGTCGTATACACCCGGCGACTCGTGGCCGCGTCGAATCCGTCGGCCACCGCGATGATCTTCGAAAAGACGGACATCTCCCGCTCTCGGATCGACTTCGGGTAGCCCGTGAGATCGATCTTCATGTGGTGTTCGTACGCCGCGATCATCGACCGGTAGGGGATGTCTCCGTATCCGCGCAGACCGAACAGCACGAGCACGCCGAGCCACGGGTGCGACTGCATGATGCGCCACTCGTCCTCCGACAGGCTCCCCTTCTTGTTCAGCACCTCGAGGGGGACGCGGCTCTTGCCGACGTCGTGGAAGAGCGCCGCCAGGCCGAGATCGTACAGCTGCAGCTTGGTCAAGCCGAGGCGCTTGCCAATCGACACCGAGAAGATCGTGACGTTGACCGAGTGCACGAACGTGTACTCGTCGTAGTCGCGGATGGTCGTGAGCCCGACCATGGACACTTCGTTCGCGAGCACCTGATCGACGATCCCCTGGACGGCCCGCTTCACCTTCTTGACGCTGGCGCTCCGTCCCATGCGCACGCTGTTCACCACTTCCTTGGTGACCGCGACCGTCTGCTCGTACGTCCGCTTGGCGACTTCCTTGGCCTTCTCCTCGTCTTCGATCTCTTCGTCCTCGAGCGGCGGCTCGACGATGAGTTTGGTCACGCCGCCCTGGAGGAGCTTCTGCTGGAGCTCGGAGAGTTTGTTCGGCGTCCAGTCCCGCGCCGAGAACGACAGCAGGAGCGACAACAGCACCTGCCACTCGCGCCGGTCGACGCCCGTGTCGACGCGCAGGATGCCGACCCCGCACTGGCGCAGAGTCGTCAGGATGTGACTGAAGGAGGCAAAGTTGTCCAGCCCGAGCCGCAACCTGGTCGAATTCACGAAGATGAACTCGCCCGCGATGCGGACCTCGAGCTCGTCCTCGAGCTGCAGCAGCGCGACGGCCGACCGCTCGAGCTCGTCGAGATTGCGCTGAACCTGCTCGTTCTCGACGGGATAGAGCTTGAGGGACCGCAGAGCGGCATAGTAGTGCAGCAGGAACTCCCTGCCCCCCTGACGCACCAGCACATCGGTGCTCTGGAGGGAATCCGCGATCGAAATGCGCGCGCGCGAGTCGGTCGTCCGCTCTTCGTCCGTCACCCGTTCTCCTTGAGTGCGCGATTCACGGCCGTTCGCACCAGTGGTTCCTTGTCGCTGCTGGCTTCGTTGAGAATGTCCCGCGCCTCCGGGCTGCCGATCTTGCCCAACGCCATCGCTGCACACGCCCGGATTTGCGGATCGACTTTCTTCTTGAGGAGCCCGCCCTTCACGACCAGCATGCCCCGGAGCGTATCGATCCCCGCCTGGCCGGCGAGAAGCCCGTACGCTTCGAAGAACGCGGTACGCTCGCTGAGATCCGCGTGCGCGAGATGTCGTCCCGTGACCGCCGACTCGATGTACGGCAGGGCACCACGCTGGCCGGCAGCCCCGAGTGACCGCACGGCGGCGATCCGGACGTCGCGATCGGGATCCTCCAGTCCCCGCTCCAGCTGCTTGAACGCTCCCGGCGAGGCGATAGCGGCAAGCGCCTGCGCCGCCGCACGGCGCACCTCGTCGGGCCCATCGGCCAGGACGCTCCCGAGGCCCGGAATCACCGGCGGGAGCTTCAACTGACCGGCCAGCCGGATCCCCTCGAGCAGCATGTCCAGTTCTTCCTGCTCCAGGACCTTCACCAGCTCGTCCGGGTGGGCCTGCGCCAGCCGGCGCGCTGCCGTATCCAGCAGCGTCCGCACGCGCTCGTTCCCAAGCCGAGGCAGCCATCCGAGCAGCGTCCCGAGCGCCGAGGGCTGCAACTCGCGGAACAGCTCCCCGAGCTCCTCTTCGGTCGGATGCACGACGGACTCATCGAGCGACTGCAGCAACTGTCCAAGCGCTTCCGGATCCGAAAGTCGTGCCGGGAACTCCTCGAGGGACGTACGGTGTTCGGGCAGCACTTCGCGCGCCCGCTGCAGCACCTCCCGGTTCTGCTGGAGGATGTAGGCCACGGAGCGGAAGTCGCCGACCGCCAGCAGGTAGGGCACGAAGTTCTCGAGGATGGTGATGAGCTCCGCGCGCACCGCGCTGTACGTCTGCAACTCGAGGAGATCGAACAGCATCGAGAGGACGTTGCGACGGAGATCCTGGCTGTACTCGCGATCGATCTCGCTCTGCAGATACGCGATCTCGCGTTCCTCGAGGAAATAGAGCGTCGAGTCGAAGTCCTCGATGTTGACGAGACCCTCTGGGCGCTGCTCCTCCGTCTCTTCCTGCACCGCCTGCTGCACCGCCTGCGGCGGCTGCGGCTCCTCGTCCGACGGCTCCAGTCGCGGCGCATCTTCCTGTGCCAGGTCGACCGCGTCGTACTTCAGCTGGTGGAAATCCTGCTCCCAGAGAAGCGTGAGCAGGTCGTCTTCGGCTTCGGCGGGGAGGTTGCGTGCCTTGTTCAGCACGTCCAGGAACTTGACGAGTTCTTCTCCCTCGACGCCGGGCACCATCGTCACACCACGAACGCCGTCCTTGTAGAGCAGCCAGGCAACGCTCTCAGACTTGTTGGACTGCTCCAGCACCGGTTGCTCGTCCCACACGAGGTCGGTTTCGACCACCGCGAGCTCGAGCTCCGAGCAGACCTCCCACACGGCAGGAAACGCGTCTCGAATGTTCTGCACGGCGCGCTGATACACGGGATTGTTGGGGAGGTAGAGCTGCGTCGCACGCATGCCCTTCACGAGCACCTGCATGAGGTTGCCGATCGCCGCGATGGCCTCTGCCTTCTCCTCGGTGATCGGTTCGGTCACGGTGAGCCCCCCCTCAGGTCCGCTACCTGCGCCACGTCCTTGTCTCCGCGTCCGCTGACGTTCACGAGAACGATGTCGCCAGGATCCCAGCTCGGGTCGGGGTTCATCACCCAGGCCAGCGCGTGCGCACTCTCCAGCGCAGGAATGATCCCCTCGAGCCGCGCCACGTCGGCAAACGCGGCGAGCGCCTGCTGGTCATCCTGGGTGAGATACTCCACCCGCCCGGTGTCGCGCAAGTAGGCGTGTTCCGGCCCAACGCCAGGGTAATCGAGCCCGGCCGATACGGAGTGCGCCGGCGCCACTTGCCCATCACCGGTCTGCAAAAGATAGCTCAGACTGCCGTGCAGAACCCCCGGGCGTCCCTGACCCAATGAGGCAGCATGCTCGCCGACGCCGGATCCGCTCCCGCCGGCTTCGACGCCGACCAGACGGACGCCGGCGTCCTCGAGGAACGGGTGGAACATGCCGATCGCGTTGGAGCCGCCGCCGACACAGGCCACCACGGCCGTCGGCAGTCGCCCAACCCGATCGAGCACCTGCGCGCGCGCCTCGTCCCCGATGACCCGCTGGAAGTCCCGCACCATGCGCGGGAACGGATCGGGCCCGACCGCCGATCCGATGATGTAATGGGTGTCCTGCACGTTCGTGACCCAGTCGCGCAGCGCCTCGTTGGTCGCGTCCTTGAGGGTGCGGGATCCAGATTCCACCGGCACGACCGTCGCTCCGAGCAATTCCATCCGAAACACGTTGAGGCGCTGGCGCGCCATGTCCGTCGCGCCCATGTAGACGACACACTCCAACCCGAATCGGGCGCACGCGGTGGCCGTCGCCACCCCGTGCTGCCCCGCCCCCGTCTCCGCGATCACCCGAGTCTTGCCCATCCGGCGAGTCAACAGGACCTGCCCCAGCGTGTTGTTGATCTTGTGAGCGCCCGTGTGCGCGACGTCCTCGCGCTTGAGAAGGACGCGGCATCCGACCCGGTCGGACAGTCGCGGTGCATCGGACAACGGCGTGGGGCGGCCCGCATAGGATTGCAGGAGTTCCCGCAGTTCGTGACCGAACGACGGGTCTGCCGCCGCGGCGTCGTACGTCGCGGCCAGCTCGTCGAGCGGCGCGATCAGCGTTTCGGGCACGTAGCGGCCCCCGAACATCCCGAACCGTCCCGTCACGTCGGCCGCCCCCGCCTGGACACGGTCGTCAGGTTCCGAACCGCTGCCTCGGGATCGTCGTGCGTTGCCGCGTGGGTGCCAACCAGAACCGCATCCGCTCCCCACGTCGCGACGCGCTCCACGTCGTCCGCGCCCGCAATGCCGCTCTCCGCCACCGCGACCACGTCGGGGGGAAGCACGCTCAGCAGCGGCGCCAACCGATCGAGGTGCACGGCAAACGAGTCGAGATCCCGGGCGTTGCACCCCACGACCGCCGCGCCCGCAGCCACGGCGCGCTCGACCTCTCCCGCGTCGTGGGTCTCGAGCAGGACGCCGAGGCCCCACTGCGCCGCGGCATCCAGCAGGGTGCGCAGCTGGCCATCGGTCAGAATCCGCGCAATAAGGAGCACGGCGGACGCGCCGGCGGCGCGCGCCTCGAGAATCTGCGTGGGATCGACGATGAAGTCCTTCCGGAGGACCGGGCGGTCGATGCGGTCGCACACGGCCCTGAGGTCGTCCATCGACCCCCCGAAGTAGCGCTCCTCCGTCAGGACGGACACTGCCACCGCCCCACCCGCCGCATACCGAGCCGCCAGATCAGCCGGGTCGTCGATCGGCGCGATCGCCCCGGCGGACGGCGACTGGCGCTTGACCTCGGCGATCACTGCCACGTTGGGCCCATCGAACGCGGCCGCCCACGCGGGGGGAGCCGGACGGGCGCGCGCCTCCCCCTCCAACGCCCCGGCGCGCTCCTTCAGCGTGCTCACGCGGCGCCGCGCTTCCTCGACGATGGGCGTCAGTTTCCCGATCACGGATGACTCTTGCACTTCGGGGTGTATTCGGGTACCTTGGTTTCGGAGTTCTTTCGGCTGTCCGGACCTGGGACAGGAGGCTCAATGCCGCTTACTCGGCGCCAGAAGCAGATCCTCGATTTCATTGTAACCTACATAGGGGACAACGGTTATGCCCCTTCCTTCGAGGAGATCGCCGAGCGCTTCGACTTCCGGTCGTTGGCGACGGTCCACGAACACCTGACCAATCTCGAGCGCAAGGGCTACATCCGTCGCGGCCACAACGAAAGCCGCTCTATCGAGGTGGTCCCCCAGCCCGGTCAGGCGGGCGCAATCGACCTCCCGCTGCTCGGACAGGTGGCGGCCGGCGAGCCGATCGAAGCCGTGACGACGCCCGAGACGATCTCTGTGCCCAACGACCTGGTCCCGAGAAGCGGGGCGAGCTATGCGCTGCGCGTGCGCGGTAGCTCCATGATCGAGGAGCACATCGCCGACGGCGACTTCGTCGTCGTGCACAGCCGTGAGGCGGCCGACAACGGCGACATGGTGATCGCATTGGTCGACGGGACGTCGGCCACCGTGAAGCGCTTCTACCGGGAGCGGGACGGTTGGATTCGGCTTCAACCCGCCAACGCGGCCCACCAGCCGATCCGCGTTCACGAAGACAACGTTCTCATTCAGGGCATTGTCGTCGGCGTCATCAGGAAGTTCTAGCCGCACGGCGCAGGCGGTCGAGTACGTCGAGCGCCGCACCGTTCTCGAGACCGGCCCGCGCGATCCGCACCCCCTCGCGCGGATTCGACGCCGCCCCTCCCACATACACGGCAAACCCGGCGTTCAGCACGACGGCGACCGCTCCATCGGGGTCGTCGCCGGGAGACGTGAGCAACCGCTCGATTCGTGCGGCATTGTCGTCTGGCTCGCCGCCGGCCAACACGGCCGGATCGGCGATGGATCGCTCGCCGAGGTCGTCCGGCCGCGTCCGCCACTCCCGCACGTCACCGTCCTGCAGTTCCCACACAACCGTTTCCCCGACCGGCGCGATCTCGTCGAGTCCTGCCGCACCGTGCACCACTACGGCGTGCTCCGCACCTAGGCGGCCGAGCGCCGACGCCATGGTCGGCCCGACGGCGGGGTCGGCCACACCGAGCACCTGCCGCCGAACGCCAGCCGGATTTGCGAGCGGACCGACGAGGTTCATCACGGTGGGCACACCGAGTTCCCGCCGCACCGGCCCCACGTACCGCATCGCCGGGTGGAAGGTGGGCGCGAAGAGGAACGTGATCCCACACGCTGCGAGGATCCGGCTCGCCGTCTCGGCGTCCTCCGCCAACGGCACGCCGAGGGCCTCGAGCACGTCCGCCGACCCGCAACGCGACGTGTGTGACCGATTACCGTGCTTCGCGACACGCACCCCACACGCGGCGGTGACGAGGGCGGATGCCGTCGAGATGTTGAACGTCGACACGGTGCCTCCCCCCGTCCCGCACGTATCCACGGGCGCTGTCCCTGGGAGAACCGTCACTGCGACCATGGCGTTGCGGAGTGCCCGCGCCACGCCGGCGATCTGCTCCGCGTCTTCCCCGCGGAGGCGCAGCCCGACGAGGAGCGCGCCGACTTGAGCCGGCGTGGCGTCGCCCGCCATGATCGCGTCGAAGGCGGCGGTCACCTCCCGCTCGTGGAGACGCTCGCCGACGGTGAGCGCGCGCAGAGCGGCGACGACGGCACTTGGTGGGGCGGTCATGGCGGGAAACTCTCGACCGCGCAAACCGGTGTCAACGTGCAAGTCGTTGTCTCGCTTGCTGCTAGGTGAGGCCTCGTCTATGTTGACCGCGTGGCGCGCGCGACCTACTACCTCGTCCTCCACTACGACGGCACCGATTTCGCCGGATGGCAGCGGCAGCGGGCCGAACGCACGGTCCAGGGCGAACTCGAGCACGCCCTGCAGCGCATCCTCGGGCACCGCACGCCGACCACGGCCGCCGGACGCACCGACAGCGGGGTCCACGCGCTCGGCCAAGTCGTGAGTTGTCAGCTCCCGGACTCCTGGCACCCTCAGACATTACTGAAAGCGCTCCGGGCGATGACGCCCGACGATCTGTGGGTCGCGCGTGCGGGCAAGGCCCCCGCGGGGTTCAGCGCCCGAAAGGACGCCACCGCGCGACGGTACCGGTACGTCATCGGATGGGATCCGGCCAGTCGATCGCCGTTTCGCCGTCGGTTCGAATGGACCGTGCGCTCGGCCATCGACCTCGATGCACTCAACGCGGCCGCCGCCCTCTTTCGGGGGCAGCACGACTTCCGGAGCTACTCGGCGGTTGGGCAGACGAAGGCCCACTATCGCTGCCGCCTCACGACCGCCGAGTGGCACCCGCGGACGTCCGGCGACGGCTGTATCTTTACCGTCGAGGCCGATCGGTTCCTGCACCGGATGGTCCGCTTCCTCGTCGGGATGATGGTGGACACGGCGTTGGGCAAGCGGCCGCTGGACGACATCGCCAGGATCCGCGACCGGCACGACAATACCGAGGCCAGTCCCCCAGCCCCGGCGCACGGGCTGTACTTGATAGGCGCACGCTACCCCCAACTCCATGAGGGCTACGATCGATGAGATTCTTCCTCGACACGGCTGACTTGAGTGAAATCCGCTGGGCCGCCCAGGCGGGCTTGATCGACGGCGTCACGACCAACCCGACGCTTCTATCGAAATCGGCTGGCGACGTGGATCCACAAGACGTGCTCCAGGAGATCTGCTCCTTGGTCGAAGGCCCCGTGAGTGCCGAGGTGGTCGCGGTCGATGCGGAGGGCATGTACGAGGAAGGCCGCAAGCTTGCGAAGCTCGCCGAGAACATCGTCGTCAAGATCCCGATGCTCGAGGACGGAATGGTGGCCACGCGACGGCTGGCCGCCGACGGCATCAGCGTCAACGTCACGCTGGCCTTCAGTTCCGTGCAGTGTCTGATCGCCGCCAAGGCCGGGGCGGCCTTCGTGTCGCCCTTCCTCGGCCGTCTCGACGACATCGGGCACGACGGCATGGACGTGATCCGCGAAACCCGGCAGATCTACGACAACTACGGTGTGGAGACCTCCATTCTCGCGGCGTCCATCCGGCACCCGCGTCACGTCGCCGAGGCTGCCATGATCGGCGCCGATGTCGCGACCGTGCCCACCGGCGTCCTCAAGAAGCTGCTTCTCCACCCGCTCACCGATCGCGGTCTCG
>JBDHIW010000223.1:0-3559 GCA_039587215.1 Gemmatimonadota bacterium | reverse complement strand
CGCGAATGACCCGGGGCCGCTCGTTGGGGGCCATACAGTTCACGATCGTCGAGGACGGCACGTTCCCGAGCACCCCGCCGTCGAGGATCAACAGTGTGCCGTCCTGCACGGCCTCGTCAAACGTCGTCGTCAGCGCACCGACTCCCGGCGCCGTCGGACCGCCGGGCCGGTTCGCCGACGTGGACGTGATCGCGCTCCCGAGCCCCGTCAGGAGTGCCGCCGTGCCCCGGTGCGACGTCCACCGCACGGCAATCCCCTGCTCGGGCCCCCGCAACATCGCCGGCAACGCGTCTCCTCCACTGAGCACCAGGGTGAGTGGACCCGGCCAGAACCGGTCCGCCAGCGCCTGCGCGGCCGGTGTGAACACCAGTCCCATCGCGTGCGCCGTCCGACGATCGGGGACGAGCAACAGGAAGGGCTTCCCCGGCTGCCGGCCTTTGAGGTCCACAAGCCGCCGGACATCGCCGTCGAGGGGCCGTGACCCCAACCCGTAGACGGTTTCCGTGGGATACGCGAGCAGCCCGCCCCGATCGAGGTGCTCTCGCACCGGCGCGATCGCCGCGCTGACGTCGGCGTCCGTACGGAACGGTAGAATAGTCATGTATCGAGGAGGGCCGCGGCGATGCGGAAGTCCGCCGCCGTCGTCACCTTGATGTTCGTGGACGCGTCCGGGACGACCTCGACCACTCCACCGGCCGCTTCCACGAGCGCCGCTTCGTCGGTGAACCTCGCCACGTCCTCCCCAGCGGTCGCGAACGCGTCCTCGAGCAGTCGCCGCGGGAAGGCCTGCGGCGTCTGCGCGCGCCACAACCCGTCGCGCGCGACCGTTTCGGTGATTCGGCGATCGCTACCGTCTGCACGCTTCAGGGTATCGCCCACCGGCACCCCCGGAACCGCACCGTTTCCGTTCTCGGCAACCCCGATCACCGCATCGATCGTCGCGCGCGAGACGAGCGGGCGGGCCGCATCGTGCACGAGCACGATGTCGCATGCAGGATCCAGCACGGCCAGGGCCGCGCGCACGGACGCGGCGCGCACCGCCCCACCAGGCACGAGGACGACACGCGTTCCAACGAGGTCCGCCAGCCAGGGTGGGGGATCGCCCGCCCGTTCCGGTGGCAGGGCGATGACCACGTGCCGAACGGCCGGATGCGACGTAAACGGGCGCAGTGCCCGCAGCAGCAACGGGGCACCGGCCAACTCTCGAAACTGTTTGGGTTCCCCCGCCCCGACGCGTTCGCCCTTGCCTGCGGCGGGGATGAGGACGCCGACCCGTTCGCTGGAGTCCGCCATGCCGGGTGAGGCCGTCAGTGGAGGTCCCCGTGGTCGGGCTGGCGTTCCGTGTAGTTGTCGAACCGCGTGTACTGCTTGTGGAAGGCGGCTTTGACCGTCCCGGTCGGTCCGTTGCGGTGTTTGGCGAGGATCAACTCGGCGACGCCCTCCTGCATCTCATCCCGTTCCAACAGCGAGGGGTACATCTCCGGCCGGTAGATGAACAGGACGAGGTCGGCGTCCTGCTCGATCGCTCCAGAGTCCCGGAGGTCCGAGAGGAGCGGCCGCCGGTCCCCGCCCCGCTGCTCCGGCGCCCGCGAAAGCTGGGACAGCGCAATGACGGGGGTGTCCAATTCGCGCGCCAGTGCCTTGAGCGACCGCGAGATGAAGCTGATTTCCTCCTGCCGGCTCTCGCTGCGCGACGTGCCCCGCAACAGCTGCAGATAGTCGATGACCATGAGGCCGATGTCGTGTTCCACCTTCATGCGACGCGCCTTGGACCGCAGTTCCAGCAACGTGAGCGCCGGCGTGTCGTCGATCCAGATGGGCGCCGTACCGAGCAGCCCTGCCGCCCGCGACATCTTGGGGTAGTCGTCGTCCCGCAGGTGACCGCTTCGCAGTCGAGACAGGTCGACGAAGCTCTCTGCCGCTAGCAGGCGCTCGACCAGCTGATCCCGCGACATCTCCAGGGAGAAGATGGCGGTCGGGATGTTGTTCTCGAGGGCGGCGTTCGCCGCAATGTTGAGACAGAACGACGTTTTGCCCATCGATGGGCGCGCAGCCACGATGATCAGGTCGCTCTTCTGGAAACCGTTCGTCTTGCTGTCCAGGTCGCTGAAGCCGCTCATGATCCCGCGCACCGACTCGTCGCCGCGGTGGCGCGCTTCGATGCGCTCCATCGTCTTCCACATCAACTCCTTGATGCGGACGACTTCCTCCGTACCCCGCTGGAACGACACCTCGAAGATGCGCTGCTCGGCATGGTCCAGCAGCGTGTCGACCTCTTCCGGTCCCTCATACGCCGACTGGACGATCCCGGTGCCCGCCTCGATGAGCCTCCGCCGCAGCGCTTTGTCTTTGACGATACGGCAGTGATAGCCGACGTTGGCGGCGGTCGGAACGACGTCGAGCAGTTCGGCGATGTAGTCGGTCCCGCCCGCAGGTTCGAGATCGCCGGATCGCTGCAGCTCCTCGCGCAGCACCACCGGATCCACGACGTCGTTCCGCTCGACGATCTTCGCCATCGCCCGGAAGATCCGGCGGTGACCGTCGCGGTAGAACGCCGTGTCCTCCAGCAGTTCGACCGCCTTGAGTGCCGCGTCCGGATCGAGCATGACGGCGCCCAGAACGGCCTGTTCCGCCTCCTCGCTCCACGGTGTCACCCGCCCCTCGAGCGAGTCAGTCGCGGTCGACAAGTTGGCGTGCGATACGGACGTCATCCCAGGTCGGCTTCTTCCAGTTCGGATTGCGCAGCAGAGCGGCTGGTGGGTAGGTCACGATGAGCGGCGTGCCACGGAAGTCGTGCACTTTGTTGCGCATGGCCCCCAGCGACTGCCGCGTCTGCAGCAGCGTCTGCGCCGCCGTCGATCCCATTGCAAGTATCACCGCGGGGCGAACAATCGCAAGCTGACGGTGAAGGTACGGCAGACAGGCCTCGATTTCGGGCTGCGCGGGCGTCCGATTCTGCGGTGGACGACACTTCACCACGTTGCAGATGAACACCTGCTCGCGGGGAATCTCGATGGCGGCAAGGATGTCCGTCAGGAGCTCACCGGCCCGACCAACGAACGGGCGCCCGAGTTCGTCCTCGCGGGCGCCGGGTCCTTCGCCCACCACGACGAGCTTGGCGTCGAGTGGTCCCTCGCCGGGCACGGCGTGCGTCCGGCCCTCGCACAGTCCGCACGCGGTGCACTCGCGGACCCGCCCGGCGAGCTCTTCCATCGACAGCGCGCTCAGCGGGTCGCCAACGAAGAGATCGCTCGTGGGTTGCGGGATCGAAACGCCCGGTCCGGGAATGGGCGGCAGCCCTTTGCGCCACTTCGGCTCGGCCGATGGCCTGCGCGGTGCCGTCCCCGCTTCGGCGCGTTTAGGCGCCCCGCCGCCCGTGCCGACGGGCGCCGGCGCCGGCGCATCCGGCCGGGCACCCTGTGCCTCCGGCAGCGCAACGGTCTCACCGAGAATCCACGAGGATTCCCCTGCCTCGAGACGCTGGCGAACGTAGGCACCGAACAGCGATCTCGCGTCCGTCACAGCATCGACTCGACCGCGTCGAGAATCGCTTCCGCGA
>JBDHIW010000222.1:0-3594 GCA_039587215.1 Gemmatimonadota bacterium | reverse complement strand
TGGCCGTCCTCGCCGAAGCGCCCACCGCCGAATCCGGCACCGTCGCCGACGCGCTGGGCATCGCCCCGCCGACCGGGGAGGCGTACGCCTCGGTCTTCCTGCTGGAGGTCTATCCCTACGGGTCCGTGTACCTCGGCCCCGAGGGCATGCTCGGCGGCGAGGCCCGCGACCGCACCGCCGGACTCTGGCGTGCCCTGGGCGCCGAGCCGCCGGCGGAACCGGACCATGCCGCCGCCCTCCTCGGGATGCTTGCCGAACTCGCCGAGCGCGGCGACGACGAACGGGCAACCCACGCGCGGCGGGTACTCCTGTGGGAGCACGTGCTCCCGTGGATGCCGCTCTTCCTCGCCAAGGTGCGCGATCTGGAGATCGCGCCTTACGACGACTGGGCCGACCGGGTGCAGGCGCTCCTGACCCACGAAGCCGCGGCGACGCCCACGCCGAACCAACTACCGCCCGCGTTGACCGACGCGCCGGGATTGGACGGCGATCCCGAGCACCTGCTGGCCCACCTGCTCGCGCCGGTGCGTTCGGGACTGGTCATCACTCGCACGGACCTGGCCTGCGCCGCTCGGGACTTGGGCCTGGGTCTCCGACAGGGCGAGCGGCGCTTCATCCTGCAGGCGCTCGTCGACCAGGATCCCGCCGGCATCCGACGCTGGATCGTCGCCGACGCCCGCCGATGGATCGAACGCTACGCGGCCATGCGGCCCACGCTGGGCCCGCTAGCAGACTTCTGGATCGCGCGGGCACGCGCGACCGTGACTTCCCTCACCGACTTCAACGCACCGCTGGAGGACACTCATGCTGGAGACACAGCAAACACCGCTCACTGAGGACGGCGTCCGGGCGATCGTCCGCGAGGAGCTGACGCGGGCCTTCAAGAAGGACAAGGCCGGCCGCCGGGCGAGCCTGATCTCGTCCAAGGGCACCCTCGACTGGGCGTACCCACCGCTCATCCTCGCGACGGCCGCGGCCGCGGCCGGCATGGAGACGGCCGTGTTCTTCACGTTCTACGGCCTCAACGTCATCCACAAGGACTTCGAGAAGCGACTCCAGGTCTCGCCCGTCGGCAACCCTGCGATGCCGATGCCGATCCCGATGGCGGACGTCTTCACGGGGATGCCCGGCATGAAGAGCGTGGCCACGGGCATGATGAAGTCGAAATTCGCGAAGAAGGGCGTCGCCTCGATCCGCGAGCTCATCGACGTGGCGCTCGAGTCCGAGGTGCGGCTCATCGCGTGCCAGATGACCATGGACGTTTTCGACTTCTCTCAGGACGACTTCCTCGACGGTGTCGAGTTCGGTGGTGCGGCTGCGTTCCTGTCGGATGCCCGCAAGTCGCACGTCACCCTTTTCATCTAAACGCACCGACCGACGCAAGGAGACATCGATGACCGCCATCGCTGAAGACAAGGTCCTCGACGCACGCGGACTGCTGTGCCCCATGCCCGTCGTGAAGGCCGGCAAGGAAATGCGCGGCATGACCGAGGGGCAGATCCTCAAGATCCTCGCGACCGACCGCGGCGCGATCGCCGACTTCCCCGCGTGGGCGGAGGATACCGGGAACGAACTGATGCACTGGCAGGAGGAAAGCGACGGCTCGCTCGTTTTCTTCATGCGCAAGGGCGAGGAGGACTGACGTGATCTTCAAACAGTACCGATTCGAGCCCCTGGCACAGGCGTCGTACCTGATCGCCTGCGCGCGCGCGAAGGAGGCGTTCGTCGTCGACCCCATCGCTGACAATGGCGCCGACTTCTACGTCCTGGAGGCGGCAGACCTCGGCCTCTCCATCGTGGGTGTGTTCGAGACCCACCTGCACGCGGACTACGTGTCGTGCGCGCGCGAACTCGCGGAGATGAACGCGGTGCCGCATTACCTGCACGAGGCGGCCACGGAACTCGCGACGTACGCGTTCACGCCGATCACCGACGGACAGGTGTTCAGCGTCGGCAAGATCGACCTTCAGGCCATACACACCCCCGGGCACACGCCCGAGCACACCGCGTACGTCGTGACCGACCGGTCGCGCTCGGACGACCCGTGGTTCGTCCTGACCGGCGACTCGCTGTTCGTGGGGGACGTCGGCCGGCCCGACCTGCTGCTCGGCGACGAGGCAAAAGACGTCATGGACGAGGCGGAGCGCGCGGCCACGCAGTTCCTCAGCGTCAAGGAGCGCCTCTTTGCGCTCCCGGATCACGTCGAGGTCTTCCCCAATCACTACGGGGGCTCCACGTGCGGCGGCGTCAACATGAGCGGCAAGGCCGGTTCGACGATCGGCTTCGAAAAGCGGTTCAACCTCGCCATGCAGAAGGCGAGCGCCGAGGAGTTTGCACAGTTCGTGAAGGAGACGGCCAAGCCGTTTCCGGACAACTATGCGCGCATCAAGTCGTACAACCTCGGGCTCATTTCGAAGGCGGAGATGAAAGGAGCGGGCGTATGACCCCCGCCGAGGTGCAGGCGGCGATCGCGGAGGGCGCCATCCTCCTGGACATGCGTCCGCCCAAGCCGTTCGCGACCGAGCACGTGCCGCAGGCCGTGAACTTCCAGTTCAATCGCGCGGACCTGGCCGACCGGGCCGAGATGTCGCTGACGACGGACGCGACCTACGTCGTTCACGCGGAGCCCGAGCCGATCGCCAAGGTCGCCGTCCAGCTCCTGACCGAGGGTGGGTTCACGGTGCTGGGGCACCTCGAGGGTGGGCTCAAGGGCTGGAAGGAAGCCGGGCTGGCCACCGCCATGCTGACGCTCATCGACGTCGACACGCTGCAGTCGAACCTCGACGCCTACCGCGTAGTCGATACCCGGGAGCGGTTCGAGTACAAGTACGGGCACATCGAGGGCGCCGACAACCTCGACTGGACGGACGCCTGGGCGCTGGCGCCCGGCGTGCCGGACGACCGACCGATCGCCGTCGTCTGCGGAGATCAGGTCCGGAGTGCCTTCGCGGCCTCGATTCTCCAGCGGCTGGACAAGGACGTCACGCTCGTGTTCGGCGGGATGGTCGACTGGCTGGAGCGCGGCTATCCGGTGGTGAAGGGACTGCCGCCCTCCTGACGACCGAAGCCCCGGAACGCACACGGCCCGATACCTCCGCGAGGTACCGGGCCGTGTGCGTTTCGATCGGGGCGGGCCTAGTTGCCGGGAACCTCGACCGTGGCCGCAGCCCACACACCGCCGTGGTCCGAGGGCCAGAGGCCACCCGACCGATCGGCCGCGTCTTCCCCCTCGACGTCACCGCTCGCCTGAAGCACGGTGATGTTGCGGGTCATCACGAAGTCGATGCGGGACGAGAACGTCGACGTCGTGTTGCTGAGCTCCGAATTGTGGCAGCACGACAACCCTTGGGCCGTTCCGGTCAGCCCCCACAAATCCTGGTAGCCGGCGTTCGTGAACACCCCGTAGGTCGGATCGCTACCGGAGATCGCGTCGGTATTCAGATCGCCCACTAGCATGATCGGTCCCGTTTCGGCGCTCAAGCTGTCGATCAGATCGGTGCCCTGTGCGAGTCGAACGCCCGGCGCGGCCGACTCCAGGTGCGTGTTGACCACCAAGTACGTGACGCCGTCGATCGTAACGTCGACGGCGGCCCA
>JBDHIW010000221.1:0-3600 GCA_039587215.1 Gemmatimonadota bacterium | reverse complement strand
TCACCACGTCCCCGAAGCCGCATCCGGCCGCAGACAGCACGGCATCGAGATTCTGAAAGACGCGCTCGCTCTGCGCCACGACGTCCGCACCCACCATGTCTCCCGTAGCCGGGTCCAGTGCAATCTGACCGGCCGTGAAAACGTGTGCTCCCGCGACGACCGCCTGGCTGTAGGGGCCGATGGCTGCCGGCGCCCCATCCGTCGATACGATCTCCATAGGCTCCCCTAGAACAGTCCCTCGATCCGTCCGTCCTGGTGGGCGCGCATGCGAACGGCCGCAGGCGTCTTGCCCAATCCCGGCATGGTCATGATATCACCCGTCATCGCCACGACGAAACCGGCACCGGCCGACGGATAGACATCGCGAATCGTGACGCGGAACCCGGTCGGCGCGGCCAAACGGCTCGGGTCGTCGCTGAACGAGTACTGCGTTTTGGCCATGCAGACGGGCGCGGTCCCGAGCCCGAAGCGCTCGAGTTGGTCGATGGCCCGCTGAGCCTTCGTGGTGTAGTCGACGCCGTCGGCACGGTAGATCTTGGTGGCGACGGTCTCGATCTTGCCACGCAGCGAGAGCTCGGCATCGTAGAGCGGGCGGAAGTTGGCCGTACCCTCGTCGAGCATGGCCAACACCGCTTCGGCCACGGCGACACCACCGTCGCCGCCCTTCTCCCACACCTCGCACAGCGCGACCTTGGCGCCCTGTGCCTCGCAGCCGCGGCGCACCACGTCCAGCTCTTCCTCGCTGTCGGTGTAGAACTTGTTGAGCGCCACGACGGCCGGCAGCCCGTAGCCCGTCACGTTCTCGATGTGCCGGCCCAAGTTCGCGAACCCGCGTTCGACCGCCGCGGGGTCCGGCGTGGTCAGCTGGTCCTTGGCCGCGCCGCCATGGAGCTTGAGCGCCCGCACCGTCGCGACGATCACGGCCGCTTCGGGGTTCAGGTCGCCGTTGGGACACTTGATGTCGAAGAACTTCTCCGCACCGAGATCGGCGCCGAATCCCGCCTCGGTCATCACGATGTCGGACACCCGAAGCGCGGCATCGGTCGCAATCACGGAGTTGCACCCGTGCGCGATGTTGCCGAACGGCCCGCAGTGCACGAACGCCGGGCCGCCCTCGAGCGTCTGCACGAGGTTCGGCATGAGCGCGTCCTTCAGCAACAGCGCCATGGCGCCATGCGCTTCCAGCGCCGAAGCACGGACGGCTTCCTTGTCGCGGGTCACGCCGACAATGATGTTGCCGAGCCGCCGCTCCAGATCACCGAGGTCGCGCGCCAGCGACATGATCGCCATGATCTCGCTCGCCGGCGTGATGACGAAGCGTTCCTCCCGCGGCACACCGCCGAGCGGCCCGCCCAGCCCGACGTTGATCTGCCGGAGTGCGCGGTCGTTCATGTCGATCGTCCGCGGCCATGTGATGCGCCGCGGCTCGATGTCGAGTGCATTGCCCTGATGAAGGTGGTTGTCGAGCATCGCCGACAGCAGGTTGTGCGCGCTGGAAATCGCGTGGAAGTCACCCGTGAAGTGGAGGTTGATGTCCTCCATGGGGACGACCTGCGCATAGCCGCCGCCCGCGGCCCCGCCTTTGATCCCGAACACCGGTCCGAGGCTCGGCTCTCGCAGACAGACGGCGACCTTCTTGCCCATCTTCCGGAGCGCCTGAGTCACCCCGACGGTGACGGTGGACTTGCCCTCGCCGGCCGCCGTCGGGTTGATCCCGGTCACCAACACGAGGCGTGCCTGGCGGGGGCGCTCGGCGATCCGATCCAGGCGGACCTTCGCCTTGTGCTCGCCGTAAAGCACGAGGTCCTCGGTCTCGAGCCCGAGTTCCGCCGCCACGTCGGTGATGGGGCGCATGGTCGCCGCCTGGGCGATCTCGATATCAGTCGGAATCGGTGAAGTGGTCATGCAGGGTCCTCCGCCCCCAATGTGATTCTGGATCCGAAACATGAGACGGCATTCTCGGTGGTGCGCCGCGCGACGTCCGCCTCGCTCATGTCGCGCAGCTCGGCGATCCGTGCAGCGACCTGCGCCACGAACGCGGGCTCGTTCCGCTTTCCGCGGTGCGGTACGGGAGCCAGATACGGAGCGTCCGTCTCCACGAGCAGTCGATCGGCCGGGCACGCGCGGACGTACGCGGCACCGTCCCAGCGCTTGAACGTCACCATGCCGCTGAAGGAAAAGTAGGCACCGGATTCGAGCCCGGCCTCGAACACGACGTCGCCCGAACTGAACGAGTGCAGGATCACCGTCGCCTCCGTCTCCCGCACCATCGCCGCGACATCGTCGTCCGCCTCCCGAGCGTGTACGACGACCGGCTTGCCGTACCGCTCGCCGAGCGCCAGCTGCGCCGCGAACGCTTCGCGCTGCATCGGCCGCGGCGAGAAATCGTAGTGGTAGTCCAGCCCGGTCTCGCCGACAGCGACGACCGCGTCGTGCTCCAGCATCGCCTGAACACGCCGCGATGCGTCCGCGGACCAGTCCTTCGCATGGTGGGGATGCACGCCTGCCGTCGCCGACAGGTCGAAACGCTCCGCGATGGCCACCGCGTCGTCGGTCGCCGCCACGGAGTCGGCGACCGCGATCACGTGCGTGACCCCAGCCGCGCGCGCGCTGGCCACCACCGTCCCGAGATCGTCGGCAAACCGCTCATCGCCCAGGTGACAGTGGGTGTCGACCAGCATGCCGCCGGCCGCCGATCAGGTCGACGCCGGAGCGGGTCCCGCGATGGCGCGCGCGCCGCGCGCATCCTCGCCGGGCCAACGCATCTCGATGGCGCGCAGAACCGGCGCGGCGATGTAGATCGAGGAGAACGTCCCCGTGATGAGTCCGAAGGTCACGACCGCGGCGAACCCACGGATGACCGGGCCGCCGAGGATGAGCAGCGCGATGGTGGCACCGAGCGTCGTGCCCGATGTCAGCACCGTCCGCGGCAGCGTCTCGTTGACGCTCCGGTTCAGGACCGCGTACAAGTCCTCCCGCTTGAACTTCCTGATGTTCTCACGCACCCGGTCGAACGTCACGATCGTGTCGTTGAGCGAGTACCCGATGATGAGCAGCAGCGCCGCCACGATCACGAGCGACATCTCGAGGTTCAAGTACGAGATGAACGCCATCGTACTCAGGACGTCGTGGACGGTCGCGACCACCGCGGCGAGACCGAACCGCCACTCATAGCGGAACCACAGCACCAGGAACGTGGCACCGAGCGACAAGAGAATCGCCAGGACGGCACGGTCACGCAGCTCGGCGCCCACCTTGGGTCCGACGGCCTCGGTCCGGACGATCTCGAAACTCTCCGCCCCGAAACTCGCCGCCAACACGCTGTCCACCACGGCAGCCGTCTCTTCCTTCGCTTCGTTGCTCACCGACGCTCCCGCATCGAGGCGCGCGCGAACGGCAAACTCGTTTCCGCCCGCCCCGAAAGTCTGGATCTCGGCTCCCGTGAGACCGGCGGCTCCCAGCGCCGATCGGATCCCGGCTGTGGTGATGGCCTCGTCGTTGGCCCGTACCTGCAGGAACGTGCCGCCGGTGAACTCGATGCTGAGGTTGAGGCCGCGGAAGGCCAGCAGCCCGAGCCCCGGAATGGCGAACGTCAGCGTG
>JBDHIW010000220.1:0-3614 GCA_039587215.1 Gemmatimonadota bacterium | reverse complement strand
GTGACCCACGATCGGTGGAATTCTGCCACCGATCCGAGCTGAACTACGTGTCGTGCTCGCCGTTCCGCGTTCCCATCGCACGGCTCGCTGCTGCCCGGGCAGCAATCGACGACCCAGCATAGGCGAGCTCGCAGCACCGCCAACCTGGCAGCCGGGGCCCTCAAGCGAGGGGGTCCCGGCGATGCTGCGATCACGTCACAGGGCGATGTGGAAAACCTACCCTATCTGCCCATAGTGATGCCCCACGGCCACGGTTCTGCACCGCACACAATCCACACTGTGAAGCATATCTCATGTACTACACGAGATAGCACATCTTAAACGTATGTTTGATAACTTTTTACAGACAATCTCAAGCTGAGATTGACCCTGTTGAATCAACACATCACGAGTTTTCCACAGTCTTCGGTTAGGTCGCCAACACGTGCCAGCGTCGCCCTGTTGGCTACCTGTGGAAAGTACTCCAAACGAAGAATGCGGAGCCGGCCACTTCGGCCGACTCCGCATGGAGGCGCGGGGAATCGAACCCCGGTCCGAACCTCGATCCGTAACCGCTTCTACGTGCGTAGACCGCTCTTCTGCGTCATCTCGTCACCGGCGCTCGGCCAACCAGTGGGAGCCTAGCCTCCGTTGAATCTCGCCCGCGACACCGGAGGCGCCTGCCGCGAACCAGCCCGATGCGATACCCGGTGGAGCCCTCGGGCCCGACCGCCAACCGGGTGGAGCGCTAAGCCAGTGGCTTAGGCTGCCAGAGCCAAGTCAGTATTGGCAATTGTGTGTTTTCCCAGTGTTTTGCCAGGATCTGGGACCTGGGCACGCCACGAGAACTTCACAAGACCCGTCGAAGCCTGTCGCCCCCCTGAACCATCCGTTGTCAAAGAACACATGCAAGATACTCGATCCGGCAACCGGCTGGCAGTCGAAATGTCGTAACGCGCTGTAAATACACGACTTATGGTTCGTGACGCCCGTTCGCATCGCCCGTCGTGATCCGTGTCGCCGCCACCGCGGCTCCGAACCCGTTGTCGATGTTCACAACGGTCACGCCCGAGGCGCACGAATTGAGCATCGCGAGCAGCGCCGACACCCCACCGAAGGCCGCACCGTATCCCACGCTGGTGGGCACCGCGATCACCGGGACGCGGACGAGGCCTCCGACCACGCTGGCGAGGGCGCCGTCCATGCCAGCCACGACGATGATCACGGCTGCGCCCCGCAATACGCTTGATCGCTCCAGAATCCTGTGGATTCCGGCCACACCGACGTCGTGCACGGTCTCCACCGCGTTGCCCATGGCCCGCGCCACCACAGCCGCCTCCTCGGCGACTGCGGCGTCGCTCGTGCCCGCGCTCACGATCACGACCGGTCCCAGCCGTGGCGGCTGTTCGCTTGCCTCCGCGACCTGATGGTGGACCGTCCCCGCGACCTCGTTGACTTCCGCTGCGGGAAACGCCTCCCGCAGCGCCGCCTGCGTCTGGGCATCGGCCCGTGTGGCCAGGAATCCCCCGGCGCGGGCGTGGATCGCTCGGCAGATCGAGAGCGTCTGCGCGACCGACTTCCCCTCGCACAGCACGACCTCCGGAAAGCCCTGCGTCACCGCCCGCAGATGGTCGACCGTCGCAAAATCCAGTGCTTCCGAGGGAAAGTCCGCCAGGCGCTCGAGCGCTGCGTCAGGGCTGAGCGTGCCCTCCCCCACGGCCTCGAGGAGTTGCCGCAGCCACTGGTCGCTCACGCGACGGCCGCCGCCTCGTCCTGATACGCGGCAAAGATGTCCGCGATCGCGTCCATCGACTCGATGGCATGCAAACGCCGACGCAGGTCGGCGGCGCCGCGCATACCGCGCACGTACCAGCCCAAGTGTTTGCGGAATTCCACGGCGGTGCGACGGCCGTTGCCCTGAATCTCACGCTGCAGGACCGCATGCCGTATGGCGACCGCAATACGCTCCTCCGGCCCCGGCTCAGGCACCGGATCCCGGCCGTCGAGGAGCGCACGCGCCTGCGTGAAGATCCAGGGATTCCCGAACGACCCGCGCGCGATCATGATCCCGGCGCACCCAGTGTGACGGAACATCCGCACGGCATCTTCCGCGCAGCGGATGTCACCGTTCCCGACGACCGGAACGTCCAGCGCCTCCACGACGGCCGCAATCTCGTCCCACTGTGCGTCACCACGGTACATCTGGGCCCGCGTCCGCGGGTGCAGCGTCACGACCCGCGCCCCAGCATCCTGGCAGCGGAGCGCGATCTCCACCGGGTTCCGCGTTGCCTCGTCCCAGCCGCTCCGGATCTTGGCGGTGACAGGCAGCGGCGTCGCCGCGACGACCGCGCGCACGATGCGCTCGACGAGATCCAGGTCCTTGAGACAGCCCGAGCCACCGTTCCGTTTGACGACCTTCTTGACGGGGCAACCGAAGTTGATGTCGATGAAAGTCGGTTCGTAGTGCTCGGAGACGAGCGCCGCGGCCTCCCCCATCGCCTCGGGATCCGCGCCGTAGACCTGAATCCCGATCGGTCGCTCCTGCGGCGTGAAGTAGGCGCCGTCATGGACACTCCGGATCCCCCGTCGCAGCGCTTCACTCGACAGGAACTCCGACACGACCACATCCGCCCCGAATCCACGGCAGAGCCGCCGGAATGGAGGCTCGGACACGCCGGCCATCGGCGCCAGGAAGAGCGGGGTGGTCTGATCCACCGGGTAGGGGAATCCGGTCATGGGGCGAACGGTAACGCCACCCGGGAACCCAGGCAACGCGCCGCCCTTTGCGGATCCCCCTGCCCTGGATTAGCTTCGACCCCAGTCGAACCCACCACCAACGTTTGCCCAATGCGACTGCGCGAATTCTTCTCAGCCGATGCGATCTCTCTGGACCTTTCCAGCGAGTCCAAGGACGACATCCTTCGCGAGCTCATCGAACTGGTCGACCTGGACGAGAAGTCCAAGGGACTCCTGTTCAAGATGCTCAAGCGCCGGGAGAACCTGGGGTCGACCGGCATCGGTCAGGGGATCGCGATCCCCCATTGCCGGTCGCTCGTCGTGAATCGGTTGCGGGTAGCGTTCGGGCGGAAGCCCGCCGGGGTGGACTTCAAGGCAATCGACGACAAGCCGGTGCACTTCTTCTTCCTCATCGTGGCACCGCCGCTCGAGGTCTCCAACCAGTACCTGCCGGTACTGGGGAAGATCGCTCAGTTCGCGAAGGAGCCCGACGTGCCCGGACGACTCACGACGATCGAGACCGCGGAGGACTTCCTCACGCTGCTCGAAGAAAAGCAGCTCTAGGCGGGCGTCACTCCCACTCGATGGTCGCCGGCGGCTTCGAACTCACGTCGTACACCACGCGGTTCACGCCCGTCACTTCATTGATGATGCGGTTCCCCATGCGCCCCATCACCTCGGGAGGATAGGGGAACCAATCCGCGGTCATGCCGTCGGTGCTCGTGACGGCGCGCAACGCCACCACGTTCTCGTACGTGCGCGCGTCCCCCATCACCCCGACGGCATGCACGGGCAGCAGCACCGCGAACGCCTGCCAGATTTCGTCGTACAGCCCCGCATCGCGGATCTCCTCCAGGTAGATCGCATCGGCACGGCGCAAGACCTCGAGCCGCTCCCGC
>JBDHIW010000219.1:0-3617 GCA_039587215.1 Gemmatimonadota bacterium | reverse complement strand
CCTCGTCATGCCAACCCCACAGGTCGTTGAGACCCATGCCGCGTGTCGCGCCGAGCGCGGCGAGCGGCAGGTGCGCCACGAGGTCGACGTCGTCGCACGGGAACGCCGCGACCGCCTGTGCCACGCACTCGGCACTGGCGACCCGCGTCCGGAGAACCGAATCACTGGGAAGCACCAGTTGCACGCCTCCCCACCCGTCCGGGGTCGGACGGTACACCACCACGCCACCCTCACCGTAGTCCATGGCGGGGGCCCCAATGACCACGGCTCCATCGTCTGCTGCCAGCGGTCCGCCGACGCCGTAGTAGCTCTGCTCGGGCGCTTCGACCGTCGACTCGAGGCGCCATCCCTCACGCTCCCGTCGGAACACGTGCACCGCGGGGCCTGGGACTTGGGCGACGGCGAGGATGTCGTCGTGGAGAGCAATGGCGGCGGCAAACCCGCCACCCGAGCCGTCACGAGGTATCACGCGCCCCGTCGCTTCCCACCCCGCGGGGGTCCGTCGGTACAGGGCGACGGCGCCCGTGCCGGCCCCGGGAGCGGCAACGGCGATCGTCGCTCCATCCACCGCGACATCTGACGCAAACTGCCGACCGAGCCCGGTGTCCCCAGCCAATCGGGCTCGCTCGACCCACCGTCCGTCTTGCCCGCGCTCGAACACGTATGCGGCGCCGTATTCGCCGGCATCGGGCGCACCAACCACGAGCACATCACCGTCGGCGGCGGCGGAAAGGCCGAATGAGCTGCCGGGCGCACCATCACTCGCCATCAACCGTTGGGCCACGCCCCACTCGCCCGGCGCGTGTGCGGCAAACAGGAACGCCGCGCCGGCGAGCTGGCCGTATCCCGGAGAGGTCACGACCACACCGCCGTCGACCACGGCGACGGATCTGCCGAACGCCGACCCCGGGACACTTCCCTCGAGCCGGAGCGTGGCCGTCTCGCGCCATTCCCCATCAACTGGTTCGAAGATGTAGGCCGCCCCCCGACCACCATCGTGCGTCGTCGCGCCGATGACCAGGCGGTCGCCGTCCAACGCCACGGCCCGGCCGAACCGATCGTCCCGCCCCTCGTCGCCAGGAACGAGTCGCGCCACCGACTGCCACTGTCCCCCGGACGTACGTTCGAACAGGTAGACACCGCTCCGATCGACCTGGCTCGGCTCTCCCACCGCCAGCAGTGAACCATCGACGGCGACCGCAGTGCCGAATCCGTTGAACAGTTTCTGCGCTTCTGTCGGTGACGCGGCGACAGACGCGAGCACGAGCGCCACGCTCAGAATGCGAATCGTCATCGACCTCTGCTCCTTGCAGGCGTCCTACCAGGGGTGACCGACCGGGGATCTCCGCCTCCGCACGAGTCGTCCACCGTGTGGTGGTGAAGTATCGATCAGGCGGATAATACAACCGCGGCACCGGCCCGATCGGCGGGAGTCCGTGCCACCAACCCCATTGCGCCCTCCCGGCGCATGTGCCCAACATCGCGTCCCCACCTAGCCCCCACCCGCCTCTCGGTCGATCTTTGGCCATGCCCGAACTGACCGATCGCCTCTCCACGGCCCTCGCGGACCGCTACCGCATCATGCAGCGCCTCGGCGAAGGCGGCATGGCGACCGTGTACCTGGCCGAGGATCTCAAGCACGACCGCAAGGTCGCCCTCAAGGTCCTGAAGCCCGAGCTCGCCGCCGTCCTCGGGGCCGAGCGGTTCGTGCAGGAGATCAAGACCACCGCCAGCCTGCAGCATCCGCACATCCTTCCGCTCTTTGATTCGGGCGACGCGGACGGATTCCTCTACTATGTCATGCCCTACATCGAGGGCGAGACGCTCCGGGACAAGCTCAATCGCGAGACGCAGCTGGGCATCGACGAGGCGGTGACGCTCACGGTCGCCATCGCGGATGCGCTGGACTACGCCCACCGGAACGGGGTGATCCATCGCGACATCAAGCCCGAGAACATCCTGCTGCATGACGGCCGCCCGATGGTGGCGGACTTCGGCATCGCGTTGGCGGTGAGCGCCGCGGCCGGCGGGCGGATGACGGAAACGGGGCTTTCCCTCGGCACACCACACTACATGAGTCCGGAGCAGGCGACGGCGGAGAAGGAGCTCACCGCGCGCTCGGACGTGTATTCCCTCGCGAGCGTGCTGTACGAGATGCTCACGGGCGATCCGCCGCACACCGCGTCGTCCGCCCAGGCGATCATCATGAAGATCGTGACCGAGGAGGCGCGCCCGGTCACCGACCTCCGCAAGTCGGTCCCGCCGCACGTAGCGGCCGCGACGGCGGCCGCGTTGGCGAAGCTGCCGGCCGACCGCTTCGAGAGCGCCAAGGACTTCGCCGCCGCCCTGGCCGACACGAGCTACGCCAGTCGCGTCGCACCGGCGCCCGTGCCGGGGGCCACCGCAGTCGGCGGTCCCGCCACACGCACGCGCTGGGCGCTGTGGGCGGCGCTGCTCCTCGTGGGCGGCACGGCCGGGTGGATACTCCGCCCCGCGCCGGCCGCCGCACCCCGGCCCACGATCCGCTTCACCGTGCCGGTCCCCGACGGTCACGAGTTGATCGCCTTCTACCCGAACATCGCCGTGTCGCCGGACGGCCAGCGACTGGCGTACTTCGCCGGCAACGAGCTGTACGTGCATTCGCTCGCGCGTGGGACGGCCGACGTGCGCCCGATCGACGTCGCGGAGGCGATCCGCTGCTGTCCCATCTTTTCCGACGATGGCGCGTGGGTGCTGTTCGGAGACGCGGGCGGCCGCGGTCTGCTGTGGGGGGTGCCGACGGACGGCGGGCCGGTGATCGACTTCCAGCGGCGGGCGCTCGAGCAGGATCTCGTGGCGTCCCGATGGGCCAGCGGCATCAGCCTGCGGCCTGCCGGCGACACGACGTGGATCCCGATCACGTCGATCGACGCGGCCGCCGGAACCGGCGACCACCTGTGGCCCCAGCTCGTCGGCGACGGGCGCTACCTCCTCTACACGGCGATGGGCCCGGGCATGATGTGGACCGGCGCGCGCGTCGTGATGCTGGATCGCGAGTCCGGGACCCACACGACGATCGCGACCGAGGCCACGTTCGGCCGCTACCTGCCCTCGGGGCACGTCGCCTACGTCCGGGCCGACGGCACGCTCGAGGCGGTGCCGTTCGATCTCGCTCAGCAGCGGCCGACCGGCAGCGCCCTCACGATCGAGGAAGGGGTACGCACGGCGTACTGGGCCGGCGGGGCGTCCATGAGCGTGGCGGACGCGGGCACCTTTGCGTTCGTCCGCGGCTCGAACTGGGAGCTGCACCAGCTGACCTGGGTCGATCGGCGCGGCACCGTCCTCGCGCGCGTCGGTGCGCCCATCACGGTCGAGGGGGTGCAGGTCTCGCCGGACGGGCGCTACGGCGTCACGTACGTGGCGTCGCCCAATGCCGACATTGCGCGGTTCGATCTGGTCAGCGGCGAGCAGCGCCGGCTCACGTTCGAACCGTCCACCGAGGACAACCCCATTTGGTCGCCCGACGGACAGCGCGTCGCCTACCGCTCGATCGTGGCGGCACAGGACCACCGCATCGTCGCCCTTCGGGTCGACGGCACGAGCGAGCCGGAAGTACTCTTTCGCTCGGACCGCTTCGC
>JBDHIW010000218.1:0-3630 GCA_039587215.1 Gemmatimonadota bacterium | reverse complement strand
GCCGCTGCGGCAGAGTACGCCACCGTCGCGACGGCGGCGTTCGAACTGGTCCACGTTGCGTTGTCGGCAGCAACGGAATCACCCTCGGCGGTGGAGATCATGGCGGAGAACGTTGCGACATCGCCGACGGTCATCTCCCACGGCCCGGTGACCCAGAGCCAGTCGGTGCCACCACCGTGGAGAAGCAGATCGAGGTAGGTATCCTCATCGGCGTACACCGCGACGCCGGGAATGACCGTGCCATTCACGTCGCTACCCGCGGGGGGATCGGCACGCACGTAGTAGCTTCCGGGCGAGAGAAGATCCACAGTGAATGCTCCTGCCCCATCGGTGGTGGTGTGAGCGACGTCCGTCCACCCGTCCGGCACCAGGGCCGAGTCACCCAACAGGATATCGACGTGCGCGCCGACGATCGGGGTGCGGTTTGAGGCGGCGCGGACCAAGCCGCTGATCGACCCGGTGGTCGCCTCCTCCGTCTGCTGGGCCTGCTTGTCTTCGAGGCCGTTCACCGAATCGGTGACACAGCCGGTCGTCCCCGCGAGACCGATGGTTGCGAGCACGGCAACGGCGATGCGCTTCATGACTAGCTCCGGATTGGTTCTATGTATGAGACGCGTCGCGATCGCGTTTTCTGTCACTCGTTCCTGACCACCGCGATCGTTCGGGACTGGCCGGGCGCACCGGTCGCGAAGCGCCAGGCCGGGCCGTCGGCGACGATGACCCGGACCTCGCGAATGACCGCAGGTATCCGCACGTCGTAACTGGACCACGAGCCCGCGTCGTTCACGATCCGGAGACCGGACGGCAGCACGACGAGTTCCTCTCGCCCGTCCCCCCCCACGAGGGTCAATGTGGCATGCCCTTCGGCTGCCGTCGTTATGGTCATGCCTCCGGTGGCTTGCCATGCCTCCACGTGAAGCTCAAACAGTGGGCCGACCGGCACGAACGTCATCGAGGCGTTCGCCGACGCTCGGGGCACGTCCGCGAATGGGGTGGCAGGTTGGTCGGGTATCGGGCTCCCGGTCACGACGTACCAGACGGCCACCGCCCGTTGCACGACCCACGCCCGTACCGGCTGCACCGCGAACCCCACGAGGATCACGATCCCCGCGGCGGTGGCCAGCGCACGGCGCCACCGGGCGCTCGCACTCGCCCGTGCGCGGGTACTGCGAAGCGCCGCACTGAACTGCGTGCTCCATGTCTCGATGACGGACATGCGATTGTCGCAGATCGCACACGCGGCAAGATGCCCCCCCAACGTGTTTCGCTCTTCCACGTCACATTCGCCGTCTATCCACCGAAGTAGGTCGCCGTCGTCGATGTGGCTTCCCGTCATGGTGCCTCCCTGTTGAGCTGCCGACTCATCTTCTCCAAGGCACGGGCTATGAGTGTGCCAACGGTCTTCGTGGTCGTGCCCAGCACCTCGGCGATCTCACGGTGCCGGAATCCTCGCTCCCGCATCAGCACTGCGGTTCGTTCCCGCTCCGAAAGCGTGTTCAGTGCCGAACGCAATCTGCCGCGCAGATCGGAACGTTCCGCGGCGACGGCAGGATCCGGCGCCGGGGTTGGCCTCGGGATCTTGTCCGCTTCGCGCCGGAGAATGTCCGCCTGCCGACTCGCGGTGCGCGCGTTGTCCCGCGCAAGATTCGTCGCCACGGTGAACAACCAGCTCCGCAGGCGGGAGAGGTCGCTCGGCGGTCGCTCGTGCAGGCGCAGGTAGACTTCCTGCACCACATCCTCCGCCGTGTCGGAGCTGTTCGTGTAGGCGGTCACGTACCGCACCAACTCGGGGCGGATGCGCGCGAAGGTGCGTTCGGCGCGAGCCGCCTCAAAAGGAGACATGGACACCTATGAGCGGCAGCAGCGGTAGACCCCGGTCGAACCGATCGCAGACGTCGTCGACTTGCACGTCGTTCACCCCTGCCGTGCAGCCCTGGTAGGAACCGAGATAGGTCAGTGCGTTTCGCTGACTGAGTGCATTGCGGAGCTGAACCCACGCGCCGACTTGTAGGCCGCCGAGATCACGGCTCCACTCGGCGAGCAGATTGACCGCCGTCCACGTGCCCGTCCGCTCGCCGTTGGGGGCTCCGATCTCGCGTGCAGTGAACACCGTATCCGTCCCGATGCAACCGCCAACGATCGAATCGCAGTCGACGGGACCCAGAATGAATCGGGTGTACGGTGCGCCAGTTGCCACGGTGAACGTGCCGCCGACCCGGACCGATTCTCCGAGATGCACCATCGTGGTGACGTCCAGGACATGACGGCGGTCGCTCGGGGACGGGTACCGCCATGCGCCTGCGTCGATCCTCGCGCCGCCGAATGCATACGCCAGCCAGAGGTTCCAGCGCCCGGCCAACCGCCGCGCCGAGATTTCGAACCCGGCGGCGCGGCCGGAACCCTCGACGTACACCGGTCGCTCGGGGGTCAGGACCCCGGGGTCGGGCGCGGGCTGCGTCATGCCTCGGGTGCGTCGGCCGTACACGTTGATCATGCCGAGCCACGAGTTTCCAAGCCAGCGCTCGATCCCTACCGTGAACACCTCTGATGCCAAGGCGGGGACCGAATCTCCCGCCATCAACCACACATCGGTCAAATGCAGTTCCGGGCCGACGCCAGGGCCGGCCGGCGCGACGGTCTGTGCGTACTGGAAGGACCGACCGTACCCAGCGGACATCGAGGTCCGTGCGTCCAGTTCCCAGCGGGCACTCAGACGCGGGGCGAGCGCGACTGGAGGCACGTTCATCAGTCGCCCCGGAAACTCGGCACGTAGACCAGCCACAATTCTGAGCGCGCCGAACTCCGGTCGTGCCTCCCCCCACACCGCCGGCACGCGTAACCGCTCGCTCAGCCGAAGCGAATCGAACAAGATCGCCTGCGGGTAGGGGCGTGGTAGGGGACCATCGTAGGATTGTCGCTGCTCGCTGACCTCCCATCCCGCTCCCCAGATGCCGGACGGAGCCTCGAGCCGCGACGCGAGGCGAAAGTAGGAGATGGTATTGGCCGTCGGCTCGTGGACAGGGACGGATAGCCCGTCCTCCGGCCGCAGTGCAGCGACCGTCATCTCTCCCGCGAACCGACTGATGCCGATGCTATGGGTGCTGATCAGCGGACCAAGCGGCGCCGTGAGCACCACGTTCCCGACCGTATTGCCCCAATGCCCGCGCGAGCCTCGGAGGAGCTTGGGCACGGTCCCCCACACGTCGTCTCGCTCGCGGAGCCCGCTGACCGAGAGCACGGCGTTTTGTCCGAGGTGTAGGTCGCCCCGAACCGAAAGGTCGAGAAACGCATATGGCATCGGGCTGGCCGAGTTCCCGGTGACCAGATCGAGGTACGAGCGCCGGCCGGCGACCCGGAATCCGTCTCCACGGTCGTTTCCCACTCCGATGCTGGCCCGCGCGGAGACGACCGACAACTCCGCGCGCCCGGACAGGGCCCGCGGCGGCGGTCTCGAGCCGATGTCCACGGCCCCAGCGGCTCCTTCTCCCAGCGCCACGCTCCGCACACCCGGGTGCAGCACCGCCGACCCGATCGCCTCGGGATTGATACCCGAGAGCACGCCACCAACGTGCAGCGGGTTGAAGACCGGTAATCCATCGTAGTAGACCCGCGTCTGGTCCCACGGCGCGC
>JBDHIW010000033.1:0-16843 GCA_039587215.1 Gemmatimonadota bacterium | reverse complement strand
TCGGGTCGTTCGATTTCTCACGGGGGTCGGACGGGTCCTGCCGGGCGCGCGTCGTCCTCGGGCGGGGAGAAGACGCCGAGTACGAGGGAGAGGCGGTCGGGTCGGGGTCGCCGACCGGCGAGCTGCGGTGTGCGGCCGGTGCGACGCTGGCGGCCCTGGAGCGGGCCGTTGACGGAGCGTTGCGGTTCGAGCTGCTTGGCGTGAAGGCGGTACGCGCCTTCGACGCCACCGTGATCATCGTCTCCCTGTCCTGTCACAACGGCGTCGCCGTTCGCCTCGTGGGTTCGTGTCTCCGCGAGAACGAACTGCCACGTGGCGCGGCCCTTGCGGTGTTGAACGCGACCAATCGAGTGCTGGGAAATGTCATCTTCGTTCAGTAGCCGCGCCCACCAGTTGACGATGCTCGCGTTCTGCGTGGGCCTCGCGGGATGTGCGCGTGGCCCGGCGGAGCCGGTCGCGTCGGTCGTGCCTCCCGCACCGACCCCGCGGGTCGAACTCACGCCGCTGGTGTCTGCGGCGCTGCCGAGCGACTCGGCGGCCGACGATGCGGTGCTCGACGAACTGCGCGAGATGGCGTTCGGCAGTCTGGGCAAGAACGCGGACCATCTCCGGGGTGTGGTGACGTTCCCGGATCCGCGTGCTCTGGAACGCGACGGCCTCACGACGACGGCCGGCGGTCCCGCGGCGGCGATGCCCACCTACGACATCGACGTCGTGTCGTTCGCGGCGCACGAGCGCGTGAAGTACTACATGGACTACTTCCAGGGTCCGGCCCGCGAGCGGTTCAACATCTGGCTCGGACGCCTGGCGCGTTACGAGGGCATGATCCGCACGCGGTTCCGCGCGCGCGGCGTTCCAGAGGACATGGTGTATCTGGCGCTCGTGGCGAGTGGGTACTCCAACACGGCCGTGTCGCGGGCGAACGCCGTCGGCATGTGGCAGTTCATTCGGAGTACCGGGCGGCTATACGACCTCCGCATCGACACGTGGGTGGACGAGCGTCGCGATCCCTTCAAGGCGACCGAGGCGGCCGCGGCGCACTTGGCCGACCTCAACGACCAGTTTGGCTCGTGGTACCTCGCCGCCGCCGCGTACAACGGCGGGGCGGGGCGGGTCTCGCGGGGCATCCGACGGTTGCGGGTGGACGAGCCGTCCGACGGCACGTTCTTCGACCTGTCCGACCGTCGGTACATCCGCCGGGAGACCCGTGACTACGTTCCCAAGCTGATTGCGGCTGCACTGATGGCCAAGACGCCGCAGTTGTACGGGTTTGCGGCGGAGAGTATTCCAAAGTATTCGGCATATGTGTTCGACGAGATCACCGTGCCGGACGCGACCGGGCTGGATGTGGTTGCCACGCTGGCCGATACGTCGGTCGCGGCGATCGTCGACCTCAACCCGCACTTCGTGCGCGGCGTGACGCCGCCGAACGAGCGGGCGATGGTGCGGGTGCCGCGGGGCGCGGGTCCGCGCGTGCTGGACCAGTACGCGGTCCTCCCGCCGTCGGAGCGGGTCAACTTCCTCGAACACGTGGTGCGCCGTGGCGAGACGCTGTCCGAGATCGGTCAGCGCTACGGGCTGTCGGTGTCGCTCATCCGGTCGGCGAACGGCAACGTCGATCCGCGTCGGCTCCGGATCGGCCGCCGACTCGTGATTCCCGTGAGCCGCGCAGCCCGGGTGCAGGCGTCGAGTGGCCGGGCGCCCCGGCCGACGCGCGGCGTGACGGGCATGCGCGTGCACGTCGTGCGGCGCGGGGACACCCTCTGGGATCTGTCGCAGCGGTTTGGAGTGCGGATCGTCGACCTGCGGCGGTGGAACGACCTCGCGGATCGCGACGTCCTGCGGGTGGGGCAGCGTCTCCAGGTGACGCCCGGCCCGAACTAAGGCTGGACCGGCCCGTACCCCTCCATGATCCGAGAGGCGTATCCGTTCCCCGGGTCGCGTCCCTCGTCCAGGAGCTTCTTCACGCGTGAGGGCCCTCGGTTGTACGCGAGGAGCGCCAGCTTGATGTCGCCGTACACCCCCAGCAGGTCGCGCAGGTAGCGGAACCCGATCCGAAGGTTGGTCGTGGGGTCGAACAGGCCCTCTTCAGTGATGCCCGCGACATAGTAGCGGGCGGTCGCCACCTGAACCTGGGCGAGCCCCAACGCGTCCGCCGAACTCCGAGCACGCGGAGAGAAGTTGCTCTCCACGGCCACCAGCCGGAACGCCAGCTCGGGGTCGAGGCCCGTGCGCAGCGCGGTGTCGTAGATGAGCGCCGTCAGGTCGGCCGGGATCTGGTAGCGCGTCGAATACGTGAGCAGTGCTTCCGCCCGTGCGAGCTCGAGCCGCGCGAGCTCGAGCTCACCGGCCGTCGTGTCGAGCGACTGGCGCAGGAGCTTGAACTGCGACCGCAGGGCGGTGCCGGTGTAGACGTCCTCCTCCGCGGTCTGCGCGGTCCGCGGCGCGAACAGGCCGATGGCGACGGCCGCCAGCGTCACGGCCACCGTGATACCCGCGCCGCGCGCCACGAGCCGCTGCGTCGCGGTCTGAACCGGGAACGTGTCGGACCAGCGTCGGTGCGTCAGGCGATTGGTCATGCCGAACTCCCGTGCTCGAGCGTCCAGTCACCCCGTGTCCCTCCCGACTTCTCCAACAGGCGGATGCTGCCAATTTCCATTTCGTGTCCTGCCGCTTTCACCATGTCGTATACGGTCAGCAGGGCCGCACTGACCGCCGTGAGTGCTTCCATCTCGACTCCGGTCTTCCACTCGGCGCGCACCGTGGCCTCGACGCGGACCGCCGTCCGATCGGGATCGAGTGCGGCCGTGACGGAGACCCGGTCCAGGGGGATCTGATGGCACATCGGCACCAAATCCGCCGTCCGTTTGGCGGCCATGACCCCGGCCAACTCAGCCGTGGACAGTACGCTTCCTTTCGGACCCGAGTTTCCGTCGATCATGTCGACGGCCGCCCGGCTCATCCGGATCCACCCCTCGGCGGTGGCGCTCCGGGCACTGACGGGCTTGTCCCCGACATCGACCATGCGGGCCCGCCCCTGGGCGTCGACGTGAGAGAGGCTCACAGCAGTCCCTCGAGCTCGCCCGCCAACACGGCCACGGCCAACTGCGGGTTCACGTTGCCGCGCGTCTCGGCCCGTACGGCCTCGACCCGCTTGAGCGCCCGGACGGCCTTCTTGAGCGCGGGGACATTGCCGTCATGTGCCTGCGCGGCCATCCGGTCGCGGATCTGGGATGCCAGGGCATCGAGCATCGGCTGGAAGTCGTCTCGGGCCCCGTAGGAGGCTCGTCCGAGGGCGGCGGGCACCCAGGCACCCTTGCCCCGTTCCAGGCGCTCCAGGAGCGCGCTGGCGGCCTCCTCGTGCTCGTCTGAGCCTCCGGCCTGTCCCCGGCGAACGGCCTCGCCGATGGAGCCGCGGGCCTCCGCCGAGACGGTGGCGATGCGGCGCCCGGTGACCCCCATCTCCTGCTTCAGGAAAGCCTGGACGTCCGAATCCGGAAGGGCCGGGACCCGCAGGGGCACCAACCGGGAGCGGATCGTCGGCAGGAGCGCCTGGGGGCGCTCGGCCGTCACCAGAATCGTCGTGTCGGCCGGCGGCTCCTCGAGCACCTTGAGGAGCGCGTTCGCGGCCTCCTGACTGGCTTCCTGAACGACCAGCCACTCCGCATGGCCCAGCACGATGATCTTGCGGCGCGCGGTGAACGGCGTCCGCGACACGATCCGCTGCAGCAGGTGCATGGAGGCGAGTGGATAGCTCACGCGCCCCTCCGGCGCGGTCCAGAGACCGGTATCCGCGCGAGCGGCGGCATCGGCCGCCAGCAACGCTCGAGCTTCTTCGACCTGCTTGTCCGTGTCCGCGGCCTTCGGTCGCTCGATGGGCATGAACCAATGCAGATCCGGGTGGCCAACGGCCTGGACCTGGCGGCACGGAATACACGTGCCGCACGGTCCGGCGTCGGCCTCGCACAGGAAGGCCTGTGCCGTCCACAAGGCGAGGCGCTGCTTCCCGACCCCGCGGGGTCCGACGAGCAGCGTGGCTTGGGGAAAGCGGCCGCTGGCCTGCGCGGCTGTGATGCGGGCACGAAGAGGATCGTGCCCATAGATCGGGCGGATTGCCATGGAACTCAATTTACCTAGACATGGGGTCACAATCCTACCCCGGAAGACCTAATTCGTTGTTTAGTATGTACTTAAATGCTCACGGGCGAGCTGGACTTGATGCGTGTGAGCGGTCACTCATTTCTCGTTCCCGCCTGTGATGGTGCACGACGTAGCTCAGCGGCGTGATGCCTCAACCAGTGGTGGCGGGTGGTCGTGTGCCGATCGTGCGTCTTGCTTCAGTGGCGCCAGGGGGGCAATGACGGCCGAGGGGGCCGGCTCCTCTCGGGGCCGGCGGCCGTCACCGGCGGCGGAGAATGGGCCAGCGGTCGACGACCTGGTCACCGCTGACGACGTGGTACGCGTCGAAGCAGGCGGCGGTCAGGCACGAGTGGTTCGGGAGGATCCGCACGCGGGTGCCGACCGGCAGGGCGCCCCGCAGTATGCCGTGCTCCTGGCTGAGGGACACAAGGCGGCGGTCGGGATCCAGGCGGCCGTCCGCGTAGTCCTCGAACACCTCGCCCATGGTGCGGTGCGGCGCGTGGTCCGGTGCGCCGTCCTTGGAGAGCGCCAAGGCTCCGGCGTCGACGACCGCGCGGTCGTGACCCTGACGATGCGAGACGACGCTGGCGAGGACCGTCAGCGCACAGTCGCGCGCGTCACACGTCTCCAGCGCGACCTGCTGGTAGTCGAAGAACGCATAGTTCCCGGGTCGCGCCTCCGTCACGCCGTCCAGATGGTCGACGGCGCGCATGCCCGGTGTCGAGCCGACGCTCACGCCGGGCACGGGGAGGCCGCGGGCGCGCAGCCGCGCCGCGAGGTCGACGAGGACGTCCCGTTCCTGCCGAACCGCCGCGAGCGCCTGCGCGCGACCGGGCCCCTCGTACGCGTGCCCGCCGTGGGTCAGCAGGCCGTCGAACACGAGCCGGCCGGACGCGCTGATGCGTTCCGGGAGCTCCAGGGCGTGTGGCCCGTCGGGATCGACGCCCGCCCGGTGGTAGCCGCAGTCGACCTTGAGCCAGACGTGCAGCGGTATGTCCAGCCGTTCGAGTGCGTCGACCGCCTCCGAGGAATCCGCGACGACGCGCAGCGTCATTCGGGCCGCAAGGTCCTGTACTTCGGTCAGGCGGTCCAGGATGACCGGAAAAGCCCAGGTCACGTCGTCGAACCCGTGGTCGGCGAAATCCCGGGCTTCCTGCAGGGTGGCTACCGTCACTCCGCGCGCACCATGTGCGATCTGGCGTCGAGCGATCTCGACGCACTTGTGGGTCTTCAGGTGCGGCCGGAGTGCCACGTTCAGCGCATCGCACCGTCCGGCCATCCACGCGAGGTTGCGCTCGAGCACGTCGACATCGACGAGCAGCGCCGGCGTAGGGAGATCCGCGATGGAGGGCATGGCGTACCGAATCTAGCGGCGGCCAATCGGGGGCGAAACGGAGTGCGGCGACCCCGAGGTGCTCGGGGCCGCCGCACGGTCCACCGGTGCTTCGGGCGGTACGGCGGCTAGCCTTCCTCGCCGTCGGCCACGGCGGCGGCCTTGAGGACCGGATTCAGAATGACTGCGCCGTTGCCCGTTGCCGTGAGGTTCTGGAAGCTCGCGTCGGGTCCGAAGAGCACGCTGACCGTGTTCTCGTCACCCTCGTTCGTGCCCGCCACGACGTCCAGCGTCAGGTCGGTCTTGATGACGCCGGAGGGCACTCTCACTTCGTACTCGGTGTCCGGGTCGAACTGGCTGTTCCCCACCGTCAGCAGCGTGTTGAACACGATCGTCGCCTCCGACACGACGAACCGCACGCCCGCATAGGAGTCGACCGGCAACTCACCCACTGCGATCTCCTGCGGGTTCTCCGCGTCGGTCGGCAGTGCCATGAGGTCGAGCGTCACGTCCGATGCCGTCACGGTGACCCACGCCGCCTCTTCCGCTTCTTCGCCCTCGGGCGGCTCCTCGACCACCGGGAGCAGCTGGATCTCCGCAATCGTCAGCACCAGCGACGTCACCTGGCTGGCGGGGACGCTGGCCATGGGGCCCGCGGATACCGCGGCGGGACCCGCACCCGCTACGAGGGTGAGCGTGTTGGACTGCTGCATCGTGACGGAAACGGACCCCGTCTCGGGCCCCGTGGTTTCCGCACAGGCACCGATGCCGATCGCCGACAAGGCCAAAGCCGTCGCAAACACTTTATTTCGCAACATGTTACACCGTCTCCTCAATCGTGGACCTCGTACCGGATGCCGCGTTGCGGCGGACCGTCAATCTCGCTCACGGTCGCGTGGATCGCTGTGATCTGCATCAACAGATGCAGGTCCCGGGCCTCCATCATCGAATGAGATGAAACCGCTCCTGGCGCTTCAGCACCCAGCGCGTCCCACCGTTCGGCATGAGCTCCGCCTCCTCCTCGAGCGCCATGCGCACGGGCTGACCGTCCCATTCGGGCACTGGAGTCGTTGCCTGCAGCTCGATCGAATACCACACGCCCGCCCTGACCGGCACGTCACCCCGCCCGGGTACCCCGTCCTGGCGGTCCCACAGGCCGATCAACGGCCCGGCGCCGTGGCCGTGGAATCCTATCGGGTGAGAGTAGACCGTACCGTCGATTCCCTCGTTGTGCATATGCTCGAGGATCGCGGTCAGCATCTCGTTGCCCGTTCGCCCCGGCTGAAGCTCGGCGAGGTTCAGGTCCTGCAGCCGATTGGCGTTCCGCAGTGCGGCGTACAGGCCGTCGGGTGCGTCCGTCTCTCCTTCGTGCAGCACGTACGCCATGTGCTGCGTGTCGGTGTTGAGTCCCAGCGCCGTGATACCGAAGTCGCAGTGGAGGACGTCCCCGCGCAGGATCACGGGCGCTGCAGAGTCGCTCATGGCGACACCGCGGCGCTGCGCATCGACCGACGGGTGGAACCACGTGCCGAGACCGAGATCGTTCACCCGCTGGCGGAACCACCACTCGACGTCCGCCGTGGTCGTGACGCCGGGGGTGATGACGTCCGAGGAGAACGCCGTGGCGATGATCTCGTGGACGAGCGCTTCCATCTCGCGGTAAACCGAGTCCATCGACTCCACGTGGATCGCGAGGAAGTCGATGGCCAAATGCTCGGCATGCATGACGCGGTCGGCCAAGGGGCCGAGCGCCCGCTCGAGTTGCCCCCACTCTCCCGCCGTGAGCCCGTCGGCGAAGTTGTGGGTCGGTGAGATGTTGACGGCGATGCTCCGCGGATCCCGTTCGCGGATCACGTCCGCGACCGCAATCCATTGATCCGGGCCCCAGAACTCCCGCGGCCGACCGTCGGGGGCCTGCTCGGTCGCCCGCAACACCTCGTACGCGCCACCCTGGGATGTCCCCCCGATCGCGATGCGTTCGACGCCTGCCTCGCCCCCGCGATCGTGGAAGATGTAGACGGACCGTCGCCGAGCGGCGAAGGTCGTCGGGCCTTTCAGCCCCCGGAAGACGGGGTCTTCGTTGTACTCCCGCATCGGAACGACCCACATCTCTACTCCGTAGTCGCGGAGGAGTCCGGGCAGCACCGTTTCGAGGCGTTCGTGCAGCCACGCCTGTTGGAGCGTCGCCTGCTCCCGCAGCGTGCCGAACGGTCGCTCGGGCGACGCCTGCTGGGCGGTCAGGGTGGGCGCAAGACAGAGGGCGGCGAGCGCCGCAGTCGCGAGGGAACGAATGAACATGGATCGGTCTCTTTCGTGGGACGAACTCCAATACTGGCACCGCGGTCGCCCGAGCGTAAACCCGTCGTGGTGCACCGGCGAGTAGCGGATTACCATGTCCGCATGACGGACCCGACCGAACACCCGCTCGAACTCTCGCCCAACGAGATGCGGAGACTGCTCGATCTCGCGATGGACCGGGTCGTTGCGCACGTGCAGTCGCTGCCGGATCAGCCCAGTGCGGGCATCCATGGGGATGTGGAGGCACTCGCGCGCTCGGTGCGGTCAGGCATGCCGGAGCACCCGCAGGAGGCCGAGCGCGTGCTCGCAACCCTCTTCGACGAGTGGATCCCGGCCAGCTTCAATACGGCAGGGCCGGGCTACCTCGCCTACATCCCCGGCGGGGGCATCTTCCACGCGGCGCTCGCCGATTTCATCGCCGATACGACCAACCGATACGTGGGGGTGTGGCAGGCAGCGCCCGCGCTGGTCGAAATCGAGGCCGTGGTCGGCCGGTGGTTCGCGGAGATCGTCGGGTACCCCTCGGGCGCGGTGGGCATCCTCACGAGTGGCGGGTCCCTCGCCAACTTCTCGGCGATCGTCACGGCGCGTCGGGCCCGACTGCCCGACAATTTCCTCTCGGGCACCATGTACGTGTCGGACCAAGTGCACCACTCGGTCACCAAGGCGGCCGTGCTCGCGGGGTTCCCGCCGGCGAACGTCCGCGCGGTCCCCAGCGACGACGCGTTTCGGATGCGGCCCGACGCGGTCGAAGGGCAGGTGCGGGCGGATCGCGCCGCGGGGTACACGCCCTTTCTCCTCGTGGCGAGTGCGGGAACGACCAACACGGGCGCGGTGGACGACCATGTGGCGCTGGCTGACATCGCGGCGCGGGAACGCCTGTGGCTCCATTCGGACGCGGCCTACGGCGGGTTCTTCGCAATGACCGAGCGCGGCCGCCTGGCCCTGGCCGGCATCGAGCGGTCGGACTCGGTGGTGCTCGACCCGCACAAAAGCCTGTTCCTTCCCTACGGGACGGGTTCGCTGGTCGTCCGGGACCCCGAAGCGCTGCACCAGGCGCATCGCGTCGAGGCGGAGTATCTCCCGCCCACGCCCGAGAGTGCCGAGTTCCTGAGTCTGAGCGACCATTCTCCGGAACTCTCGCGCCCGTTTCGGGGGCTTCGCGTCTGGCTGGCCTTGCAGCTCGCGGGCGCTGCCGCGTTTCGGGCGCAGCTGAACGAGAAGCTCGATCTGGCGCGGTGGGCGGCAACGGAACTGCGGTCGATGCCGGAGGTCGAGATCGTGGCCGAGCCACAGCTGTCGCTGCTTGCCTTTCGCGTCGCGCGGCCGGGACTGACCCCGGAAGCCGCCGACGCACTCAACCGCCGGGTACTTGAGCAGGTGAACCGGCGCGGGCGCGTGTACATCACGGGAAGCACGACCCGCGACCGGTTTATTCTGCGGATGTGCGTCCTCTCGTTCCGCACGCATCAGGACCGGATCGCCATGGCCGTTGAGGACATCCGCGAGGCCATCGAGCACGCGACGGCCTAGGCCCGGCCCCGTCTACCCGGCTCCGTGCCAAGTCGGCAGGGGTCCCCTGGGCGCTCCGCAGGAACTGCATACGCCCGTCGGGATTTCGGCCGATTTGGCCGGTTTCTGTTGGCACTCACGTTGCTTCTGCGTAGGTCGGCGGCCGACAGAGCGGCCGAAAGCCAACAACCGATTCGCACGAGTTGCGGAGGAGACTATGTCGTACATGACCCTGTGGCGGAATCGTACGCCGAATGCTTCGACGTCCTGGACCGAACCGTTCGCATTCTCGCGGGATCTCGATCGCTGGTTCGATCGCGACGGGAGCGCCGATCTCGGCGGTGCGTGGGGGCCGGTGGTCGACGTTCGCGAGACGGAGGACTCCCTGGTGCTCGAAGCGGAGCTCCCGGGACTGCGAAGCGAGGACGTGAGCGTGAGCGTGGAGGACGGAGTCCTGACCGTCTCCGGAGAGAAGAAGCGTGAGATCGAGGAGGGCACGGAAGGGAACTATCACTTCACGGAGCGGCGTTTCGGGCGTTTCGAACGCTCGTTCCGGCTCCCTCGGAGTCTGAATACGGACGCGGTACAGGCCGAGTTCTCGAGCGGCGTGCTCACGATCGTGCTCCCCAAGGCGGAGGAGGCGAAGCCCCGCCGGATCGACGTGAAGGTCAAGTAGCGTCGTCCCGCCGGCGCGTCGCGGAGGGCGGTACCTGGAGACAGGTGCCGCCCTTCGTGTTTGCAGCGATGCTCTGACCTGGTGTTGCGCTCGCCGCGCGCCGTCCGCATGATCCCGCAACACCACCCACCGACCCTGATCGCGGAGATCTCGATGGCCCCGCCGATTCGCCGCTGCCTGCACACCCTGCCCCCCGTGCTGGGCGCCCTGGTTCTGCTGTCCGGCAACGCCGCGGCACAGGGCCGCCACCTTCGGGCCGTGTCCGAGCAGGGGATGGTGGTGACGGCGCACCCGCTGGCAACGTGGGCCGGTGTGCGGATTCTCGAAGCGGGAGGGAACGCCGCCGATGCCGCCACCGCGGCGGCTTTCGCCGCGTCGGTCGTGCGCCCGTCGATGAACTCCATCGGCGGGCGCAATCAGATTCTCCTCCGGCTGCCGGACGGCACGGTGCGGGGGATCGACGGGACGACCCAGGTGCCGCCGGGCTACGACCAGGCCACGGCGCCGCGTGCCGAGTACGGCTACCAGACGGTCGGCATCCCCGGCGCGCTCGCCGGGTTGATGCGCCTGCACGGGGAGCACGGGTCGCTGCCCCTCGCGACGGTCTTGGAGCCCGCAATCGGGTATGCCGAGGACGGATTCCGATTGCTGGCCGGCCAGGCGGTATTTCACGCGTGGAGCGCAGCGCAGCTCGCGGAATCGGACGGCGCGCGTCAGCACTACCTCAGGCCTGACGGGTCGCCGTACCGAGCGGGTGAACTCCTTCGGCAGCCGGTGCTGGCTCGGACGTTTCGCGCGATCGCCGAGGGCGGGCACGACGTGTTCTATCGGGGCAGTATCGCTGAGGCGATGGCCCGCGACATCACGGCGCACGGCGGATTCGTGACGCGAGACGCGCTCGCGCAGTACGAGGCCGTGGACGCACGCATCGTTCGCGGGACCTATCGCGGATACGAGCTCGTCGCCATGGACATTCCCGCGTCCGGCGCCGTCGCGATCCAGGCGCTGCACATCATGGAGCAGTTCGACCGCGCCGAGTTCGCGGAGGAAGAGTGGGCCGCGGTGACGGCTCAGGCGCTGGGACTGGCGATCCCGGACCTCTTCCGGCTGGGCTCGGACACGGCGGCCGCGCGAGCGACGTCGAAGGCTTGGGCGGCGGAGCAGGCGGCCCGGGTGAGGATCACGTCGCCGGCAGGGGCGGGCGAATCGTCGGGGACGCCCCTGCCCGGCAGACCGAGCTACACCACGCATCTGTCCGTTGCGGACAGCACGGGGTTCGTCGTCTCGCTTACGCAGACCATTGGGCCGGCCATGGGCGCCAAAGTGGTGACACCCGAGCTCGGATTCCCCTACGCGGTGACGCTTGGCGGATACCTCAGCGGCGAGCTTACCCCGGGGACGCGCGCGCGCTCGGGCATCACCCCGGTGCTGGTTCTCGAGGACGGCGTGCCGGTGCTCGTGCTCGGGGCGGCGGGTGGCCTCCGGATCATCTCTGCGGTCGTTCAGGCGGTAAGTCGAGTGATCGACGACGGGATGCGCCTCGACGACGCGCTCGCCGCACCCCGAACGCATCCGCTGTTCGACGAGGCATTCGCGATGCTCGGCATCGACGTCGAGGCGGTGGCCGACCGCGGATGGACCGACGCGCAGCAGCGGTGGTTTGCGGAGACCCCGTGGCAGGTGGAGTTCACGGAGGATGCCGGCCGGTTCGGCCGGGTCCACGCGGTCCGGTACCATCCCGCATCCGGGCAGTGGGAGGGGGCGGCCGATCCTGGCGGTGAAGGGACAGCCGTCGCCCCAGCCCCGGCGCACGCCCGGCCGCAGCCGTAAGTCGGCAGGCCCCGCGCCGGAAACGCCACGACCCCCGCCGGCATCGCCGACGGGGGTCGTGGCATGAGAAAGCCCAGGCCGACCGGCCCGGGCGCTGTGGAGACTCCGGAGGTGGGACTCGAACCCACGACCCTCTGATTAACAGTCAGATGCTCTAACCAACTGAGCTACTCCGGAAGGAGGTCGTGCGCCCACAGTTTACCCAGGGCGGTGGGCGGCATCAAGCGTGTCGGATCAGCGGGCGGCCCGTTTCCGTCGTCGTCGTCGCGGGGCCGGTGGGGCGTCGATGTGCAGCACGGATCGGAGTGCCGTGCCGGTGTGGGTGTCGGCCGCCGCGATCTGCTCGGGCGTGCCCGTTGCCACGACGGTCCCACCGTGCTCGCCGCCTTCGGGTCCGAGGTCGATGACCCAGTCGGCGCACTTGATGAGATCGAGGTTGTGTTCGATGACGAGGACCGTGTTGCCGGCGTCGACGAGCCGGTCCAGGACGTTCACCAGCGTGCGGACGTCGTCCATGTGGAGCCCGGTCGTCGGCTCGTCCAGGATGTAGAGGGCGCGGCCGCGTTTCTTCTTCGCCGCGGCGAGGCGGCGGGCGATCTTGAGCCGCTGGGCCTCGCCGCCCGACAGCGTGGTCCCCGGCTGGCCGAGACGGAGGTAGCCGAGTCCGACCTGCTGCAGGTGCCAGAGCGCGCGCCCCAGCCGTTCTTGATGGCGGAATCGCTGCATCGCCTCCTCGACCGTCAACTGCAGGACGTCGTGGATCGAGAGTCCCTTGATCTGCACGTCGAGCACCTCGGGCTCGTACCGCGTGCCCTCGCACGCCTCGCAGGGAACGAAGACGTCGGCGAGGAAGACCATTTCGATCTGTACGTGACCCGCGCCCTCGCAGGTGGTGCAGCGCCCCCCGTCCACGTTGAAGCTGAACGTGCCCGGCGTATAGCCGCGCGCGCGCGCCAGGGGCTGTGACGCATAGAGCTCGCGGATCTCGTCGAAGGCCCGCACGTAGGTGACGGGGTTGGACCGCGGTGACCGGCCGATCGGCGACTGGTCGATCAGTACGACGTCGGTGAATCGCTCCCACCCCTCGAGGGCGTCGATCGAGCCCACGACCTCGCCCAGGTGCTCCTTGGCCCCGTGCCGACCGGTGAGCCGCGTAGTGAGCTGGCGGTAGAGCACGTCGTGGACGAGCGTCGATTTCCCGGACCCCGACACGCCGGTGACCGCGGTGACCGTACCGACGGGAACGGCGGCCTCCAGGGCGTGCAGGTTGTGCAGCGTCGCACCGCGCACGGTGAGCCACTGGGGACCTGCGACCCGGCGCGCGCTCGGGACCGGCAGGCTCTTGGTGCCGTCGAGGTAGGCGCCGGTGAGGGACCCGGCCGCGCCGGCCTCGTCCGGCGACCCCTCGAACACGAGGTCGCCGCCGTGTTCGCCGGCTCCGGGACCCAGCTCCACCATGTGGTCCGCCGCGCGGATGGTTGCGGGGTCGTGCTCGACCACGACCACCGTGTTGCCGGCCGACCGGAGCCGGAGCAGCAGTCCCAGGAGCCGATCGACGTCACGCGGATGCAGCCCGATCGAGGGCTCGTCGAGTACGTACAGGGTGTCCACCAGGCGCGACCCCAGCGCGTTCGAGAGGCTGATGCGTTGTGCCTCGCCGCCCGAGAGGGTGCGTGTCTGCCGGTCCATCGTCAGGTACCCGAGGCCGACGTCGTCGAGGAACGTCGCCCGGTCCCGTAGTTCCCGCAGGATGGTCGCCGCGATGCCGGTCTCGAACGGGGTGAGCTCGAGGCCGGCCATCCACGCAAGGATCTCGCCGGCCGTCAGTCGTGTGATCTCGGCGATCGAGCGCTCGCCGACGCGGAAGCTCAAGGCCTCCGGGCGGAGGCGCCCGCCGTCGCATCCGGGGCACTCGACCGCTCGCTGGTACTGTCGCAGGAACACGCGGATGTACTGCTTGTACTTCTTGCGCTCGAGCGCCCGGAGGAACGGGATCACGCCCTTGAAGCGGCCCTGTTGCTCGTGAAGCAGCAGCCGTCGGTGCGCTGTCTTCAGGCTCCGCCACGGGCGATCGAGCGGGATACCCTCGCTGCGGGCCGTTTCGCGCAGCAAGGTGCGCTTGCGCGTGTACCGGGGCTTGGTCCAAGGGTCGAGCGCACCGTCCTGGAGGGTGCGGTCCGGGTCCGGAACGATCAGGCCTTCGTCGTACTCGAGGACGGCGCCGAAGCCGTTGCATGCTGGACAGGCGCCTCGCGGGCTGTTGAACGAGAAGAGCGCCGGCGATGCCGGCAGGCTCGGTGTGTCGCACGCCGTGCAGCGGGGGTGCTCGGAGAGCCGGAGGCTCGCGTCCTCGGTCACCACCTCCGCGTCTCCGTCGCCTTCGGCGAAGGCCGTGGCGAGCGAGTCTGCGATCCGCGTCCGGTTGCGGGACGAGCAGGTCAGGCGATCGACGACGACGAGGACGGCCGCAGTGGCGAGGTCGACGCCGGCGTCTACGGCGTCGAGGCGTACGACCTCCCCGTCCAGGACGACGCGCACGAACCCGAGCGCGTTGAGGTTCTCGATGACGGTCTCGTGCGAGGCCTGGGCCGACACGGGGAGCGGGAACGTGACGAGGATGCGCGAGCCGGCACACTCGTTCAGAAGCCGATCGGCCGCGCTGGTCGGGGAGTCCTGGGTAACGGGCGCGCCGCAGGCGTGGCAGTGGGGCCGTCCGATGCGGGCCCAGAGGAGCCGCAGGTAGTCGTAGATCTCGGTTGCGGTTCCGACGGTCGACCGGCTGGACACGGTTGGGTTCTTCTGCTCGATGGCCACGGCCGGGGACACGCCGTCGACGACGTCGACCGCCGGCTTCGGCATCCGCTCGAGGAATTGCTTGGCATACGTCGACAGCGACTCGACGTAACGACGCTGCCCCTCTGCGTAGAGCGTGTCGAACGCCAGGGAACTCTTGCCCGATCCCGAGGGGCCCGTCACGACCGTGAGCGCGTGCCTGGGAAAGCCGACGCTCAGGCCCTTGAGATTGTGCTGCCGGGCGCCGCGGACGGTGATACGGTCGAGAGTCATCGCGGCGAAGCATACCCGGAGGGACGGGCCGCGCTCAACGGCGCCGTTGACGGGATGCCGGAGCTGGCCCTACGTTGGCCCTGCATCCCATGGATAAGAGCCTGGCCACCCGTCTGTTGCGCCGCGGCCTCGAGGTGTTCGCGGTCGTGTCCCTGTTGGGGTTCGCCGGGATCCTCCTGTACGGGAACAACCTCCCGTACTTCGTCGAGGCCACCCTTTCGCTGCGTTGGCACTGGCTGTTGCTCGGGATCGCGCTGGCGTCGGCGGACTGGGTCGGCGGCGGCCTCCGGCTCTTCGTCCTGCTGCGGCACCTGCGCCCCGTGGTCTCCGTGCGGGGGTGCATTCTCTCGGCGGGATTGAACGCGTGGGCGACGATGCTGACGCCGTCCCAGGCGGGCGGCGCCCCGGTGGGCATCTTCGCCCTCAAGCGGAGCGGCATCTCGATTCCCGAAGGGACGATCGGGACGTTCATGAGCTTCGTTGCCACGATCCTGTTTTTCGCGGTGGCGGGGCCGGTGGCCATCTTCCTCGGTGCCGGCCGCTCCCTCGAGGAGCACGGCGTGCTCGGCGCGCTCTCGCTGCGGGATCTGTTCCGTCTGAGCCTTGGGGGCTGGGTCGGGATCGGCGTGGTCATCCTCATCATCTTCGTCTTCCCGGGCGTGGTGCGTGCCGTACTGCGGTGGGTACTGGCCAAGCTCAGGGGGCGCGCCGGTGACCGGACGCTGGAACGACTGGCGAGCCTGAGCGACGGCGTGGACCGGATGCACGCGTCCATGATGGCGTTCCTCAGCCTTCGTGGATGGCTGGCACTCGGCGCGGCGGTGCTGCTCACCGGGGTTGCCTACGCCAACAAGCTGCTCGCGGGCTACATCGTACTGCGGGCGCTTGGGATCGAGGTGCCCTTCGTGGACGTCTTGTTGCTCCAGACGCTGATCGTGTTCCTGCTCTACTTCGCGCCAACCCCCGGGGGCTCGGGGCTCGCGGAGATCCTCTCGGCTGCCGTCATGTCCATCTACCTGCCGCGGGAGCTGACGCCGACGTACATCCTGATCTGGCGGATACTGGTCAGCTATCTGACGGTCGGCGTCGGCTCGCTGCTCTTCTGGCGCTGGCTCAAGCTTGCGGAAGAGCGGGTCGCCGATGACGGTGATGCCGTTGGAGATAGGGGCTCCGCAGACCCTCAGAGTTCCATTGCACGCCCCTAGCGGGGCGGCTAACTTAGGTGGCCTGACAGTCCCCAGAAGCCATGTAGGAGCGCGATGTCATTCCTCGAGAGCGGTGGACAGCGCCACGCCCTCCCCGTAGGTGATTTGACCATCGGCAGCGATCCTGCCGCTGGCATCGTGCTCACCGGTCCAGACGTTTCGCCACGCCACGCGATCGTGCAGGCGCAGCCGGACGGCAAGACGACGGTCCGAAAGGCGGATCCGTCGCTCGCGGTCCTCGTCAACGACCTGCCGCTCGGCCCCAATCCGATGCCGATTCTGCACGGAGACCGCGTGACGGTGGCCGGACACGAGTTTCGGTTCGTCGACGACCGGCAGAGCGGAAGCACGCAGTACGTATCGGCCGTCGATCCGTCGATGCTCGCCGCCATGGCCGCTGCCAAGTCGGGGTCTGGTGCCCCGACGGCGGGCACCGGCGGGCGCCTGGTGTCGCTCACCGACGGCCGCGAGTACGTGATCTCTGGCGCGTCCGTTGTGATCGGGCGGGATGCCAATTGCGACGTCGTCCTGACGGAGCGGAGCGTTTCGCGCCGTCACACCGAGATCATGACGACGCCGAAGGGATACCTGCTGATCGATACGAGCACGAACGGAACCCTCGTGAACGGCAAACGGGTGGAAAAGCAGCAGGTACTGGCTCGTGGGGACATGATCCAGTGCGGCGATCACGAGTTCCGGTTCTACGCGGACATGGCGCAGGCCCCGGAGCCCGCCGCACCGGCGGTGGCGACGCCCGCGGCTGCGGCTCCGCCGCCGGCCCCC
>JBDHIW010000217.1:0-3647 GCA_039587215.1 Gemmatimonadota bacterium | reverse complement strand
CCACGCGGCCGAGGAACTCCCGGTAGGTTGCGTTCTCGCCGCCGAGCACGTAGCGCGCGCCGGCGTGACCGCGGTCGGCCGCCAGCACGATCCCGCGCGCAACGTCGTCGGCGAGGACGTAGTTGGCCTGGGCGTCTCCGTCGTCGAGGCGCACCCGCAGCCGCCCCCGGGCGTACAGCACGATCGACTTGGTCACTGCGTTGGCGTCGGTCAGCGGCCCAGGGCCGTAGACGCGCGTCGGATGGACGATTACCGCGTGCCGTCCCTCCGCCGCGTAGGCCAGGACGAGGCGCTCGCCCTCCCGCTTCGTGCGCTCGTACGGCGTCTCCCGCTGGGCCCCGTGATTGACCGAGGCCGGCGTGTACGGTGGCAGCGTGAGGATCGTGGACACGTGCACCAGGCGTTCGACGCCCGAGGTCCGCGCGACGTCGAGCAGGTACCGCACGGCCCGCACGTTCACCTGTTCGTACTCGTCCATGCTCCGGACCCAGGCCCGTGCGCACGCGGCGAGGTGCATGATCGTGCGGACCCCGGCCACGGCGCGGTCCACGGTCGCCGCGTCACCGACGTCGCCGCGGACGACCTCGACCTGATCCAACATGGGGCCCAACGGCTCCGTGTGCCGGACGAGAACGCGCACCCGTCGCCCGCCGTCGAGCAGATGGCGTACGACGTGCCGGCCAATGAATCCGGACGCGCCCGTGACCAGCACGGGATCCGGCAAGCGGTCCAGGGGCTCGGGGAACGCGGGCATGTGCTTGGAGGATACCGCGCGGGCGCGTCCCTCGCCTCTCTCCGGCAAGGGGGAGCGTCCGCGGGATCCCGGCGTGGGGGCGGTCATGGCGCACCTCCGAGCGATCGCATCTCTCGTGACATCCCGGCCGCCGGCTGGAGCACGGTCGTCCCGGCGCGCGAGCGGACGGGCGCGACGGCACACTGGACCACGACCGCCCAGGCGGCGCCGGCTACGGCGTCGATCGCATAGTGGTTCTGGGTGAAGAACGTGGCGATGGAGACCCCGACGGCCTCGAGCGACAGCAGCACGGCGACCCACCGCGGAAAGTGACGCCAGCCGATCAGGGCGGCGGTGACGGCGATGGCGACGTGCGAGCTCGGGAATGCCGCGCCGATCGATCCGCCCCGTTCGCGGGCCATCGCCACCATGCCGGGGAAGAACCCGTCCGCGGCGACCGTCGGCCGTGCGGGTGCGAAGTGCTGGGGCCCGTCGACAGGGAAGAAGATGAACATCAGGTAGCATCCCACGAACACGACCATGAGCTGCGTCATCGCGTCGCGGAGTGCGCGGTCGCGGCGCTGCAGCAGCAGCGCCAGGGGCGGGCCGAAGATCACTGCGTAGTAGGCGAAGTACGACCCGTAGATCGTCTCCGTGACCCAGCGCGCGGAAAGCGTCGCGGGCCAGGTGAGATGGAGATGGTCGCCGAACATGGCGAGGTCCCAGCCGGCCACCGTGGCGTCGAAGCTTCGGGGAGCGAACGCCCGGAGCAAGTCGATCTCCGTCCAGAACGCGCCGATCAACACCAGGGGATACAGCATGGCGACCGCCCGCATGGGCCGGCCCGACGTGCTTGGCAGTTGCCGCACGAGCAGCGGGAGGCTCGTGCCGGCGAGATGCGCGGCCATGATGGCCCAGGCGGCTGCGCCCACGTGCAGGTGGCGCATCCAGACGAGCGCGAGGGCGGCGTTGTACGCGGCGGTCACGACGTCCGCCGCCCGGTAGCGGGTCACAGCCATCGGGCCTCCTGATACCAGGTGGCGGTTTCGGCGAGGCCCTGCGGCAGCGGGTAGGCGGCGGCGAATCCGAGGTCGCGCTCCGACACGGAGCCGTCGCAGACCCACCGCTCCTGCACGAGTTCGCGGACCTTGTCGCGATTGACGATGGCGGCGCGCCGCGCGAGCCGCGCGCCGCATTCGGCAGCGAAGCCGATGCACGTGCCGGTTGCCTTGGGCACGGAGATGAGCATCGGCGTGCGTCCGAGCACCCGGCCGACGAGCCCGGCGAAGTGCCGCCAGGTCACCGGTTCCGGATGGGCGAGGATGTACGTGTGGCCAACGGATCGCGGCGTCGTGCTGCAGCGGAGCAGGCCCTGGATCACGTCCTTTACGTAGATCAGGCTCAGCTCGCGATCCCACCCGCCAATGGTGAGAGCCACCCCGCGCTTGACCAGGCGGAACATCGCGAGGATGCCCCGCTCCCGGGGCCCGTAGACGGCGGGCAGCCGCACGACGGTGGTGGGGACGCGGTCGGCGAACGCGTGGGTGACGATCTCGGCCTGCAGCTTTGAGCGCCCGTACTGCGACAGCGGGTACGGGGCCGAGTCGGGGGTCAGGCGTTCGCCGTTCTGGCACGGGCCGATCGCCGCGAGCGACGACAGAAACACCACGTGCGGTACCGGATCGACCGCGGCGGCGGCGCGGAGCACGTTCGCCGTGCCCTCCACGTTGACGCGGTCATAGTCCGCCGGCCGTCTGGCGCAGGTGAGCCCGGCGAGATGGAAGACGACGTCGGCGCCGCGAAACGCGTCGGCCAGGGCGTCGGGATCGTCGATCCCAACGGGCTGGAACGCGATTCCGGCCTCGGGGAGCCATGCGCGTGAGGCTCCAGGGCGCTCGACGCAGGTGACGCGGTCGCCCCGGTCCACCAGGGCTTCGATGAGGTGGCTGCCGATGAACCCGGCCCCACCCGTGACGACGGAGTACATGAGCCCTCCTTGCGGCCTCCACGCTCATGGTGGCGCGGAGGCGGCAAGGGAGCGTCAAGGAAGGGTCATCGCCTCCAGGCGCCGGACGGCGTCGACGACCACGGCAGGGCGTTCCTCGTGCGGGAAGTGGGCGACGCCGGGCAGGGTGTCGACGGTCACGCGCGGCAGGGTGCTGCCGAGCAGGGCGATTTCTTCACCGGTCGGGCCGCTCCGATGGGGCTCGGCGCCCAGCAGAACGAGCACCGGGGCGCCGACCTCGGGCAGGCGCTCCGCGAGCACGTAGGGCTCCTCGGAATTCGCCATGCCCTTGAACGCGTCGACCGTGCTGCCGAAGTCGACGTCGGCTCCCGCGATGTAGCCGTCGAGCACTTCCTCGGTCAGCCAGCTGGAGTCGCTCGTGGCCTGCAGCAGGCCGCGGTGCAGCCGGCGTCGGGCCAGATCGATGCCCAGCATCTTGAGCAGCGGGGCAAACCGCATCACGGTGCGGAAGCCGGGCGTCGTGGCGGACTCCGTCGGCCCCCCCTCGATGGAGAGGATGCCGCGCACGAGGTCGGGTCGGGCGAGCGCGAGCCGATAGGCGATGCTCGCACCGACGGCGTGGGCGACGATCAGCGCGCTGTCCGCGGCGAGGGAGTCCATCGCCTGACCCACGCGTTGCGCCTGGACCGTCAGCGAGTAGTCCGCCACCTTCGGTCGCGCGGAGTGCCCGGTGCCGAGCGGCTCGATCACGAGCGTGCGATAGCCGACCGCTGCCAGCGAGTCGGCGACGCGGCGGTAGGCGAACCCGGCCCCGAACGGTCCGGGCACGAAGACCACGGGGCGACCCATGCCCCGCTCCACGACGGCAAGCGTCTCGGCGGGCGCCACCGGCACGCGCACGTGCGTCGCCGAGTCCACGGCGGCGAGCGTCAGCATCAACAGCCACAT
>JBDHIW010000216.1:0-5610 GCA_039587215.1 Gemmatimonadota bacterium | reverse complement strand
GACGGGGCGTTCGGTGAGAACGGGTCGGGTTGGTCGGAAACCGGCGAAGTGCTGGAATCCGTCTATGCCGACGTCGGAGAGAACGGCTACTTCGCCCGCGACGAGTTCGAAACGGTCAGCTCGCTTCGCCAGATGGAATTCATCACGCCGGAAGAAGTGGCCGGGTACGTCGTGATGGAGGTGGAGGGGCGCTCTTCGGGACGCAACGTCGTCGCGGCGATCGATTCCTCGACCGCGGGACCGACCTATCAGGCGGGTGTGTTGCGCTCGGCAGCGATCGAGCGGCTGGCCGAGCTCGAGGCGCATCACGGGGTCCGGGCGGTGGCGTACGAGATGCTGGGCCCCCCGCGGCTGTCGAAACTGCTGTACGAAGGATTCGTTTGGTCGTGCCTGCGGTCGTCGGTCGGGGCGCTGGCGACGAGCGACGCGGGCACGCTGGCCGCGGAAGCGGCGGGGTTGCTCGCGGAGGACGTCGAACTTCGCCAAACGATCATCTCGGTGGGGCTGCCGGTGGTGCTGCCGGACGGGACGGTCTACCGCGGCGGTGAGGTCATCGTGAAGCCCCAGGGCGACATCGCGCGTGCGATCCACGCGGGTTGGGTCGATCTGCGCGAAGCCAACTGCCAGACGTGGATCGGTCGCGCTCAGCAGGCGGTGGCGCAGGCCGAGGATCGGGTGCCCGGATCGGGATCCGGGCATGAGTGGGGGGCGATGGAGGCCGATCACCCGATTCGCCCGCCCGCGTTCGCCACGTGGATCTTCAGGTACGAGGACGACGGTGAGCGGATCAAGCGCTGACCCGCGAGGATCGCGATGACGTCGAAGGCGGCCCAGCCCGCCGATGCGTCGTTGACGGACGCCATCGTCACGGAGGTGAGCCGTCGCGTGGTCGGCCAGGAGGCGATGATCGAGCGCCTGCTGATCGGGCTGCTCACCGGGGGGCACATCCTGCTGGAGGGGGTGCCGGGGCTCGCCAAGACCCTCGCGGTCAGTACGCTGGCCGAAACGATCCACGCGACGTTCCACCGGATTCAGTTCACGCCGGATCTCCTGCCGGCCGACATCATCGGGACGATGGTGTTCGACCAGAAGACCGGCGAGTTTCATCCGAAGCGCGGTCCGCTGTTCGCCAACCTGATCCTCGCGGACGAGATCAACCGCGCACCGGCGAAAGTGCAGGCGGCGCTGCTCGAGGCCATGCAGGAGCAGCAGGTCACGATCGGGGGCGACACGTATCGCCTCGAGGATCCGTTCCTCGTGTTGGCGACGCAGAACCCGATCGAGCACGAGGGGACCTATCCGCTGCCGGAGGCGCAGCTCGACCGGTTCATGCTCAAAATCCGCGTCGACTACCCGTCGAGGGACGACGAAAAGGAGATCCTGTGGCGGATGGCCGGCGCGCAGGAGATCCCGGTTTCACGCGTGGCGGACCCCGTGGACATCCTCCGCCAGCGCAAAGCCATCGCCGAGCTGTATATGGACCAGAAGCTCGTCGACTACATCGTCGACATCGTGCGAGCGACCCGCGAGCCGCAGGGAGTCGGTCTGACCGACCTGCAGCCGCTCATCGCCTACGGAGCGAGCCCCCGGGCGTCGATCTACCTGGCCAGGGCGGCACGTGCCCAGGCGTTTCTCCGGGGCCGCGCCTACGTCGTGCCGGAGGACGTGAAGGCGATTGGCGCCGACGTCCTGCGGCATCGCGTGCTCCTCACCTTCGAGGCGGAAGCCGAAGACATGACCTCCGATGACGTGATCGCGCGGATTCTGGAGGCTGTGGACGTCCCCTGATGCAACCGTCGCGCGTCGTATCGGCGGACGTGCTGCGCCAGGTGAAGAGGATCGAACTCCGCACGCGGCGACTCGTCACGACGCTGTTTTCGGGAGAGTACCGATCGGTGTTCCGCGGACAGGGCATGGAGTTCGCCGAGGTCCGGGCCTACGAGCACGGCGACGACTACCGTGCCATCGACTGGAACGTGTCCGCCCGCATGGGCTCCCCGTACGTGAAGACGTTCCACGAAGAGCGTGAACTCACGTTGTTGCTCGTGGTGGACCGCTCGGGATCGGAGGAGTTCGGGGATCCCACGTCCAAAGCCCAGATCGGCGTGGAGGTCTCCGCGGTGCTCGCGCTGGCGGCGGCCCACCAAAACGACCGTGTCGGCGCGCTGGTCTTTGCGGACGAAGTAGAACACGTCGTACGCCCCCGCAAAGGGCGTCGGCATGCCCTCAGGGTCATCCGGGACCTGGTCGCCTTCCAGCCGTCGTCGGCGCGGACGAGCCTTGCGACCGCACTCGCCTACGCGGCGCGCCTCCTGCGGCATCGAGCCATCGTCGTAGTCCTCTCGGACTTTCGCGCGTCGGGCTGGGAGGATCAGCTGGCGCGGCTGGCACGGCGACACGAGGTCGTGGCGGTTACCGTCGACGATCCACGCGAGTTCGATCTCCCGTCGGTCGGTTGGATCGAGCTCGAAGATGCGGAAACGGGCGAACGGGTCCTCGTCGATACGGCGCATGACGCGACGCGGATGCGGATCGGACTGGCGGCCGAGGAGCAGCGGCTGAGTCGGGCCCGGGCATTCGCGAGGCTCCAGGTCGACCACTTGGCGCTGCGAACCGATCGCCCGTACGCCGAAGCGTTGCACGAGACCTTCGCGCGCCGCGCGCGGCGGATGAGCCGATGATCCGGTTGGCGCTGGTTCTCGTCCTTCAGGGCGGCGGATGGAACGTGCAGCCGGCGGTACCGACCGTGGGTGACACGGTCTGGATCACCCGATCCGTACCCGTCGCGACGGCCCTCGTCGCGGCGCCGGGTGCGCTCGAGACCACGGACGTGCTGCAGCCGCTGGCCGATCCGGTGGCGCGCGTGACCGAGGGACGGCTCGTTCTGGAGTACGCGGTCGCGCTCTTTGCGCCGGGCGCGCACGACGTCGTCGTTCCGGAGATCGAGCTGCTGTACGCCGACGGCCGGGTCGAGGCACTGCCCGGGACGACCGTTGGCGTCACGGTCGCGTCCGTGTTGCCGGACACTGCTGCCGCGCCGCGGCACTCGCTCGGACCGTACGCCGCGTATCCGACGCGTCCGATCGTTCCCATCGTGTTGGTCGGCGTCGTCCTGGCCGTGGTCGCGATCTGGACGGTGCGGCGGCGGCGTGTGGGCCCGCGTGCCGCGTGGCGCTTTGGGGGCGCCGCTGAGCTGCATACCCCGGTGGACCGGTGGGTCGAAGCGGGTGAGGGTCGGGCGGTGATTGCGCTCGCGGCGGATGCGGTGCGTTCCCGGATCGCGGCGCGCGCGCCGGACATCGGGACGGAGGTCACGACCGACGAGTGCCTGCACCTCGTGCGGGAGCGCTACCCGTCGTGGCCCCTGCGCGACCTGACCGGAGTGCTGCGGGAGCTGGACCGGGCCCGCTTTGCGCCGGCCGTGTCGGGTGACGTGCTCGAGACGGTCGGTCGGGTCGAGGCGGTCGTCGAAGCGCTCGAGTCGATCCCGGTCGTCGCGCAGGCGCGGCGATGGGTGGCGGAGACGCCGGCCGCGCTCCGTTCGGTTGCGGTGGCAGCGTGGATCGTGGGGGCTGCGGGCCCGCAGTTCGGCGCGGATCTCGTGGAGACCCGAAGCGAGGGAATCGCGATCGCGCTCGCGGTGGACGTGTCGAGCAGCATGCTTGCCAAGGACTTCGAGCCGTCCACGCGGCTCGAGGTCGCCATCGAGCAGTCTGTCTTGTTCATCCAAGGCCGGCAGTACGACCGCATCGGGTTGGTGGCGTTTGCCGGCGAGGCGCTCACCCGCGTGCCGATCACCGTCGACTACGACGTCCTCACCGCGTCCGTGCGCACGCTCAACGCGTTCGAGCTCGAGGACGGCACGGCGATCGGTACCGCTATTGCGACCGCCGCGAACCGGCTCCGACGGGCGCCGGGGTCGAGCAAGGTGCTCGTGCTGCTGACCGACGGGGAGAACACCCGCGGGATGCTCGATCCCCGGACGGCCGCCGAGGCGGCGGCCCAGTTCGACATCCGGATCTATACGATCGGCGTCGGCACCGAGGGGGAGGCGCCGATGCCGATCGGACGGAGCGCACAGGGCCAGCTGCGGTATCAGACGCTGCCCGTCCGCCTCGACGAGGAGTTGCTGCGTGATGTGGCGGGTATGACGGGCGGGCGGTACTTCCGCGCCACCGACCCCGAGGCGCTGGGACGGATCTTCCAGCAGATCGACCAGCTCGAAACGACCCCGGTGACTATCACGCGGTACAGCGATGCCGACGAGTCGTTCCGCGGGTTCCTCCTTGCGGGTCTCGGGGCGCTGCTGCTCGAGTTGGGCCTCGGGGCGACACTGATCGTGCGGGTGCCGTAGCCGTGCGGTTCGACTTCCCGCAGCTGTTGCTGCTCGCGCCCGCGCTTGCCCTCTTGCTGGGCGTGCTGTCGTGGTGGGCGCGCGCCGCCCGGGTGCGACGGGCCCGACGGTGGTCTGCCGCCGTCGGGGCGCAGGCGCAGGCGCTCGGGCGGTGGTCGCCCATCGCCCTGATGGTGGTGGGACTGTGCGCGACGGCCGCCTACGCCGGTCCTCGGTGGGGCAGCCGCACGGTGCGCACCGAGACGAAGGGCCTCAACCTCGTGGTCGCGGTCGACATCTCCCGGTCGATGTTGGCGGAGGACGGGAGCCCCTCGCGTCTCGAGCGGTCGCGACGACAGGCCCGTCGCCTCGTGCACGACCTGCGGGGCGACCGCATCGGTCTCATTGCGTTCGCCGGTCAGAGTTTTATCCTGTCGCCCCTCACGGTCGATCAGTCGGCACTGCACATGATGGTCGACGCGCTGGATCCGAGTCTCACGTCTGCGGGCGGAACCGAACTGGCGGCCGTTCTTCGCCAGGGCCGCGAACTGCTCGTCGCGGCGGATCAGGTCGCCGATCGGGTGCTCGTAGTGTTCAGCGACGGCGAGGCGCACGATTCGGTCGATGCGGCGGTGCGGGAGGCGGAGCGGCTCGAGACCGCGGGGGTGCATCTGATCGTGGTGGCTCAGGGAGGGCGGCAGGGCGCACCCATCCCGGTGCGTGATGCGGACGGTGTTTTCCTCGACTACCAGCAGGACGAGAACGGCGAGCGCGTCGAGACGGTGCGTCGTGATGACATCATCAATCGGATCGCCGACGCGGCGCGCGGCGTCGTCGTAACGGCGGAACGCGAGGATCAGGCCGGTGCCGTGCGGGAGTTGGTCGACGCGTACAAACGCTCGCCCGAGGCGACCACGACGGCGTCGCAGGATCGCTCGCAGGCGTGGGTGCCGCTGCTGGCGGCTGCGGCCGTCCTCATGCTGCAGGCGGTGACGCGACGGAGCATGGCGTTGGCCTCGGTCCTCCTGGCGCTGGGCGCCGCATCGGCGCCCGTGCACGCGCAGTCGCCGCGTCCCGCGGGGGACCGGGCGTGGGTGCAGGGGGACTTTGCGGCAGCTCTGGGGCACTACACCCGCGCAACGGACCGAGGCGGCAGCGATACGACGTGGTACAACGTGGGTACCGCGGCGCTCGCGATCGGCGACACGGCGCTGGCCCGGCGATCGCTCGAGCGTGCGGCGGCGTCCTCTGAGGCGCATCTCCGCTTCCGAGCGCTC
>JBDHIW010000215.1:0-3669 GCA_039587215.1 Gemmatimonadota bacterium | reverse complement strand
CCGCCTTGTCCCACATTGAGTACTGCTTCACCGCAGAGATGATGCCGAGGGTGATCCCGATCAGCGCGTCGAACAACACGGCGAGGATCGTGAGCTGCAGCGTGTACGGGATGGCTTCGGCGAGGAGATTGCGCACGGGCCGGCGATGCCGGAACGACTCGCCGAAGTCTCCTTGCATGACGTTCCCCAGCCAGCGGACGTATTGGATGTGGATCGGCTGATCGAGCCCGTACTTCTGCCGGAGGAGCTCGATCACCTCGGGGTCGACCATCCGCTGCCGCTGCGGCTCGAGATACATGTCGAGCGGATCGCCGGGCGCGAGCTGCATCATGAAGAACGTCGCCGTCATGATCCCGAAGAGCAGCGGGATCGCGTACAGCAGGCGCTTGAGGACGTGCCGACCCACCTACGCGTTCGCCTGCGCTGGATGCGGAGCGTCCATGCCGACGCCGGCGCTCACTGCGCCACCGAGCGATCGCGACATGGTCCGATCGGGGCTGCGGCGCCTCGTCGGCCGCTCGTACGCCTCGGTCCGACGCACGCGGACGGCCACGTTACTCGTCATCGATCCACAGATGCTCGACGTTCCGGACGAAGTCCATGCCGTTTTCGATGCCCTGCACCCGTGCCCACGCAACGCGATACCGGACGAACGGATGGAGATACGTGATGGGCATCTCGCGGGCAAACTCTCGCCACAGCGCACGCATGTGCCGGTCGTGGGCGGCGGGATCGATCGTGTACCACGCGGAGTCGCGGAGTGCGCTGATCGTGGGATTCTGGTATCCGGAGATATTGAAATCGCGGAAGTGGTTGATGTACCCGTACGGCCAGATCGTGGCGTCGAACCCACCGTTGCGCGCTCGCTGTCGCCACACGCTGGCGTCGTAGGTGCGGATGTCCATCTGAATACCGACGCGGCGCAGTTGCTCTTGAATGAAGACCGCTTGGGCGGACTCGTCTTCCTTGACCCCCAACGTGAAGCGGAACGCCTGACCATCCTGTTCCAGGGTGCCGTCGGATCCGGTGGCGCGCCAACCCGCCTGTGCCAAGAGGGCGGATGCGCTGTCGGGGGCGAAGGGCAGGGCAGCGGGCACCTCGCCCCGCCGGTGGTGTCGCTCCATGGTCGGGACGTCCACGATGGGCACGTCTTCGGGATAATCGATCACCTGCAGGAGTGCCCGCCGGTCGATCGCCATGGTGAGCGCTTGGCGGACCCGTGCATCCTGAAACAGGGGATTGCCGTGATTCCACGCGATGCCGAAGACGTTGGAGAGATTCACCGCGTGCGAGACGTTGAACCGGGCGTCCTCTCGGAGCCGGACGACTTCGATCGGCGGGAGACCGGTGGCGACGTCCACCTGGCCGCTCAACAGTTCCGTCAGCGCATTCCCGCCGTATCGCAGGACGACCGAGGCGATCCGTGGCGGGTCGCCATAATAGTCGGGGTTCGCCCGCAGCTCGGTCATCGTTTTGGGGATGTGTCGCGCGTAGCGATACGGCCCGTTGCCGACCGGCTGGATCCAGAAGGGCCAGCTGAAGAACTCGCTCATGTCGAGCGGCTCCACCAGGTGCTTCGGCACGATGGGCAACCAGCTGTACACGAAGGGTGTGCTGGACACCGGCTGCTCGAACGCAACGCGGACGGTCCGCGAATCGAGAACGGTGACGGTGTCGTAGTGCCGAGCCTCGTAGCCGACGTCCGGCGACGTCCACAGGTCCAGGCTGAACTTCACGTCCGCGGCCGTCACCGGCACGCCATCATTCCACGTCACGCCGTCGCGCACGTGGAGCGTCCACTCGGTGTAGTCGGGGGAGTGCTCCCAATGCTCCACCAGCTCCGGTACGGCCTCTTCGCTGTCGAAGCCATCGGCGATCCCGAGAAAGACGAGAAACCACGGGTACGCTCCCATCGGGCCGAGTACGCGTTCGTCGCGCCCGGCCATGTGGATCGTGAGCGTGTGTTCGGTATCGCCCATGGAGGTGCGATCGCTTCCGCAGCCGATGCCGGTCAGGGCCACGGCACAGGTGAGCGTCAGGAGCGTATGTCTTCGTGCGTGTCGCATGCGCCCCCCGTGTGGTGAGGAATGGGGCTGCTAACGTACGGGGTGTGCCGGTGCCCCGCCAGCGGAGCGGCGGCGGAGCACCGGGAGGTTGCCTCGGATGGGCTGTGGCGCGAGACGACGCAGTGCCGGCGCTGCGAGCTCCCTCAGAACGTCGGGAACAGCTCTTTGAGTTCTTCGATCGTTGGCTGGCGCCCGTACTGGCAGATCTCGAATGCCTCGGCGTACGTGATCGCGCTGCCGCGCTCCTCTCCGTACAGCTCGATGAGCCGGTCGCGGTACCGGTCCGCCTGCTCCGCGTACCGACGCTTCACCAGATCCAGGATATACTCCCGTCGCTCGATCGGGTCGTCCGGCACGTTGGGTTGATACCGCGCCTGCCACGAGTCGGCATCCGCAAACTGCGACGGCATGGCGCGGATGCAGTCCCACTTCGCTTCCACCGCGTCGTCGATGCCCACCACGAAGTCGGGTTGAAAGGGATACGGCTTCTCGAAGGGGTCCGGATAGTGGAGCACGATGGGATTCCGTTCGACGCGCGGGGAGTACGGCTCGAAGAAGGCGGCGACCACCACGACAGCCGCGTCTTCCACGAGCTCCCCCGTGTAGCGGTGATCGGCGTGGTAGTCGTAGCGCCGATGGGACATCACGATGTCGGCCTGCCAGTCGCGGATGAGCCGCGCGACCGTCCGGCGATTCTCGAGCGTCGGCATCAGCTCGCCGTCGTGGATGTCGAGCACCTCGGTCGTGACGCCGAAGATGTCGGCGCACGCCTGGACCTCGGCGCGGCGGCGCACGGCCAGCGGCCCGCCCGCCATCGCGAAGTGCCCGATGTCGCCGTTCGTCATCGAGACGAGCTTCACGTGGGCGCCCTCGCGGGCCCAGAGGGCGGCGACGCCGCCGGCTTGGAGTTCCGCGTCGTCCGGATGCGCGCCAAAGGCGATGACCCGCGGTGGGGTGTCCTGCGCAGTGGCCGCCATCGGGCACAGGAGTCCGAGCGCGATGACGAAGAGCAATCGTGACATGATCGTGCGAGCCTCCATGGAAGTCGGCCGGTCGTCAGTTCGGGTTGGCGGCATCGTCTCGACTCACCGCGGCATACTGCGGAGTCGGTCGCGGAGTTCGACTCCGAGGTTGCGCACCACGATCAGTTGCTGATCCTGGCTCGGTGACTGAAACGCGACAATGCTGCCGTCGGCCATGATGTCGTAGTCGGCGTGGATGTTGTTGAAGGTGTAGCCGCGATCGAGCACGACGTCGCGGGACGTGATGGTGAGCGGGTCCGTCGAGCCGACCGTCGCCGCCCAAAGTTGATTGCCGTTGACGTAGTAGATGCGCGAGCCGTCGGGAGACCACACCGGCGTCGAGCCGCCGTTGATCGAGACCTGGACGCGCCCGGTGAGTTCCGGAAACCGGCGGGCGATGACCTGTGCCCCCCCGCCCGCGCCCCTGGTGTAGATGATCCACTCGCCGTCGGGGGAGAACCGGGCGCCGTAGTCTCCGGTCGTTCCTGGCTCCGTGAGTTTGATCAGGGTCGTGTCGCCCTCGAGGGCGCGGTACCACACTTCGCCGTTGCCGGTCGAGTCGCGCTGGATCACGACGTAGC
>JBDHIW010000032.1:0-17290 GCA_039587215.1 Gemmatimonadota bacterium | reverse complement strand
CGTCGCCTTCGAACGTCAGGTGAAACAAGGTGTCGCCGCCCGCGACCGTCGCGCTGTCTAAGCGCACGACGAGCCGCACCCCCATGTCGAGCCACGGCCCGGCCGGCAGGCGCGGGATCGACCGCGGCACGCGGACCCAGACCCGCCACGCATCACCCGGTCGGACCCGGCGCGCGGGCAGCGTGAGTCCCGGCATGCCCAGCGCGGCCCACTCGAGCAGGCGCGCGGCGGTCGCGCCGCCGCCGTCCCGGACGCGCAGGCGGGACAGGTGTCGATCGACCGACAGCTGCCGCCAGGCCGACCCGCCGGACGCGACGATGCGCTCGTCCGACCAGGGGTCGTCGCCGACACGCTCCCGCAGCACCAGCGTGTCCAGGGCAAGATGGATGAGCGTCTCGCCGCGATAGCCGCGGGCGACGACCTGCCGCATCGCGCCGCGCGCCGCGGTCTCTCTCGTGCGCCGCTGGGCGGCGGAATCCACCTGCACGCGCATGTGCAGATCGAAGTCCCGCCACACTTGGCGCCCGACATCGGGGGTGAACCGGAGTTCCGCCGTGTCGGCTGGTGCGGCCAGCGTCGCGGCCAACAGCATCCACAGGGGCATCGCTAGGGGCGCAGCTGGAACTGCGTCGTGCCGTCGAGGCGGACCTCGATCGGCACCGTGTTCGATTGTCCCGGGGGACCGTAGCGCACGCCGAGAACCACGATGGAGCGTATGGCGCCGGACACGAAGCTCTTCCACCCGGTCGACCAGATCAGCGAGCCGCCGAGCGCGCCGGTCGCACGCACGCTCCCGTTGGACGCCTCCGCCGCATCGACCATGGTCCGTGGCGTCACCTGGCCGCTGACACTGAGGTACACCAACGTGTCCGTGTTGCGCGGCACGACGCTGTCGATGACGAACGTCGCCGTCGCGCGCAGGCGCCCGTCGATCCGCAGCCGATCGTCCAACCCCAATTCCGTCCGCACCATCGCGCGCCCGTGGACGGGGAGTCCGATCTCGGCCTCCCACTGCCCCCCGGCCCCCACCGGCCCGACCGGCAGCGTGATGTCGAAACCACCCACCAGCCCGGTACGCAACGTCCCCTCGACGATGGACTGCACCTGCAATCGTGGATCGAGCAGCGCCCGCGCGCTCGCGGCAGGCAGGGTCTCGGAGTCGATCCCCTGCCAGAGCCCGCCGGCCGGTCGGCCCCGCGACGCCACCGAGTCGTGGGTGACGTCGACGACGAGCCCGGAACCGCCGTCTCGCACCGCCTGCAGCGTGATGGCCTCCCGTCGCCTGTACTGCATGCTGATCCCACTGCCTTCCGGTGCGCCCTGCTCCTGAATCAGCGCGGACCCCTCGGTCGTCACGACGGAATGCAATCGCACGCCGAGGTCGGGCGTGAACCGCATCTCGACGGGCGCCTGCGCCCGCGCCGGCATGCCCCACCCGGCCATCGCGGCCAGCGCCGCGATGACGGTTCGGCGGACGTTACGAGCCATACGGATCCTCCACCTGTTGAAGCGGAATGACCTGCGGGCCCGGCGACGCCTCGCCGCGGCGGACCGACGGCCCGAGCGCCGAACGGAAGTACCCGAATACGTCGTCCGGCCGAGTGCGCCGCGTCGCCAGGAGCGCGCGCCGCACCTCCAGTTCCGTCCGACCGGCGATCGCGTCACGGACCCGCGATTCTGCGATCGATCGGTCCAGCTGCAGCAGCTGGCGGATCACCGCCTCGTCGAACGCCACGTCGGCCTGCGGCGGGAACTTGGCGATGCCCTCGGGACCGCTCAGCACCGGTGGTCGCGGAAAGCGGACGAAGACCGGCTGCGTGAAGTGCGGATGCCGCACCATGAGATCGCCCTTGGGCAGCGTCGCCAGCTTGATCTTCGTCGCGGGCGACAGCACTTGGTAGCCCGGCGTCGCGAGTTCGTCCATGTCCATACGCCCGAACACGATGGTCCCGGCGTTGCCGACCACGCGGCGGTGCACTTGCGAACGAAACTGCTGCGCGGCGAAGAGCACGAGCCCGAGGTAGCGGCCGCGCTCGGAGATGTCGAGCAGCATCTTGCGGACGTACGTGTCGGGCCCGTCGCCGGGCGCGTACTTGTTCAGTTCGTCGACGAACACGACCACGTGGTCCACACCGAGATCGCGGCGCTCGAGGTGTTCGCGCAGGCGGGATACCACTCGGGTGAAGACGAGGTCCTGGCCGAGCTGATCCATGCCGGACACGTCCAGCACGTACACGGCGCGATCATCGAACGCCCCGAGCGGCAGGTCGTTCGCCGTACCGTCGTCCGTCACCAGACCCTTGCAGCGGGTGGAGATGTTCAGGAGACGGTTCCGCACTTTGCGGATGGTCGCCAGATGGTGCGTGCGCCACACGTCGCCGCGCGCGGTTTGCTCCATCCCGTCGAAGATCGCTCGGAAGAGCCGCTCGAGATCGCTGAAGCTGCGGACACGGTGCACGCCGCCCCAGTCGTCGTGGAATTCCTTCTCGACGACCCGGTCCGCGAGGAAATCGAGAAACGCGTCCGCCTTCGCATCGAGGTCGTCGCGGTTCAGGAGCACCTCGTGATAGTCCAGGACCTCACGCAGTCCCCACACGAGCGGCTGCACGCCGTCGACGACCTCGGGGTGCGTGCGCAGCGTGTTGAGGTTCACGCCGTCGGCCTTGAACGGCGCGTAGTACTCCACGTGCTCGAACGGCCGCGGCTCGACCCCGACGACGTCGTAGAGCGCTCGGTCCTCGTCCGAGAGTTCGGCCGGCTGATCCAGAAAACAGAGGTCCGGCCCCTTCACGTTGAAGCAGACCGCGGCGACCGACCCCTTCTCGGCCGGCATCCGCTGAAAGATGCTGGCCAGCATGAACTCGATCGCGCTCGTCTTCGTCGCGAGACCCGACACGCCGGAGATGTTGAGGTGCGCCGACTCGGGTCCCATGACGAACGCGGCGTCGAGCGCGACCGGCACGGACATGCCACCCGCCTGGTACACGCCGATCGGGATGCCCGCGGGCGGCGTCGCGCGCAGGTAGGTGTCCATGCGCAGCGCCGTCTCGACGTCCTCGGCCGACGCGGCGTACACCGCCGTGAGCGGCACCGGCTGCACCGGCTCTTCCGGAACGTGACGCAGAACCGCCGCGGTCCACAGACGAATCTCCGCGCGTCGCGTGGGAGCCGCGGCCGTGTCTGGCTTGCCTTCGGCCGCCATCACGTCGTGCATCGGGCTGGCAACGTCGGAGTACGCCCGACCATCGATGACGACCGCGTAGACGACACGATCCGCCTCGCCGTCGACGCGCACGATCGCTCCGATGCCCAGAGCCGCGTCGTTCGCGGTCCAGAAGTGGAACTCGTGCGGGCCGGCGGGCAGCGCTTCGGTCGCGACGACCCGTCCGATGGGCGCTCGCTCGCGAGCCACGATCACCACCAACCTCCCAGCTGGGCGCGTAGGTACGTCTCTACCTGGTGGATCGGATAGAGCAGCCGATCCCACCGGGCGTCGGGCGCGGAGAGGGGCGTCCGCTCCGCGCTGAGCCAGGCACTCACCGCATCGGCGTCGGCGACCGCGGCCGCGACCGGCAACCGCTCGACGCGGATCAGACCGTGGAGCAACGCTTCATGCTCCCACGGCCATAATCGAAGATACCACGTGTACACGGGGTCCTGCGCGCGCCGCCGGCGCTCGAAGACGCTCGTGCGGTGCCCGTCGGGAAGCGTGAGCGCAACTTCGAGATCCTGGCCGCGCAGGAACTGGGTTTCGTGGCTCTTGATCACCCCGAGGACGCGGTCGCCGTCGACGCCCGCCGCCACGGCACCGATTCCGCCGTCGACGACGAGCCACCGGTCACGGTCACGACCATTCGCCCTCGTCGCGAGTTCCCGCTCGAGCGCCTCGCGGCGACGCTCCACGACCCGCGCCGCACGCTGGAGGTCGAGCGTCGGGTGCGCCCGCTCCGCGACGTCCATGTCGTGCACCGGCAGACCCACTGCCTCCAGACCGCGGAGCTGGTCCGACGTGAGTGCGGCGCGTGCCGTGACGAGGAAGTCCTCGGCCGCGCTGTCCTCGACCTCGAGGGCTCCGTCGCGTCGGTCCAAGACGGCCGCGGCCACGTGCCCCCGCACGACCGGCACCAGACCGAACCGCGCTTCGATCGCATACCGCTGAATACCGTCGACGAACGCGACGCGCGGGAAGTGCCCGTCGGCAACCACCGGGCGCGCCGTGATGCGGTCGGCGTCCTCCACGTAGTCGGCGTCCGCAAACGGCTCTTCGACGTAGGGGAGTGGCCCGCGGAGCGGGACCCCCGGCGTCACCGTACCTCCCAGCTCGGCGACGAGATCCCGCAGGCGGGCGCGGAGCGAGACCGTCAGGGGGTCAGCGCCTCCCGCGCGCGTGCGCGGCGACCGAAGACGATCACGATTCGTCGTCGAACGGAGGCACGTGCAGGAACCAGAACCCCACGAGCTCCTCCTCCGCATCCAGCTCGACCATGAGATTGCCGGCGAGCGAAACGGCCTCGTGCGGTGCCCCGCCGGACAACGCGATGTGAATCACCGCTTCGTCCTTGCTCGTCTCCACGAGCATCTGCACATCCACCTCGAGCACACCGACGCCGGGCTGCGATGGCCGCGCCGGCACGGTAAGCCGCGCGGTGCGCTGCGGCGCGGGTCCCGCGAGTTCCGGAACGACCGTGCGCTCCGGCCACACGACGACTTCGACGGCCAGTAGACTTCCCGCCTCCACGTCGAGGGTCACCACCGCCCCTCGACTGTCCTCCAGCTCGATCGATCCGGTGAACCCGCGCGTCCCCTCCGGCGGCGTGAGCGCGCACGAGAGGATGTCCGTCTCCGCATCCCAGCGATACACCGCCGGTTCGACGGGATCGGTGACCGTTTCCAACTTGCCGCCGAATCTCATGCCCCACCTTCTTCCCCGGCGGACGCACCCGCCGTCCGGAGCCCGTTGGCAAACACTTCCATGCGCTCGAGCGCACGGTCGATATCCTTGCGTGACGCGGCGTACGACAGCCGCACCCACCGGCTGTCGCCGAATGCCTCGCCAGGCACCAGGGCAACGCCTTGTTCGGCCAGCAGCCGCTTGCAGAAGGCGAGCGCGCCGTCCAATCCGTCGCCGAAGAACCCATCCACGCGGAAGAAGAAGTAGAACGCGCCCATCGGTTCGACGAACTCGACCCCGGGAAGTTGCTCGCGGAAGAACTGCACGACGGCATCACGCCGCGCACGAAACTCCTCGATCATGTGTTCCACGTCGTGCTCGACCCGCTCGTCGGTGAGGGCCGCGGCAGCGGCCCACTGCGCTGGATGCGAGGCGCCGCTGGTCACGTGGGACTGGAGCGCGGCCATGGCCTGGGTCACCGGGCGCGGCGCGACCGCGAACCCGATCCGCCACCCCGTCATCGCGTAGGTCTTGCTGACGCCGGACACCACCACGACCCGCTCGAGCAGTTCGTCGGGCAGATCGAGCACCGACGCCGCCGGCCCCGCCCCGTAGTGAATCCTCCGGTAGATCTCGTCGGCGATCACCCACAGTTCGTGGTCCCGCGCCCACTCGAGGATCGCCTTGAGCTCGGCGCGGGCGTACACCGCACCCGTGGGATTCACGGGCGAGCAGAGGATCACGCCCTTGGTCTGCGCGTCGCGTACGGCCTCGAGCTGATCGACCCCGACCTTGAGGCTCCAGTCGAGCGCCCCGGGGACGAGCACCGGGGTGGCGCGGGCCAGGTGCACGATCTGCGGATACGACACCCACGCGGGCGCCGGCACCAGGACCCGGTCGTTGGGACCGAACAGACAGAAGCACGCGTTGAACACCGACTGCTTGGCACCGGTCGACACGACGATGTTGTCGGCGTTGACGGGGCGCCCGCCGGACAGCAGCGAGAGGTGCCGGGCCGCCGCGGCCCGCAGCTCGAGGAGACCGGGATTCGGCGGGTAGTGGGTGTGTCCGGCCTGGATCGCCTTGATGCCCGCATCCGACGCCCCTTTGGGCGTTCCGAAATCCGGCTCGCCCGCCGACAGATCGATCACGTCCTCGCCGGCGGCGCGCAATCGCCGCGCCTCCTGGCTCACCGCGATCGTCGCGGACGGTTCCAGATGCATCAGGTTGCGCGATCGCGTAAAGGCGGCGTCGGTCACGGGCGTACCACTCCATGGCGTTCGAGAACGGCGAGCGTTTCGTCCACGGGCAGCGCCTGCACCGTGCCGCGATACCCCTGGACGTCCGTCGCCTGCAACAGCGAGTTATAGATGGCTTCTTCGGTGGCGTCCGCCGCGGCGCGGAAGAACGGATCGAGGTCGCGGCCCCGGACCCCACCCCCCTCCGGAAGCTCCCCGACGGGCACGGTGCTGAAGGCAATCACGTAGTCCCCGGATCCGTTGGACATCGCACTCCCCGTTCGGGTCATGCCGCCGAGTGCGCGGCGCGCGAGCCTCCGCAGCCCCGACGCGTCGATCGGCGCGTCCGTGGCTACCACAATCATAATGGAGCCGTCCCGGTCGTCGCCGGGCGCGCCCCGCCGGCCGGGCCCCGGCGCCTCCACCGTCCCGAGCGTGCGCCCCACCGGCGCCCCCGCCATCACGAGCGTGCCCCCGAAGTTGGTCTGCACGAGCACCCCGACGGTAGGCGCCCCGAGACTGTCGGGGAGCCGCCGACTGGACGACCCGATGCCCCCCTTCCAACCGAACGCCACCGTGCCCCGACCCGCACCGACCGCGCCCTGCGGTACCACACCGCCCGACGCACTCCGAAGGGCCGCGTCGACGTGTTCGGCCCGCACGGGGCGGCTGCGGATGTCGTTGAGGAACCCGTCGTTGGTCTCGCCCACGACGACGTTGGCCGACCGCACGTTCTCGTTGCCCGGCAGTCCGAGGAGGTACGTCATCGCCGCGTCGGCCACGCGATGCACGCACAGCGTGCACGTGAGAAAGACCGGGGACTCCAGCTCGCCGAGTTCGTCGACCTGCGTCACCCCGACGAGCTTCCCGTAGCCGTTCCCGACGACCACCGCCGCCGGCACTTTCGCCTGGAACACGTTTCCTGCGTGCGGCATCACGACCGTCACGCCGGAGTTGACGGAGTCTCCGGCGATTACCGTTGCATGCCCCACACGCACGCCGGGGACGTCCGTGATGGCGTTCACCGGCCCCGGCGCCATCGTGCCCACGACGACCCCCAGGTCCCGGGCCGTCGGTCGCACCTGCGCGTCCGCCACGCTCGTGACACTCGGCCACATCCCGGCCAGCAGCGCCGCCCACCGCATCGCTCGCATCGTGGTGGCAAGCTTCGGGTGGCGGGCGACGCGTGTCAACGGGCGACGCCGGTTGCGGCGAGCGACGGCTCGCGGTACCATCACCGCGCGATCTTTGACAATCGAGGAACCCCGTGATCCCGTCTCTCGCCGCTGAGTTCAGCGCCGGCCATCGTGCCGCGCTCTCCAGCGGAAATCCGCTCATCTACGTCGTCCCGCCCGCTGCCTGGGCGGTCGCGCCGCTCTTTCTCCAAATGGGTCGCGGACCCGGGATCACCCTCGTGATCGCCCCGGCCGAAGGGCTCACCGACGAGCTCGGCGCCGCCCTCGCCCGACTGCCCGAACAGCGCGTCGTGGTCGCCTCCGGGCTGGCCCGCACGTCCCGCCAGCTCGCCGCGCTCAGCGACGCGACGGTCGTCGCCACGCCTACGACCGCGCTGGCGCTGGCCGGCCGGTCGGGACTCCCGTCCGACGGCGTCGCACGCACCGTGCTGTTGTGGCCCGAACTCCTGACCGCCGCCGACACGGCGGCGGTGCACAGCCTGCTCGCGGACCTCACGAAGGCACAGCGCATCCTCGTGACCCACGACGTCGAGGAGGCCGGCGACGCCATCGAGCAGTACGCCCACCGGGCGCCGCTGCTGCAGGCGGTGCCGGCGCCCGACGCGCCTTTGGGGGGCGCGCGCGTGGCCATCGTCGGCGCCAACCGGGTCCAAGAGGCCGTGCGGGCCGCGCTGGATGCTCTCGACCCCGCCTCGGCCGTGCTGTGGGATCCGGCTGGCGACGCCCGGTGGTCGCTGTACCGGCACGATCCGACCATGTCGCTGGCCGACGGACCTGCGCTCGACGGCGTCGAGCTCGCGATCGCCGCCGATCTCCCGACCCCGGACGTCTTCGACGCGCTGCGCGGGCTCGCGGCCGAGACTCTGGTCCTCGCTCGGCCGTGGCAGGCCGGGTACCTCCGCCGGTTGATCGAGCCCGCGAAGCCGATGCGGCTCGCGGCCGAAGTCGACCGCGCCAGGGACCGCGCCGCCTCGCTCCGCCGGTCCGTCGAGCAGCGCCTGGAGTCGGACGAGCATTTCGCCTCGCTCATGGCGCTGGCGCCGCTGTTCGACCGGTACGACGCCGCGCGGGTCGCCGCCGCCGCGCTCGAGACCGCGAGTGCGGCCGGCGAGCCGCACGGCACGGGCGAGGAGGATCTCCCCACGTGGGTCCACCTCCGCATCGACAGCGGACGCCGTCACGGGCTCCGGCCCGGGGATGTGGTCGGGGCGCTCCTCAACGCCGCCGGGATCCCGCGCGACCACGTCGGACGCGTCGACCTCCACGACAGCTTCACGCTGGTGCAGGTGCGGAGTCCCTCGGGGCGACAGGCGATCCGCGGACTCGAGGCCACCCACCTGCGGGGACGCCCGGTCAAGGTTACCCACGACGCGCGCTGACGCCCGGCCCAAACGCACACAGGGGCCCCGCGCCGGTGCGCGGGGCCCCTGTGTCTATTCTGTCCGAGAGGTCGCTAGTTCAACGCGTCCTTCAGACCCTGACCCGCCTTGAAGCCCGGAGCCACGGAGGCGGCGATGTCGATCGACTCGCCCGTCTTCGGGTTCCGGCCCGTCCGCGCGGCACGGTGCTTCGCCTGGAAGGTTCCGAATCCCGTGATCTGCACCTTGTCGCCCGACTTGAGCGCCTTGGCGATCACTCCGCTGGTTCCGAACATCGCGTCGATCGCGCGACCCGCGTCAGCCTTCGAAAGGTCCGCTTCGGCCGCCAACGCTTCAATGAGATCCGTCTTGTTCAAGCTGTCCCCCTTGGGCACGGGTGTGGGAGTGGCGACGCGCATCACGGTCACCGGCTTCCATCCGCGCGTCAGCATCAACGCCACATTAGTACCGCGTAAGACCGCCCGTTGGCAAGCGCTTGCCAGTCTCCGGCCGGCGCGGTACCCTCTCCCTCCGCACCAACGCGTTTCCGGGGCCCCGATGATTCACGCGACCAAACCAGGTTGGATCGAAGTCATCACCGGCGTCATGTTCAGCGGCAAGAGTGAGGAGCTGATCCGCCGGGTGCGCCGCGCCATCATCGCCCGCAAGCGGGTACAGGTGTTCAAGTCGCACTTGGACGACCGCTACGGCGTGTATCAGGTGATTACGCACGACGGCGTCGCCGTCGACGCCCATCCCGCCGATTCGGCGCACGACGTCATGCGGCAACTCGACGACGAGGCGAGCGTGGTCGCCATCGACGAAGCGCAGTTCCTCGACGACGGCATCGTGCGGATCTGCGATACGCTGGCGGACCGTGGCGTGCGGGTGATCGTCGCCGGAACGGACATGGACTTCCGCGGCGAGCCGTTCGGACCGATGCCGCACCTCCTCGCGATGGCGGAACTGGTGGACAAACTGCACGCGATCTGCGTGCGGTGCGGCGAGCCGGCCAGTCGGAACCAGCGCCTCATCGACGGCCGTCCGGCGGCCTACGACTCCCCGACCATCATGATCGGCGGGAGCGAAGCGTACGAAGCGCGGTGCCGGCACTGCCACGAGGTCCCACGCGTGGACGAGCGCCAGACGGCGCTCATGTGAGGACCGCGCTCCCCATGCTCCGCGTCGGGCTCACGGGGAACGTCGCCGCGGGCAAGTCCGCCGTCGCCGGGTCGCTCGCGGGCTGGGGCGCGACGCTGATCGACGCGGACGAACTCGTGCGCGCCGTGCAGGTGCCCGGCTCCCCCGTGCTCGATGCCATCGCCGACGCCTTCGGCGCCGCCATGGTCGGCCCCGACGGCTACCTGGACCGCGCGGCCCTCCGCACACTCGTGATGCGCGACGACACCGCGCGCGCGCGCCTCAACGACATCGTCCACCCCGCCGTTCACGAGCGCCGCGCCGCAGCCGAGACCGATGCCACCGCGCGCGGCGACTGCATCGTGGTCCACGACATCCCGCTCCTCTTCGAAGTGCTCGACCCCGACGACTTCGACGTCATCGTGCTGGTCGACGCACCGGCCGCCGAGCGACGACGGCGGCTCGTCGCGGACCGGGGCCTCGATCCATCCGACGCGGACCGGCTGATCGCCGCACAGCTCCCCGCGGCGGACAAGCGGGACCGGTCCGATCACGTCATCGAGAACGATCGGTCCCTCGCGGACCTCCGCGACCGGACCTGGAACGTGTGGCTCGACCTCAGGCGGCGCGGCGCAGCGCAGGCGGCCGGGGACCGCCCGCCGGGCGTGCTGGTGCCCGACGACGGCACACCATCGGCCACGGTCGACGCCCTGGTCGCCCGCGCCCGCGACGCGGGGATGCCCGTCTCGCGCATCCGCCCAGACGCCTCTGCGCCCACGCTCGAGGGGCCGACCGTGTTCCTCGTGAGCGGCCCGGCATCGGACGCCCGGCGCACCGCCGACGTGTGGAGCCGCGCCCGTCCCGACGCCGTGGTGGTCTGGCCGTGCGGCGACGACGATCCCGCCCGCGTCGCTCGGATCGACGTCCGGCCGTGGACCGCACCCGACGATACCCGCGAACCGGGACCGGGCTACGTCGCGCTCGCAGCTGCAACGCCCCGGGGCGCCATGGTTTCGGACCTCTCCGCGCTGGTGTCCGCGGCCGGTTGACACTAGGTGAGCCCCCGGATAACCTACGCCTCGCTTGAACTTCATCGCCGGAAAACGGGGCCATGTCGAACATCCCAGAGTCGCTCTACTACACCGAAGAACACGAGTACGTGAAGCCGTCGGAGGATCCGACGATCGTGGTCGTGGGCATCACCGACTACGCGCAGGGCGAGTTGGGCGACGTGGTCTACGTCGAACTCCCCGCCGTCGGCGAGACATTCGACCGCATGGCGTCGTTCGGAACGATCGAGGCCGTGAAGGCGGTGTCGGAGCTCTACAGCCCGGTGGAGGGCGAGGTGGTGGAGGTGAACGACGCGCTCGAGGGCGACCCGGCGCTCATCAACCGAGACCCCTACGGCGACGGATGGATGATCAAGATGGCGCTCAAGGACCCCGGAGTCCTCGGCAGCCTGCTCACGGCTACCGACTACGCCGCGCACGTCGGGGAGTGATTCCCGACCGGCGCGACATCGGCCCGGTCATGTGACCGTGACGCGCCCCGGGGACGAACCCCCGGGGCGTTGTCCTTCATAGGAACACCTCATGTCACACTCTTCGTTCGGCCTGCACCCCGACCATTTCGCGTGGCGCCATCTCGGCCCGCGTGCCGACGACCTCCAGCACATGCTGGAGACGGTCGGGTTCGAAACGCTGGACGGCCTGATCGACGCCGCCGTCCCCGCCGACATCCGCCTCGACCGAGCGCTGGATCTTCCCGCCGCGCGTTCCGAACGGACCGCGCTCGACGACCTGGCGGCGCGCGCGCGCGAGAACCGAGTATGGCGGTCTCTGATCGGCATGGGTTACGCGGACTGTGTCGTGCCGCCGGTGATCCTCCGCAACATCCTCGAGAACCCGGGCTGGTACACGGCGTACACACCGTACCAGGCCGAGATCTCGCAGGGACGGCTCGAGGCGCTGCTCAACTACCAGACGATGGTCAGCGACCTCACGGGGCTCGAGGTGTCCAACGCATCGCTCCTGGACGAGGCGACGGCGGCCGCCGAGGCGATGAGTCTCTGTTACGCCGTGGCGCGCTCACCCAAGGACGCGGTCTTCGTCGTGGACGAGCGCTGCCACCCGCAGACGATCGCGGTCGTGGAGACGCGGGCCACGGCGCGCGGCATCGCCGTCGCGCAGATGGACACGACGACGGGAGACCTCCCCGCGGGGACGATCGGTGTCCTCCTGCAGTACCCGGGGTCGGACGGCGAAATCTGTGACTATCGCGACGTCGTCGCGCGCGCCCACGAAGACGGCGCGCTCGTCGTCGTGGCGACCGACCTGCTCGCACTGCTCGAGATCGAAGCCCCCGGAGCCTGGGGAGCCGACATCGCGGTCGGCAACTCGCAGCGTTTCGGCGTGCCCCTGGGCTACGGCGGACCGCACGCGGCGTTCTTCGCCACGCGCGAGCAGTTCAAACGCCACGTCCCCGGCCGGATCATCGGGGTCACGAAGGACACCGCAGGCCGCTTGGCCCTGCGGATGGCCCTCCAGACGCGCGAACAGCACATCCGCCGCGAAAAGGCGACGAGCAACGTGTGCACGGCGCAGGTCCTGCTCGCCGTGATCGCCGGCATGTACGCGGTCTATCACGGGCCGCAGGGTCTCGCGCGGATCGCGCGTCGGGTGCACGCCCACGCACGGCGGCTCGCGGCGTCTGCCGCCGCCGCGGGTCTCACCGTCGTGCACCAGCACTTCTTCGACACCGTATGCGTCGAAGGCGAGCCGGACGCGGTCCGCGCGATCCTCGATCGCGCCGCCGCCCAGGCGATCAACCTGCGGCAGATGAGCGACCGGAGGATCGGGATCACGCTCGACGAGCGCACGACGGACGAGGAAGTCGCGACGCTGGCCGGCGTGCTCGGCGGACAGCCGGAGCGTGACGAACCCGCACCCGCGATCCCCGACGAGCTCCGCCGCCAGGCGCCGTACCTGCTGCACCCCGTCTTCAGCCGCTACCACGCGGAGACGGAGATGCTCCGGTATCTCAAGCGGCTCGAGAACAAGGACCTGTCGCTGGCGCACGCGATGATCCCCCTCGGATCGTGCACGATGAAGCTGAACGCGACGGCCGAGATGGCGGGCGTGACATGGCCCGAATTCGGATCCCTGCACCCGTTCGTGCCGCGCGACCAGGCCGAAGGTTACGCGGGCCTGTTCACGGAGCTCGAGACCTGGCTCGCGGAGATCACGGGGTTCGCCGCGATCTCGCTTCAGCCCAACGCGGGATCCCAAGGCGAATACGCAGGGCTCCTGGTCATCAACGCGTACCACGTGGCCCGGGGCGACACGGAGCGCAACGTGTGCCTCATCCCGCAGTCCGCCCATGGCACAAACCCCGCCAGTGCGGTCATGGCGGGGCTCCGGGTCGTGCCGGTCAAGACGGATCCCAACGGCAACATCGACATGGACGACCTCCGCGCGAAGACGGCGGAGCACGCCGACCACCTGGCGGCGCTGATGATCACCTACCCGTCGACGCACGGCGTCTTCGAGGGGACCATCCGCGATATCTGCGACCTCGTGCACGATGCGGGGGGACAGGTCTACATGGACGGCGCCAATCTGAACGCGCTCGTCGGCATCAGCCGGCCGGGAGACATCGGGGCCGACGTCTGTCACCTCAACCTGCACAAGACGTTCTGCATCCCGCACGGCGGCGGCGGTCCGGGCATGGGACCGATCGGCGTGGCGGCGCATCTCGCACCGTTCCTCCCCGACCATCCCGTCGTCCCGCTCGGCATCGAGCGACCCTGCGGCACGGTGTCGGCCGCCCCGTGGGGCAGCCCGTCGATCCTCCCCATCTCGTGGGCGTACATCGCGATGATGGGCGCCGAGGGCCTGACTAGGGCGACCGAAGTCGCGATTCTCAGCGCGAACTACATCGCCAAGCGGCTGCAGGGCCACTACGAGCTGCTGTACGCCGGACAGAACGGTCTGATCGCGCACGAGTGCATCATCGACACGCGGCCGTTCAAGCAGTCGGCGGGGGTCGAGGTCGAGGACATCGCAAAGCGGCTGATGGACTACGGTTTCCACGCGCCGACGATCTCGTTCCCGGTCCCGGGGACGATGATGATCGAACCGACCGAGAGCGAGTCGCTCGAGGAGCTCGACCGCTTCTGCGACGCGCTCATCGCGATCCGTGCGGAGATCCGCGCGATCGAGGACGGGACGGCCGACCGCGAGCGTAACGTCCTTCGCATGGCGCCGCATACGACCGAGGACGTGGCCACCGACGATTGGGACCGACCGTACAGCCGCGACGTCGCCGCGTTCCCGTCACCCGAAACGCGCATCGCCAAGCTGTGGCCCACCGTGGGCCGCATCGACGCGGCATACGGTGACCGGCACCTCATGTGCACGTGTCCTCCGCTCGAGGAATACGCGGAGGCGGCTGACGGCGCCGCGTGACCCCGACCTCGATGACGCAGCGCGCCACCCAGGACCCTCACGACGGCGGCGCCTCCTCCGAGGCGCCGCCGTCGTGCCGATGGGCCCTGATCGCGGACGCCGAGGGGCGGCCCGGCGCCGAGAACATGGCGATCGACGCGGCGCTGCTCGACGCCGTCCGACCGGGAACGGCCTTCCTCCGATTGTACCGCTGGGATCCGCCGTGTCTCTCGCTCGGCAGGCACGAGCCGGCGGCGCGGCGCTACCGTCGCGACCTGATCGATGCAAGCGGGGTCGACGTGGTCCGCCGACCGACCGGCGGCCGTGCGGTCTGGCACGACGCGGAGGTCACCTACGCCGTCGCGGCTCCGACGGATGTGTTCGGTTCGCTCCGAGAGGCCTACATTAGAATCCACCACATGCTGGCCACCGCCCTGACCTCGCTCGGCGCGACCGTGTCGGTCGCCCCTACCCGTCCGCCCATGCGGCCGGACGCCGGCGCGTGCTTCGCCGCGCCGGTCGGCGGCGAGATCGTGGCGCGGGGCGCCAAGCTCGTGGGGAGCGCCCAGTACCGTGAGCCCCAGGCGTTCCTGCAGCACGGCTCGATCCTGCTCGAGAACCAGCAGGACCGCGTCCGCGGCCTGAGCCGAGCGCCAGGGGCGGCCGTACCCGCGATCGCGCTGCGCGACCTGCTCGGGCGCCCCGTCGGATTTGACGAGGGCGCCGCCGCGATCGGGGTCGCGGCACGCGACGCGTGGCCCGGGGAGTGGCGTGCCGACGCCGACCGTCCGGGACCGCCCGACATCGACCGATTCCAAGATCCCGCGTGGACCTGGCTCCGCTGATACGCGCGCGCCTCGCGACGGTCGCACTCCTGATGGGCGCGACCGGGTGCGCGCCCGAGGGCGCGTGCGGCGAGTGGTGCGGCACGATCGTCGTGGTCTCCGGCGCGGAGGCCGATGTGCTCTTGCCGCCGGCCGTGCAGTCCGACGTGGCGACGTCGCTCAACGATCTCGTGTTCGAGAAGCTGGCCGACGTCGGACCCGAGATGAACGCCTTGGGCGACGACGGGTTCGTTCCGCGGCTGGCCTCCGCGTGGCGGTTCCCGGATCCGCGTACGATCGAGTTCACGCTCGCCGCGGGCGCGCAGTGGCACGACGGCACCCCGGTGACCGCGTCGGACGTGGCGTTCACGTTCGCGGTGTACACGGACGCGGCGGTGGCTGCCGTCGCGGCGCCGCGACTCGGGCGCATCGAAGCGGTGACGGCAAACAACGACCAGACCGTGACGTTCCGGTTCACCGAACCGTACCCGGAGCAGTTCTTCGACGCGGTCTATCACATGTGGATCCTGCCGCGCCACCTGTTGGCCGACGTGCCGCGCCTCGAGCTCGGCAGCCACGCGTTCGGCCGCAATCCCGTAGGCAGCGGCCCGTTCCGGTTCGTGCAGTGGGAAGCGGCCCAGTTCGTGGAACTGGCGGCGGTCGAGGACTATCACGGGGGCCGCCCCGGCGTTCCCCGGATCCTCTGGCGGTTCACGGCAGACGGCCCGGCGGCCATCGCCGAGATTTTGGCGGGCAACGCCGACGTCTTGAACGTGCTGCCGCGACCGGAAGACGCCGAACGGGTCGCCGCCAGCGATCACGCGCGACTGACAACGTACGCCGTGCCCGTCTACGCGTATCTGGGGTTCAACCTGGCCGACCCCACGAACCTCGACCGCGCGCATCCGCTCTTCGGCGACCGGTCGCTTCGGCGCGCGCTGACCCAGGCGACCGACCGTGCGGCCATCGTCCGGGCCGTGCTGGGTGAGGGCGGCGAAGTGCCGCCGGGGCCGGTAACGCCGATCCTCGGGCTCTGGAACGTCGTCCAGCCGTCTCTTGCGTACGACACGGCTGCGGCCGCCGAGACGCTGGACGGGCTCGGGTGGCGCGACAGCGACGGCGATGGCGTGCGGGACCGAGACGGCGCCCCCCTCACCATCGACCTGCTCGTCCCCAGCTCGAGCAGCGCGCGCATGCGCGCCGCCCAGATCGTTCAGGACCAGTGGCGGCGGGTCGGCGTGGACCTCGGGATCACATCGCTCGAGTTCAATGCCGTCCTCGCACGCGCGGAGGCCGGCCGGTTCGATCTCTTCTTCGGGGCGCTGGCCCAGGATCCGAGCGCCGCGTCGCTGACCGACACATGGTCGGGCCGCGCGATCGGCGGACTGAACTACGGCCGCTACGCCAACCCCGACGTGGATGCGCTCATGGACGACGCCACCAGCGTCGCCGACGGCGCGCGCGCCGTGGAGCTCTGGCAGCAAGCCTTGACGCTGCTGACCGACGACGCGCCAGCCGTGTGGATCTACGTGCCGCGCGCGCAGGCGGCCGTACACCGCCGCCTGCAAGGCGTGTCGATCCGACCGGACCAGTGGTCGGCCAGCCTCTGGCAGTGGACAGTCGATCCCCGGCAAGCGCTCGACCGCGACGTTCTCGGACGCGACTAGCGTGGCGCGTCTGCTGACCGCCCGGCTCGGTCAGGCCGCCGTGATCGTGGGGCTCGTCGCCTCGTTCACTTTTCTCCTCCTTCATCTCGCCCCGGGCGACCCCACGTCTCGGCTCGCCGAAGCGCCGCGGGTTCCGCCGGAGGTACGCGAGCAGCTCCGCCAGAACTTCGGGCTCGACCAGCCGGTCGTCGTGCAGTACGTGCGCTACCTCGCCAACGTCGCCCGCGGCGACTTCGGCTACTCGCACACCGAGCGGCGGTCGGCAGCCGCGGCAATTCTGTCGCGCATCCCGTACACGATTCTCCTCGCGACGGCTGCGCTGATCATCACGTTCGTCACGGGCGTGCTCGTGGGCGTCGCCCAGGGCGTGCGCGCCGGCAGCCGGACCGACCACGCGCTGTCGGTGCTCACCCTGGTGGCATACGCCACGCCCGTGTTCTGGCTGGCCATGATGCTCCAGCTCGTGTTCGGCGCGACACTGGGGTGGCTCCCGATCTCCGGGGCCCTCGACCCCGTCACCTACCCCTACCT
>JBDHIW010000214.1:0-6808 GCA_039587215.1 Gemmatimonadota bacterium | reverse complement strand
GAGTCCGACGTGGTGCTCGGACTCGGTGTCGGCGCGGACGACTACGTCACCAAGCCGTTCGGGACGAAGGAGTTGCTCGCACGGGTCCGGGCGGTGCTGCGGCGCGGTGGACGGTCGACCGATCCGGCGGGTGAGCGCATCGTCTGCGCGCACGTGGTGATCGACATGACGCGGCACGAGGTCGTCGTCGACGGGAGCCGCGTCGAATTCACGCCGACGGAACTCAGGATTCTCCACCTCCTCGCGTCCCAGCCTGGGCGCGCGTTCAGCAGAGATCAGCTGCTGTCCCGCGTGATCGGAGGCGGCGCCCACGTCATCGATCGAAACGTCGACGTGCACGTCCGTGCGATCCGGCGCAAGCTCGGCGACTATCGCGATGCGCTCGAGACCGTGCGGGGAATCGGGTACCGCTTCAACAACGACGCGGCCTGACATGATTCGGTCACCGTTCTTCTGGAAGCTCTTCGGGGGCTTCACGCTCGTCGCGTTGCTCGGCATCGTCGTGACCGGTCAGTTGGTGTCGCGATGGCTGGAGACCGACCTCGAAGCGTCCATCCGCGAGGATCTCGGACGCGAGGCGCTGCTGATACGCGAGCTGGCGCGGCCGGCGCTGGCCGGGGGCGACGCCGCGAGCCTCCAGCGACAGATCGCGCGCATCGCGCCGGGGACGGAGACACGTCTCACGGTCATTCGAGAAGACGGCGTCGTGCTGGCGGAGTCGGACGAGGACCCCGCCACGATGGACAATCACGCGAGCCGTCCCGAGGTCGCAGAGGCGCGCCGGTCGGGTCGTGGGTCGGCGGTCCGATTCAGTCGAACGATTGCGGCCACAATGGTGTATGTGGCGGTCGCGGTGGATCAAGGTGGCGTGCGCATCGGGTACACGCGTGCGGGACTCCCCGTCGCGGCTGTTGCGTCGAGGCTCGACGGTCTGCGTGACATCGTCGTGGTGGCGGGGGTCGTGGCGACGCTCCTCGCTCTTGGGGCGGGATTCTGGATCGCCAGCCGCGTCACGGGACGGCTCGCCGTCCTCACGGGAGCAGCCGAACGCCTCGCGAGCGGGGACGTCAGTGTGCGAATCCCAACGGGCGCCAACGAGCGCGACGAGATCGGACGTTTGGCGGGCGCGTTCAGTGTGATGACCCGGGCGCTCGCCGAACGTGTCGCGACGGTGGAGGACGACCGACGGACGCTGCGGGCGGTGCTGGGCAGCATGGCCGAGGGTGTGCTCGCCGTCGATGCCGATATGTCGGTGCTGCACATGAACGACACCGCTGCTACCCTCTTCGGGGCCGACGTCGTGAGGTCGGTCGGCGAACCGATCTGGGAGGTGGCGCGTGTGGCCGGGGTTGGCGAGGCCGTGGAAGAGACGCTGGCGGCCGGCGGCCAGGTCCAGCGGGAGCTCTCCGTGGATGTCGCGGGAGCCACACGCACACTGGAGCTTCTCGCGTCACCGCTGCGCGATGGGGAGGGCCGGGTCGCCGGCGCGGTCGTCGTCCTGCACGACCAGACTGACCTTCGGCGCTTGGAAACCGTCCGTAGCGATTTCGTGGCCAACGTGTCGCACGAACTGAAGACGCCGATCACGGCCATCCGGGGGCTCATCGAGACCATCGTCGACGATCGGGAGATGCCCGACGAGACCCGCGACCGATTCCTGAGCAAGATCCAAAACCAGTCGATCCGGCTGTCGCTGCTCGTCACCGACCTCCTGACGCTCGCGCGGCTCGAGTCCGCGGCAGGCCTCCCGGATCTGGAGCCCATCGACCTCCGCACGGTGGTGAATACGTCCGTCGACCACTTCCGCGTGGACGCGGCGGACCGAGGCCTGACGCTCGAGGTCGAGGTGCCATCCGATCGCGTCGACGTTCTCGGGGACCAGGATGCGCTCGGACTCGTCGTAAACAACCTCGTCGACAACGCGCTCAAGTACACACCTGAAGGCGGACGTGTGTCGGTCGCGCTGCGTACCGACGACGGTGCCGCCGAGATCGCCGTCCGCGACACGGGGGTCGGCATTGCCCGCGAGCACCACGATCGGGTATTCGAACGGTTCTATCGGGTGGACAAGGCCCGCTCGCGCGAACTCGGCGGCACGGGGCTGGGGCTGTCGATCGTGAAGCACGTGTGCAAAGCCCACGGAGGATCGGTGACGGTCGAGAGCGCCCCGGCTGCCGGAAGCGTCTTCGCCGTGCGGTTGCCCCGCCGCGAGACCTAGCGGCAAAACCTTACGGGCCCTTTACACGCCCTTAACACTCCTCGCATAGCTTCCTCCCGCGCCCGAGTTTCGGGCGGTTCGCAGGTGATCGTCAATTTGAGGGAGAGGAAGAAAATGCAGCTGCAGCGCATTGCAGGTACCGCCCTTCTCGTGAGCCTCGCTGCCTGTGGCGGCGGTGAGCCCGGTGCAGGCCCAGCGACGGTGCGGGTGGATGGCTCCAGTACGGTGTTCCCGATCACGGAGGCCGTTGCCGAAGAGTTTCAGCGGTCCCACCCGGACGTACGCGTGACGGTCGGCATCTCCGGAACCGGCGGTGGGTTCAAGAAGTTCGTGCTCGGTGAGACCGACATCAACGACGCCTCGCGCACGATCAAGGGCTCCGAAGAAGAGGCGGCTCAGCAGGCAGGTGTCGGCTACATCGAGCTGCCGGTCGCCTTCGACGGGCTCTCGGTCGTGGTCAACCCCGACAACTCGTGGGTGGACCACCTCACCGTGGCGGAGCTCAACGCCATCTGGAACCCGGAGAGTACGGTTCGCCTGTGGAGCGATGTGCGCTCGTCCTGGCCGAGCGAGGAGATCGGTCTCTACGGCCCGGGGACGGATTCGGGCACGTTCGACTACTTCACCGAGACCGTCAACGGCGAGTCCGGTGCCTCCCGCGCTGACTTCACGGCGAGCGAAGACGACAACGTGTTGGTGCAGGGTGTGGCGGGAGACATAAACGCCTTGGCGTTCTTCGGCTACGCGTATTACGCCGAGAACCAGAGCCGGCTGAAGCTCGTCCCGATCGACGGCGGTGATGGTTCCGTGCTGCCGAGCGAGGTGACGATCAATGACGGCACGCATCTACGTCAGCACGGCCGCGGCCGAGCGGCCCGAGATCCAGGCGTTCGTGCGGTTCTACCTGGAGAACGCCCCCACGTTGGTCTCGGAGGTCGGGTATGTGCCGCTGCCGGGCGAGGTGTATGCACTGGCGCTTCAGCGGTTCGAGTCGCGGGTGTCGGGGTCGGCGTTCGGTGGCGACACGAAGGGCAGGACGCTCGTGGAGATCATGGGCGGATGATGCGCCGTGGCGCCTCATTCGACGACACACATGGGATACAAACCCTCGGGGAATTCACGATGAAGATCCACGTTGTGTGGCGGGCGGTTGCCGTGGCGATCGCCGCCATCGTTATGGGCAGTTCGACGATCGACGCGCAGGTCGAGGTGCGATCGCGGGCCATGCAGATCACGCTCACCGGTCGGGTGCACGCACAGTTCGACCACACGTCGGTCGAGGCCGAGCCTGCCTCGGAGTTCCTCATGCGGCGTGTCCGGTTCTCGGCCGATGTCCGGGTGAACGATCTCGTGAGTGGGCGAGTGCAGCCGGACTACGGCGACGGGAAGCTCTCCCTCAAAGACGCGTGGGTGCGTCTCAACTTCGCTCCTCAGTTCCGCGCCACGGTCGGGCAGTTCAAGCGACCGTTCGATCTCTTCGAGCTCACCAGTTCCACGCAGATCCTGGTCATCGAGCGGGCCGGTGGTGTGCGGGGTGTCGACGCCTGTGCAGGGCCGGGTGGGACCTGTTCATTCAGCCGTCTCACCGAGAAGCTCCAGTACGCCGATCGCGATATCGGTGTGCAATTCAGCGGCGCATCGGGGTCGTTCGGCTATGCGGCGAGCGTGACCAACGGCACTGGCGCCAATACGGCGGACGAGAACGGCGCCAAGTCCTACACCGGCCGGGTGACCGTGAGTCCGCTCGCCAACCTCGAGATTGGAGCGAACGTCGCCGCGCATGACTACCTCGACAACGGGGGGGTGACGGAGACCGCGATCGCGTTCGGCGGCGATGTCGAGTTCGGGAGCTTCGGTCAGGGGTTCCACGCGCAGGCGGGGTTCGTGACGGGCGACAACTGGCGGAACCTCGGCGCGTCGGGGCCGTCGAAGTTCATGGCGGCGCAGGGTATCGTGACGTACAAGTTGCCGATGGCCGAGAATCCGTTCGTGTCGCACGTCGAGCCGGTGGCGCGCGTCAGCTACGCCGACCCCGATCGGGACCTGGATGCCGACCAGGGGTGGCTCTTCACGCCCGGCTTCGTAGTGCACTTCACGGGCCGCAACAAGATCGCCGCCAACATCGATGTGTGGTCTCCGGCGACGGGCGACACGGAGTGGTCGCTCAGGGTCCAGACGTATCTGCACTTTTAGGGTGGTCATGCTGACACTGCCGGAGTGCATCGCATGGTCGTAGCGGGACCTTCCGGCGCCGACTCGCCGGCCAGCGTGCTCCAGCGGAGCGGGCGCCGCTGGCACGAGGAGGGCATCAAGGGACTGCTGTTCCTTTGCGCCCTACTCTCGGTGGTCGTCACCATCAGCATCGTCGCGGTGCTGGCCGGCGAAAGCGCGCGGTTCTTCGCCGAGGTTCCGGTGTGGGAGTTCCTCTTTGGACGACGATGGACGCCGTTGCTCGAACCGCGGTCGTTCGGCGTGCTGCCCCTCGTAGGCGGCACGATGCTCATCGTCGTCGGAGCCGGCGTCATCGGGATCCCCGTCGGGCTGGCGAGTGCCATCTATATGTCGGAGTACGCCTCCGCGCGAGCGCGCAGCGTCATCAAGCCCGTGCTGGAGATCCTCGCGGGAATTCCGACGGTGGTCTACGGGTTCTTCGCGCTGACGTTCATCACACCGCTCCTGCGGGGAGTGCTCCCTGAGACCGGCGTGTTCAACGCGGCGAGCGGTGCGATCGTAGTGGGGATCATGATTCTCCCCATGGTGGCGTCGCTGTGCGACGACTCGCTGCGAGCGGTGCCCGATGCCCTGCGTCAGGGCGGGTATGCGGTAGGGGCAACCCAGTTCGAGGTGTCGACGCGCATCGTGGTCCCGGGGGCCTTGTCCGGAATCATGGCGTCGTTCGTGCTCGCCCTCTCGCGGGCCATCGGCGAGACCATGGCGGTGACCATCGCGGCGGGCGCGACGCCCAGGCTGACGCTCAACCCGCTGGAAAGCGTCCAGACGATGACGGCGTACATCGTGCAGGTGAGCCTCGGGGACACGCCGGCCGGGACCGTCGAGTACCAGACGATCTTCGCCGTAGGCGCGCTGCTCTTCGTCATCACGCTGGCCGCCAACGTCGCCGCCAACCGAATTCTCAAGCGTTTCCGAGAGGTGTACGAATGAGGGTGGTACTCGAGCCGCCCCCGGCGCTCGTGCGGCGTCGCAGGATCGCCCAGGCATTTCGTCTCGCCTGCCAAAGCCTGACGTGGATGTCGTTGCTCGTCTTGGTGGTGCTGCTCGTTCACGCGACGCGTGAGGGGCTACCCTGGCTCGACATGCAGTTTCTCACCGAGTTCCCGTCACGGTTCCCGGAGCGTGCTGGGATCAAGTCGGCGCTGGTAGGCACGTTGTGGGTCATCTCGATGACCGCTCTCTTCTCGGTGCCGATCGGGGTGGCCGCCGCGATCTACCTCGAGGAGTACGCACGCAAGAGCCGGCTCAACACGGCCATCGAGGTGAGCATCGCCAATCTCGCGGGTGTGCCGTCGATCGTGTACGGCATTCTGGGTCTCGTGCTGTTCGTGCGGTGGATGGCGCTCGGTCGCTCGGTGGTAGCCGGTGCGCTGACCATGACGCTCCTCATCCTGCCGACCATCATCATCGCGGCGCGCGAAGCATTGCGGGCCGTACCGAACTCGATCCGCCGCGGGTCGTTCGCGCTGGGCGCGACACAGTGGCAGACCGTTCGGCACCACGTTCTGCCGGCGGCGATCCCGGGCATTCTGACGGGGACGATCCTCGGACTGTCGCGCGCGATCGGAGAAACCGCGCCACTGGTCATGATTGGGGCGCTCACGTACGTCGCCTTCGTGCCCTCGGGCCCGATGGATGCGTTCACGGCGCTTCCCATTCAGATCTTCAACTGGGTGTCTCGCCCGCAGCCGGAGTTTCATCAGCTGGCGGCGGCGGGCATCCTGGTGCTGTTGACGGTCCTGCTCGCAATGAACGCCGTGGCCGTCTTCATTCGACAACGCTCGCAGAGGAATCGCGTGTGACGACCGAGACCAAACCACCGACCGGGGAGCCATCGACCGACGGGCCGATACTCGAAGCGCGCGAGGTGACCATCCGGTACGGAGAGCACCCAGCCATCCGGAACGTGACGCTCAAGGTCCCGGAGCGACGGATCACTGCGATCATCGGGCCGTCCGGATGCGGTAAGTCGACGCTGCTGCGGCAGTTCAACCGCATGAACGACTTCATTCTGGACGCTCACCTGGAGGGCGAGATCCTGTATCGGGGTGTCGACCTGTACGGCGCCACTGTGGATCCCGTCGAGGTCCGTCGCAGGATCGGGATGGTGTTTCAGAAGCCGAATCCGTTCCCCAAGAGCATCTTCCGCAACATCGCGTGGGGGCCACAGATCAACGGGTTCAAGGGCGATCTGCACGAGTTGGTGGAGTCGGCGCTGCACAAAGCCGCACTCTGGGACGAGGTCAAAGACCGCCTCAACGACTCGGCGCTCGCGCTGTCGGGCGGTCAACAGCAGCGACTGTGCATCGCGCGGGCGCTGGCGCTAGAGCCGGAGATCATCCTGATGGACGAGCCGGC
>JBDHIW010000031.1:0-17380 GCA_039587215.1 Gemmatimonadota bacterium | reverse complement strand
TACCTCGGTGTGCATCATGCGCTCGAGCTGGTGGCCGTCGAGGAGGGCGCGCCGGCCGTCGGCGGTACCCCGGTGAGTTTGGACCTTCGGAAGGAGTCGGGTGCCACCGTCATCGCCCTCGTGCGAGACGGGCAGGCGTACTATGCGCCGGACCCAACCGTGACGTTCCAGCCGGGCGACACGGTTGTGTTGGTGGGGCCGGGACCGGCGTTGCAGCTCGGCGCGAAGCTGTTCCGGTCGCCGTAGCCCGTCGGTCGCGCGTCGCCGCCGGCTTCTCGTTAGAACCCGAACCAGTAGTTGGCCTTCACGAGGAAGATGTTCTGGGCCGGTCCGCGGAACAGCGCACCGGCGTCACGCCCGAGATCGAGGTCTCCGGCGCCGAGGCGCGACGAACTCGCGCGCGTCCAGACGAAGAACAGTGTGGAGCCCGGGCGGTACTCCCAGCGGAGGACCGCGTTCCCCCGTAGCGATCGGAACGTGAAGCTCGGGTCGGCAATGTCGAAGGACTGCGCGGGTCCCGCCCCGTCGGGGTCGATAGAGAACTGCGTCGTGCCACCCGCGTCCGCCGTCGTCACGGTCCCGACATCTGATCCGTAGACGAGCTTGGTGAGCTCCCGCGGGGCGGAGAACTCCTTGAAGTTCCGATAGTCGACGCTCGAGATGAACGGCTGGGCGAAGAGCTCCAGGCTCAGGTCAGGCGTGAACGTGATGTTGAGTCGCGTGTTCATCGAGACCGTGCGCTGCGTGATGCCCGCGAACACATAGCGCTGTCCGAAGAACGCGCGCGCCGTCGAGTCGCGAATGCTCGTCACATACTGTGCGGCGGATTCGCTGTAGTTGTATCCCGGCGCGACGGTCACTTGGACGTTCGACGCGGGTTTCCACACGACGCCGAGGTCGGCTGACCAGAAGGTCGTCCCCTCGACAGTGCGTCCGACGGAAGGGGTGGTTGAAAGGACGACAGGCTTCCGTGAGTCGGTCGCGACGCTCATCTGGAAAAAGTCGACGCCCGGTCGCTTGACCACTGGACCGCCCCGGGTCATTCGATCGTCCAGCACGGTCCATCGATGAATCCAGAAGGCGTTGATGTTCCAGAAATTCAACGGCTCCCAAGACGCGAAGAGCTGCACCTGCCGGTCCGTCAGGTCGCCGTCGAAGTTGTATTGCTGCTGCCCGCCGGCGATGAAGAAGAGCGATCGATACCACGATGTAGGCTTGGTGAACTGCGGGAAGATGTTTCCACTCATCCACCAGTAGTCCGCGCGCGACAGGAATGCGATATCGTTGTTCTCGAAGCCGGGCGTTCGGACATTCGTGGACAGCTCCCAGAGGACCGACCCGGACTCGCGCGCAATCCGTGCGTAGGCACCGAGGCCACGCATGCTGGTGAGTGAGGGATCGAGCGAGTCGGTGAGCAACCCGTTACCCCCATGCTGGCGGTCGGGGCGCTGAAAGTACCGGGCGCTCGACCGTTGTAGGTCGAGCATGACCGTCGAGTCCCCGACGACCTGTGAGCCCACCACCTGGGCCATGAGCCGGTATTCGCGCTGTCCGAACCACCAGTCGGTGCCGAGCCCGATCGTCTCCGAGTGCTGACTCAGTCGCGTCCGCAGGGCCGGCGTGTCGAGACGTCTGGCCACCGAGGTGGCCATGCCGCGCACGACGGCTGCACCATCGCGCAGGTCCTTGGCGACCCGCCCAACGAAGTAGTTCGTGAATGGCTCCACCGGGACGGCGATGCGCGATCCGTCCGCGAGCGCGACGGTGGCGCGCTCGCGGCGCGTAACGGCATCGAGGACCCCGATGGACCAACCGCCCGCGGTGCGACCGGTCAGCTTTGCAGCCCCTAGAATGGTCGTGTTGTCGGGGAGGTCCGCGTAGGTGCCGGTATCGAACGCGGCTCCCGTGGCCTGGGGCGCACGGCCTATGCGACGTGAGTAGAAGGTGGACAGACTCGACACGTTCGAGCAGAAGTAGCAGTTCAGCCCGCCAAGGCCGAAGTAGCCGGACCCCTCGACGAAGAACGGGCGCCGTTCCTGGAAGAACGTCTCGAACGCGGAGAGATTGACGACGGCGGGATCGACCTCGACCTGCCCGAAGTCGGGGTTGGCCGTGAAGTTCAGCGTGAGGTTGGACGTGAGCAGCACGCGGGCGTCGGCGCCGATGCGGCCGCCGAACTCGTGGCCGTCGGCGAACGGGTCGTTCGGATCCGGGGCCGGGTTCTGCGTTGACAAGCCGACGACGTAGGGCAGCACCTCGGCGCGTTGCGGGGAGGCGCGAATGTCGAGCCCGGTCAAGTGACCGAAGCGGGACGGTCCCCCGGTCGCCGTGCGTCCCCAGAATGCCCACATCTGCGCCTCGTTGAGACGGTGGACACGCCGCCAGACCTGCAGGCCCCAGGTCTGTGCGGAGTCGCCTTCGGAGTAGCGGAGCTGTGAGAAGGGAATACGCATTTCGGCCGTCCACCCCAGCGAGTCCACGCGGGTGCGGACCTCCCACACTGGATCCCACCCGGCGTCCTGGCTTCCGCCCAGTCCGTTGGCGTCGCCACGTACGCCGGAGGGGTTGACCATGAAGGAGAGGCGCCCGATATGATCGTGATACGGGTCGAACTGCACCTCGATGAAGTCCGAGCTGAAAACGCCGTCCCGCCGCAGGAGCCGTGTTTCGACCCCGGCGCGACCGAGATCGTCGAACATGCGCGCACCGACGTACATCGCCACATCATCGTAGGCGAACCGCACCACGGTGGCCTGGGAGGTTGGCGCTCCCTCCTCCGGCTGATACTGGCGGAAGTCGCGGGCGGACGGCGCCGACGTCCAGACGGCCTCGTCGAGCACCCCGTCGAGCACCACGGGACTGGTCAGGCGCACGGCGCGCACCTCCGGGGCTGGCACTGGATGGATGGACTGTGCGACCGCGGCGGAGGGGCTCGCGGCCAGCGGAATCAGCGCCCAGATCGGGAGGCAGGAGCGGCGTCGCATGGGGTCACCTTTCGGGGTACATATCCTTAGACGGCGCCACGAGCCAAAAGGTTGGACGGCCGAGAGGGGGTCACATGAAGATGCCGTGGGTCACACGGTCTGGACGTCAGTGTTCGACGGTCGCGCTCGGAACGGCGCTGTTCGCTCTCGGGTGTTACGTCGGCCCCGGGGGCTCGGGCACGCCGTCGCCGGAGCGGGTGGCTGGGGCGTTCGATCTCGCGGCGGTGAATGGCGAGTCTGTACCGGGCACGGCAACGATCCGTACTGGCTCTCGTGAGGGCCCCGTGCAAGTGCAGGGCGGGTGGATCCGATTCGCCGTGGACGGAACCTGCGAGTGGCGGATGGAGTTCAGTGCCGCGACCCGCCGGGTCGCGGCGTGGGGTGGCCGATGCACGTACTCGCTCAGTGGGTCGGGCCGACGTCAGCTCCGTCTCGACCAGGGACGCCGGGGGCCGACGCTCGGTGGGTGGATCGAGAGTGAGATCGTGACGCTGGACGTCGACGGCGATGTCTTGCGTTTCCAGGCGTCGGAAACGCGGCGGCGCGTCCCCTAAGGGCTACTCGCTGCCCAGCGGCACGGCCCCGAGCCGCCAGCGCAGCGCCGGGTGCCGCCGCATCAGATACCATCCCATCGCGGTAGCGGCTGCCACGCTCGACGCGCCGATGCCCAGTGCGTCGCCTCCGTCGACCAAGGGGATCGCGAACAGCACGAGCGCGGCATACACGTGCGCGGCCGTGAACACGAGCGTGAACCCGACGAGGTAGCGAAACACGGGGTGGCGGTCCGCCTGCGTCACGAGCCACGAACTCCACATGCCGATAGCGAGGAACCCGAGGACGTGGACCATGTTGTACGCCAGGACGGGTCCGGCCATGATCCGCAGGTCAGAGGCGTCCTCCAGACCGTAGAAGAGCGCGCTGCCGAACAGCGCCGGAGTGAAGAACGGCGAGCGTCCCGCCAGTAGATTGAGGGCGGCGAAGACGGCCACGACCGTCGCGTACCCGATGAGTCCCGTGAACAGCCCGTCGGCGAGGGCCCTGCGTGTGTGCGTGCGCATGATTATCTCCCGGCATACAGTCCCATCGTTACCCTATGCCGGACCGAAGCACCATCTTGTGACGATCCTATGAAGATCGATTCAGGACCGTGGGGTTGCGGGAACCGGGTGGCACGGCTGAGGATACGGGCGAGGAGGGTGCTGTGATGCCGGACGGGCGCGAGCCGCCTCGGCTGCCGTGGCTTTCCAGCTATGGTCGTCGGGATCAACGAACGAGGAAGGAGAAGGCGGTCGAGTGGTCGCTCGCCGGGGCCGCGGGCGTCGCGTTCCTCGTATTGATCGGCGGCGTGCTGTGGCTCTTCGTTCGGTATCCCTTTCCCGTCTTTGGTGCGTTGGTCGCCGTGTGGATTGTCGGGTTCGTCACGTTCACGGTGCTGAGTCGTCGTGCCCGCGCACGCGAGCGCAGGCTACGGGACGGGTCGTTGTTCGAAGACATTCGTCGTGCGCGCCACGATCAGCGCCGCTGAGTCGAGTTTCCGGGTTCCGGTGCCGGTATTAGACTCCGTCCCACGCGCGTCCGTAGCTCAATTGGATAGAGCACCAGACTTCGGATCTGGGGGTTCGGGGTTCGAGTCCCTGCGGGCGCATTCCTCTACGCACTTCGACGGTGGCTGACACCCTCGTACTCCTCGGCGCCACGGGTCTCGTGGGTCAGCATTGCCTCGATCTGGCGCTGGACCACGGCGCCTGGGATCGCGTGCGTACCGTTGGCCGCCGCGCCCCCGATGTCGACCACCCACACCTCGATGCCGTGACCGCGCCACTCGGTGAGTGGGCAGAGCATCCGGACGCGTTCACGTCCGCTGCGGTCGTCTGTGCCCTCGGCACGACCATCCGCGCCGCGGGATCGCAGGATGCGTTTCGCGCGGTGGATTGCACGGCGCCGCTGGTCGCGGCCAGGCAGGCCAAGGATCGGGGTGCGTCGACGTTCGTGCTCGTCTCGTCGTCGGGCGCCGATGCGGCGAGCCGCGGGTTCTATCTGCGCGTGAAGGGCGAGCTCGAGCGGGAACTCGAGGCGTTGGACTTCACGAGTCTCACCATCCTCCGGCCTTCGATCCTGCTCGGACCCCGGCGCGAAACGCGACCGCTCGAGTCGATCGGAAAGGTCGTGATCGCAGCGCTGTCGCCGCTGCTCGTTGGGCGGTTGCGGCGCGTGCGCGGCGTCCGCGCCAGGGCCGTGGCACACGCCGCCGTCGAGGCGGCTGCCGGCGCGAAGCCGGGGGTGCATATCGTCGAATCGGAGGAGATCGCGGCGTCCTATCCGCCCCAGGCGGCTACCCCGGGAGACGCCTGACATCATGCTCACGTTCGTAGGCATCGGGTTGCTGGCCGGCGGCCTCGGCGCGCTGCTGGGCGTAGGTGGAGGCGTCATCCTAGTCCCGGGCCTGGTCCTGTTCGGGGGACTACCCTTCACGGCCGCCGTGGGCACGAGTCTCGTCTGCATCGTGGGCACATCGACGTCGGCGGCCGCCGAGTATCTGCGGCAGGACCGGGTCGACGTGGGTTGGGCGCTGGAGTTTCAGTGGTATACGGTGCTCGGCGCGGTCGTGGCGTCGCTGGCGGCGGCCTCGATTCCCGCGCGCCCGCTCGAGGCGGCGTTTGCCGTGCTGCTGGTCGTCACCGCCGTGCGCATGTGGCCGAAGCAGCGGGTGGCCTCGTCGTCGCACGCGACCCAAAAGGCGCATCCCGCCATCGCGCGAACCGCGGGCGTCGGCGCCGGGGCCGTCGCCGGGTTCCTCGGCATCGGCGGCGGCATCATCAACGTGCCGATCTTGCACCTGCTCCTCGGCGTGCCGTTCGAGCGGGCGGTCGCGACGAGCGTGTACGTCATCGGGGTGACCGCGTCGGCCGGCGGAGCGGTATACCTCATGCGCGGACACGTGGATGTCGCGACGGCGGGCGGGGTGCTGTTGGGCGTGATCGCCGGTGCAGCGGGCGCCGCGCGGGTGGGGCACCGGCTCGATCAGCGCGGGGTCAAGGGGGCGTTCGCGCTGCTCCTGCTGTACGTCGCGGTGCGCATGGGATGGAGGGTGTTCGGTGCCGGATAACCCGGGGAAGGCGACGGGCGCGGTCCGGCGAACGCTTCTCGCAGGACAAGGGGCGGCGGTCGTGCTCGTGCTGGTCGGCCTCGTTCTGGGCGACCGCGTGATGGCCGCCGGCCTCGTGGTGGTGCTGGTCACACCGATCGCAGCGCTCGTGGCGGTGTTGCTGGGCCCTGCGCGCGCGCCCCGGTTCGTCGTGTTCTCCGCCCTCACGCTCGTGACCATTGCGTTGGCGCTGGTGGTCGCCGCCTGAGATGGTCCCCGAGTCCCTGGGCGTCATCGGGTTGGGCGCGATCGGCGGGTCGATCGCCTCGCGCGCGGTTCGCTTCGGCGTTCCGTCGGTCATCGGGTACGCCGCGAGCGCTCGGGATCGGTCGATGGCCGCGCGGGCCGGTGGCGTCACCGACATCGCGCACGGTCCGGAGCAGGTGGTGGATCGGGTCGAGATGCTCGTGCTCGCGGCGCCGCCCGGGCCCACGGTCGAACTGGTCGCGCGCGTGGCGGAGCGCGTGCGACAGCGTGGCGTGTTGTGCACGGACGTCGCAAGCGTGAAGCGCGCGGTGACCGAAGCGGCCCAGGCTGCCGGGCTCGGGCCCCACTTCGCCGGCTCCCATCCGCTCGCCGGCTCCCACCGGACCGGGTTCGCCGCGGCGGATCCCGATCGCTTTGACGGTGCGCGGGTCTACGTGACGCCGATCCCCGAAGGCGAGCGTGCTGCCCGCGAGGTCGCCGACTTCTGGGAGCGGGTGTGCGGGGCCGACACGGTGACGATCGATGCGGGGGCCCACGACGAACTGCTGTCCTGGACCAGTCACCTGCCGCAGGCGGTCGCGTCGGCCCTGGCCCGCGCCTTCGCCGAGGCCGGACCCGCAGGTGCGACGCTCGGACCGGGCGGCCGCGACACGACCCGCATCGCCGCAAGCGATGGTGAAGCGTGGACGGAGATTCTGCTGGCGAACCGTGACGCCGTTCTGGCTCGGCTCACGGACGTTGACGCCGCACTCGCGGAGCTCCGCACGGCGCTCGAGCGCGGTGATCGCGCGGCGCTCGATGCGTGGCTCGGATCGGCATCGCGCTGGCGTCGGAGTCTCGACGCATGAAGGTGGCGGGAACGGTACGGTTGCCCGGCGACAAGAGCATCTCGCATCGGGCACTGCTGCTGGCCGGACTGGCGGACGGACCGTCGGCACTCCGAGGTCTGCTCACGTCGAACGACGTGCGGAGCACGGCCGGTGCCCTGCGAGCGCTTGGGGTGTCGATCGGGCCCCTGCGGGCCGGCGCTACGGTCGGGATTCACGGGGGCGCGTGGCGCACACCGACCCGGACGATCCACTGCGGCAATTCCGGCACGACCGCGAGACTCCTGCTCGGGCTGTTGGCGGGGCGGGGGGTGGAGGCCACCCTCACGGGCGATCGGTCGCTCCGGACCCGCCCGATGGCGCGGGTGACGGCGCCGTTGCGTGCAATGGGGGCGGAGCTGACCGAGACCCGCGCAGATCGGTTGCCGGTTACGACCCACCCGGGCCCCCTGCGGGGGATCGCGTACCAGAGTCCCGTTGCGAGCGCGCAGGTCAAGAGTGCGCTCCTGCTGGCGGGGCTGGCCAGCGGGGCAACGGTCACGGTCACCGAGCCGTACCGGTCGCGCGATCACACCGAGCGCATGCTCGGGCATCTCGGCCTTCCCGTGACGGTCGACGGGCGCAGCGTCACGCTGGAGGGGGCGGACCGGCCCGCTCCGGTCGCTCCGTTCGAACTGACCGTTCCCGGCGACATCTCGTCGGCGGCGTTCTTGCTTGGTGCCGCACTCCTCGCCGACGCGGGCGAGCTTCGCCTCGCTGGCGTCGGGGTGAATCCCACCCGGACGGGGATGCTGCGCGTGCTGGAACGCATGGGTGCCCCCGTCGAAACGGACGAGGTCCGACGCGAGGCCGGCGAGCCGGTCGCCGATCTGGTCGTCCGCCCGGGCGCCCTCCACGCGACGACCGTCGCCCCCAGCGAGGTCCCGACGTTGATCGACGAGATACCGATGCTCGCCGTCCTCGCGTCTCGGGCCGAGGGGCGCACTACATTCGTGGGAGTGGGCGAGTTGCGCGTGAAGGAGAGCAACCGGCTCGATCTTCTGGCGCAGAACCTCCGAGCGGTGGGGGTGGACGCGGATGCAGACGGCGACACGTTGGCCGTGGAGGGCGGGAGCGCCGCCCCGCGAGGGCATGTGGAGACCGCCGGGGATCACCGGCTCGCCATGGCGTTCACGGTGCTGAGTACGGTCCCGGGAGCCGCCGTGACCCTGTCGGAGCGCACATCACCGCGCATCAGCTTTCCCGGCTTCGCCGAGACGCTGGCGAAGGTGCTGCGATGACCACGCGCGTGATCGCCATCGACGGGCCCGCGGGCTCCGGTAAGTCCACCACGGCACGCGCCGTCGCCGACCGCCTCGGAATCCCGGTTCTCGAGTCCGGAGCGCTGTACCGCGCCCTCACGCTTGCCGCAATCGATGGGGACGTCGAGCTGTCGGGGCAGCGACTGATCGGCCTCGCACGCTCGCTGCCCGTCCGCTTCGACCTGACCGCCAACGGTGTGCGGCCGGAAGTCGCGGGAGTCGACGTGACGGAAGCGGTGCGGTCGGAACGGGTCACCGAGCTCGTGTCAACGGTATCGGCCATCCCCGAGGTGCGCGCCTGGGCCGGGGGGCTCGTGCGCGATCTGGTAGGTGGCGCATCCGGATGGGTCGTCCTCGAGGGCAGGGACATTGGCACCGTCGTGTTTCCCGACGCGGCCGTGAAGGTGTTCCTCACCGCCGATCCGGAGGTCAGGGCGCGGCGGCGTCTGTTGCAGGACGGCCGGCCTACCGACGCGGCGGCAGTGGCGAGGGAGACGGACGCGATTCGGGAGCGCGACCGCGCGGACTCGACCCGGGCCGTTGCCCCCTTGCGGCAGGCCGACGACGCGGTCGTCGTGGACACGACGCAACTGACGCTCGATCAGCAGGTGGCCACGATCGTCGAGATGGCGCGGAAGGCCTTGCCGTAGCTTGACATAGCTATAGCCAGGCTCTACCCTTCGTGGCTACGCACTCCCACGTTGGGAGCCCCGTCGCACCCGGTGCGGCGGTCCGTGTTCACATCAACCGCAGTGCAGGTGGTCCAATGTCCGAGTCGTCCAACGACTCCCCGGCGCCGTCGACCGACGCGCCCGCTGCCTCCAGCTTGACCGCGTACCCCGTTCGCCAAGACCTCTACGACGAAGACTACTCCGACGCCGACTATCAGGAGATGTTGGCGCTGTACGAGGGCACGCTTCAGAGCATCCAGGAAGGCCAGATCGTCCAGTCCCGCGTCCTGCGCGTGACGGAGAGCCACGTCATCCTCGACGTTGGGTTCAAGTCCGAGGGGGCGGTGTCCATCGACGAGTTCAAGGACCCGAGTGCGATCGAGGCGGGCGACGAAGTCGACGTCCTGCTCGAGAACCTCGAGGATGAAGACGGCTCGGTCGTTTTGTCGAAGAAGAAGGCCGACTTCATGCGGGTCTGGGAGAAGATCCGCGAGGCGTACGAGGCCGATCAGCCGGTCGAGGGCACCCTGCAGAAGAAGATCAAGGGCGGCGTGGTCGTGGACCTCATGGGCGTCGACGCCTTCCTGCCCGGCAGTCAGATCGCGCTCCGCCGCGTCCCCAACATCGACGAACTGCTCGGGTCCACCTACGAGTTCAAGATCATCAAGCTCAACAAGCGGCGCCGGAACATCGTCGTGTCGCGCCGCGTGATTCTCGAGACGGAACGCGCGCACAAGCGCGAGCACCTGATGAAGGAGCTCGAGGTCGAGCAGGTCCGGAAGGGCGTCGTGAAGAACATCACCGATTTCGGTGCGTTCATCGACCTTGGCGGCGTCGACGGACTGCTGCACATCACGGACATGAGCTGGGGCCGGGTCTCCCACCCCTCCGAGATGGTTCAGCTCGGTCAAGAACTCGACATCAAGATCCTGGACATCGACTGGGAGCGCGAGCGGATTTCGCTCGGTCTCAAGCAGCTCACGCCTTACCCGTGGGAGAACGTCACCGAGAAGTACCCGGTGGGCGCCCGTGTGCAGGGCAAGGTCGTCAGCATCACCAACTACGGCGCGTTCGTCGAGTTGGAGCCGGGCATCGAGGGCCTGGTGCACATCAGCGAGATGAGTTGGACGCGCAACGTGCGTCACCCGTCGAAGGTCGTGTCGATCGGCGAGACCATCGAGGCCGTGGTGCTCAAGGTCGATCCGGGCGACGAGAAGATCTCGCTCGGCATGAAGCAGACGGAGCAGGACCCGTGGATGATGTTCCCGATGAAGTACCCGGTCGGCACGCAGGTGTCGGGCAAGGTCCGGAACCTCACGTCGTTCGGGGCGTTCGTGGAGATCGAGCCGGGAATCGACGGACTGATCCATGTGTCCGACATGTCGTGGACGAAGCGGATCCAGCACCCGTCGGAAGTCGTCAAGAAGGGCGACGAGTTCGACGTCATGATCCTCAACATCGATCCGGAGAACAAGCGCATCTCGCTCGGTCTCCGGCAGTTGCAGGAAGATCCGTGGCTCATGATCGCTGAGAAGCATCCGGTGGGGATGGAGATCGAAGGCGTCATCGCCCGCTTCCAGGATTCCGGGTTGGTCGTTGATCTGAGTGAGGACCTCGAAGGTTTCGTCCCCCAGTCGCAACTGCCCCTCGCGGATGGAAAGAACGCCGAGGACGAGCTGCAGATCGGGCAGGGCGTCGCGATGAAGGTGCTCGAGGTGGACCCGATCCATCACCGGATCGTCCTGGCCGCGACGGAGTTTCTGGCTCCGCCGGAGCACCCGGTGGCACCGCCACAGATCCCCGCGGACGATGGGGACGACGCGAGCGCCGAGGAAGGTGAGGCAGCGGCGGAGGAGCCGGCCGCCGAGGCCTCGCCCGCGGCCGACGCCGAGACAGCGCCGGACGCCGAGGCAGTGCCGGACGCCGAGGCAGTGCTGGACGCCGAGACAGTGCCGGACGCCGAGGCGGCGCCGGACCCAGGGGCTGCGGCGGACGCTGGGGCGCCCCAGGCGGAGGCCGAAGCCGAAGCCGCCGCGGAGAGTGCGCCCGCTGAGGAAGACGCGGGCGACGCGGAGAAAGCGTCCGACGAGTAGGTCGTCGGCACGACGAAACGAGGGCAGGCCCCGGGCGCCACGCGCGGCCGGGGCCGCGTCCGTTCTAGGGCTCCCGTCGGGTGCGCTCGGCTGTTGACGCGTCTGCGGTGCTCGCCCACATTGCCCGTCATTCCAGCGAAGCTTTCTTCTCTCGTACGTGAGCCCCGGCGATGACCGATCACCCGAAGCTCGACACGTTGCATCGACTCCGCGCCGAATCCGAACAGGGTGGTGGGGCGGTGCGGGTCGAGCAGCAGCATGCCAAGGGGAAGCTGACGGCTCGAGAGCGTCTCGACTTGCTGCTCGATCCGAGTTCTTTCGTCGAGCTCGATCGCTTCGTCACTCATCGCTCGACCGAATTCGGCATGGCGGACAAGCGCGTGCTCGGCGACGGGGTCGTGACGGGGTACGGTCGCATCGACGGGCGGCTCGTGTATGTCTTCGCACAGGACTTCACGGTGTTCGGCGGGTCGCTCGCCGAGGCGCACGCCGAGAAGATCTGCAAGATCATGGATCTGGCGGTGCAGAACGGCGCGCCGGTCATCGGCCTCAACGACTCGGGCGGGGCGCGGATCCAAGAGGGCGTCGTGTCGCTGGGCGGGTACGCCGACATCTTCATCAGAAATGTCCGCTCGTCGGGCGTCGTGCCGCAGATCAGCGCGATTCTCGGGCCGTGTGCCGGTGGGGCGGTGTACAGCCCGGCGATCACCGACTTCGTGTTCATGGTCCGCGGGCTGTCGTACATGTTCGTGACGGGGCCGAACGTCGTGAAGACCGTGACGCACGAGGACGTCTCGACCGAGGATCTGGGCGGCGCCGACGTGCACGGGGGGACATCCGGCGTGGCGCACTTCGTGTGCGACTCCGAGATGGAGTGCCTCGCGAATCTGCGCCGGCTCATGGGGTTCCTGCCGGGCAACAACCTCGACAGCCCGCCCGTGCGGCCGACCGACGATCCGCCGGACCGGCGGGACGAAGAACTGCTGACGATCGTCCCGGACAATCCGAACAAGCCCTACGACATGCACGAGGTGATCGGCCGCGTGGTGGACGATGGGGAACTCCTCGAGGTGCATCGTGAGTTCGGGACGAACCTGATCGTCGGTTTCGCGAGGCTTGCGGGACATCCCGTGGGAGTCGTGGCCAACCAGCCCGCGACTCTCGCCGGCGTGCTCGACATCAAGGCGTCGTCGAAGGGCGCGAGGTTCGTGCGATTCTGCGATGCGTTCAACATCCCGCTGATCACATTCGTGGACGTGCCCGGGTTCATGCCGGGCACCGATCAGGAGCATGGCGGCATCATTCGCGAGGGCGCGAAGCTCCTCTACGCATTTGCCGAAGCCACGGTCCCCAAGCTCACGGTGATCACCCGCAAGGCATACGGTGGCGCCTACGACGTCATGAACTCCCAGCATCTGGGCGCCGATTACAACGTCGGGTGGCCCGGGGCGGAGATCGCCGTGATGGGACCAAAGGGCGCAGCCGAAATTCTGTTCCGCCGGGAGATCGCCGAGGCGGACGACTCCGAGGCCAAGCTGGACGAGCTCGTCGCGGAGTATCGCGAGACGTTCGCCCACCCGTACCTCGCCGCGTCCCGCGGGTATCTCGACGACATCATCGACCCGCGCGAGACGCGGCCGCGCCTCATCTCTGCCCTGCAGACGCTGCTGACGAAGCGGGAGACCACGCCGGATCGCAAACACGGCAACATCCCGCTGTGATCGCACGGAAGCGGGCATGACCCTTCGTCGCGTCCTGGTGGCGAATCGCGGGGAGATCGCGCTCCGCATCATTCGCGGGTGCCACGAAGAGGGGCTCGAGGCGGTCGCCGTTCACTCGGACGTGGATCATGCCAGTCCGCACGTGCGCGCGGCTGATGCGGCCGTGCTGCTCGGCGGCGCGGACGCCTCGGAGTCCTACTTGAACATCGACCGCATCCTCCACGCGGCGGATGCCTCGGGGGCCGACGCGGTGCACCCGGGCTACGGGTTCCTGGCCGAGCGCGCGGAGTTCGCGGAAGCCGTGACGGGGGCGGGGCTCACGTTCGTGGGCCCGCCCCCGGCGGCGATCCGCGCGATGGGCGAGAAGACCGCGGCGCGGCGCGCCATGTCCGCCGCCGGGGTGCCCATCGTGCCGGGCACCTCCCAGGCGGCCGTCGACGCCGAGCAGGCTGTAGCGCAGGCGGAGGCGATCGGGCTGCCGGTCTTGCTCAAAGCGGCCGCGGGCGGCGGCGGCAAGGGCATGCGCGTCGCCCGCACGGTGGACGAGGTGCGGAAGGGTTTCGCCCAGGCCCAGTCGGAGGCGACCAAGGCCTTCGGCGACGGCGCGATCTACCTCGAGCGGTTCATCGAGCGGCCGCGGCACGTCGAGATCCAAGTCCTGGCGGATGCTGCGCGCACGATCCACCTCGGAGAGCGCGAGTGCTCGGTGCAGCGCCGCCACCAGAAGCTGATCGAGGAGACGCCGTCGCCCGCCGTGGACGGGGAGCTCCGGGCGGCCATGGGCGCGGCGGCCGTGCGGGCGGCCGAGAGTGTCGGATACCTCGGTGCCGGTACGGTGGAGTTCCTGCTGACGCCCGACGGGGAGTTCTACTTCCTGGAGATGAACACGCGTCTCCAGGTCGAGCACCCCATTACCGAAATGGTGTACGGAGTCGATCTGGTGCGGGAGCAGTTGCGCATCGCCGGAGGCCAGCCGATGAGCTGCCCGGAGCGGCCGCTGGCCCCGCGCGGTCACGCCATCGAATGTCGGATCACCGCCGAGGACCCGTTCGGGGGTTTCCTGCCCGTGACCGGGCACATCGCGTATCTGCAGGCGCCGACGGGCCCCGGGGTCCGCTGGGATGCGGGGGTGGAATCGGGAAGCGAGGTCACCCGCTACTACGACTCGCTGGTCGGGAAGCTCGTCGTCTGGGGCGACAGCCGCGAGCGGGCCGTGCGTCGCATGCGCCGCGCCCTCGACGAGCTCGTCGTGGTGGGCATTCCGACGAGCCAGGCGTTCCACCGTCGGGTGATGGACGACGCCACGTTCGCGTCCGGCGCGTACGATATCGAGTATTGCGAACACGCCGGGCGCGAGGTGCTGGAGACCGAGCCGGCGGCGGACCTCGTCGACGCCGCCGTGATCGCGGCGGTGCTGGCGGAGGACGAGCGGCGGGGGGCTGCCGTCCCGCTCACCCCGCCGGCGGGTACCGACGGCGGAAGTCAGTGGCTTGCCGCGGCCCGGCGGGGAGGACTCCGATGAGGGACGTCGTCATGCGGCAGGGTGCTGTTCGCGCCCCGCGGGTGGCGCCGTGAAGTACGGGGTCACGATCGGAGGGCGGACCTTCGAGGTGGAGGTCGCCGGCGAGCGCGTTCTCGTGGACGGACGCTCCTTCGAAACGGAGCTCGACGTGATTCCGGGCACGCCTCTCCGGCGGCTCGTCGTCGACGGGCGCGCCCGTACGCTCGCCCTCGTCCGGTCGGAGCACGGGTGGACGGTCCAGTGCGGGGGGGAGCGGTGGGAGGCCCGCGTCGTGGACGAGCGGACCCGGCAACTCGAGGCGCTGACCGGCGCGGGTGCCGGCGGCCCGCAGGGTGGGGTCATTCGGGCCCCGATGCCGGGGCTGGTGCTGCGGCTCGAAGTCGAATTGGGACAAGCGGTTGAGCACGGGACGGGGCTGGTCGTGCTCGAGGCGATGAAGATGGAGAACGAGATCCGGTCGCCGGCGTCCGGAATCGTGACCGCGATCCGGGTCGAACCGGGGCAGCCGGTCGAAAAGGGAGCGGTCCTCGTTGAGATCGCCGACAGTCTTGACGCAGAGTCAGACCCCGACTAGCCTTCGTGTCTGCCTTAATTCACGGCAGCATGGGCACTTAGCTAATCTGACGACTGCAATGAAGACGTATTCTCCAAAAGCCGCAGAGCTCAAGCACGATTGGTATCTGATCGATGCCGAGGGTGTTGTGCTCGGTCGGCTGGCCAGCAAGATCGCACAGATCATCCGCGGGAAGCACAAGCCGACCTTCGCGCCGCACATGGACGGCGGGGACTTCGTCGTCGTGATCAATGCGGAGAAGGTGCGACTCACCGGACGGAAGATGGAGCAGAAGCGGTACTTCCGGCACACGGGCTACATGGGACACGAGAAGTTCACGCCCGTCGCGGAGATGCTGGAGACGCACCCGGAGCGCGTCATCGAGAAGGCCGTGTTCGGGATGCTGCCCAAGACGACGCTGGGCAAGCAGGTGCTGCGCAAGAAGCTCAAGGTGTATGCCGGCACCGAACACCCGCACAGTGGCCAACTGCCCAAGACCATCGAACTGAAGTGAGCAACGCGACGACATGACCACCGCAGCCGAACCGACACTCGTGTGGCATGCCATCGGACGACGGAAGACGTCCGTGGCGCGTGTCTATCTGACCCCGGGCTCGGGGAAGTGGGACGTGGATGGGCGGACGCTGGGCGACTACTTCCCGCGCCGTTCCCTCGTGCAGCACATCCAGCAGCCCTTCGCCGCCACGGACACGCTTGGCGCGTTCGACGTGAAGGCGCGGCTCAGCGGCGGGGGCATGACCGGCCAGGCCGGAGCGCTGCGGCTCGCGATCGCGCGGGCGCTCGTGGAGGCGGACGAAACGCATCGCGGGAAGCTGCGGGAGCACGGGCTGCTCACGCGTGATCCGCGCGCGGTGGAGCGGAAGAAGCCAGGACAGCCTGGAGCGCGGAAGCGTTTCCAGTTCTCGAAGCGGTAGGACGCAGCACCGATACATATCATTCACACCGCCCGATTCCGTGGTGGGTGTTCACCGGACGGTGAATCGGCACGGAGCGCGACGGCGGTGGACGTCGAACCCAGGATTGTGAACCAATGAGTGAACCGAAGTTGCAGGATCTGCTGGAGGCGGGTGTCCATTTCGGTCACCAAACCCGCCGTTGGAACCCGAAGATGCGCCGCTACATCTTTGCCGAGCGCTCCGGGATCTACCTCATCGATCTACAGAAGACGCTCGCGCAGCTGAGGGCGGCCCAGGACGTCGCCCGCTCGGTCGTGGTGAAGGGAGACAACGTTCTCTTCGTCTGCACGAAGCGGCAGCTGAGCCAGACGGTGCGCGCGGAAGCGCTGCGGTGTGGCGCGCACTGGGTGACGGAGCGTTGGCTGGGCGGCACGCTCACCAACTTCCAGACGATCAAGAGGCAGATTCAGCGACTCAAGGAGCTCGAGCAGGGCATCGAGGAAGGTGCCTTCGAGTTCTTCACCAAGAAGGAGCAGCTCCAGCTGAGCCGCGAGCGCGAGAAACTCAATCGCAACCTCGAGGGGATCAAGACGATGGGTCGGCTCCCCGGGGCGATGTTCGTGGTGGACTCGAAGAAGGAGCGCATTGCGATCGCGGAGGCGAACAAGCTGGGCATCCCCGTGATCGCCATCGTCGATACGAACGCGGACCCGGACCTGATCACGGTGCCGGTGCCCGGCAACGACGATGCGATTCGCTCCGTGTCGGTGATTACGGGCGCGCTGGTGGACGTGATCGCCGAGTCGCGGAAAGAGGTGCCCGTGCGGGAGTCGGGGACCGATGCGGAGTCGTACTCCACGTACAGCACCGACGGCGCGGAGGCGGACGAGGAGGATACGCGCCGCCGTCGGCCACGCCGGAAGCGACGCCCGAAGCCCGAAGCGATCGCTGCTCGGCTGAAGAACGAGCCAGCTCCAGCGGCTCCAGCGGCTGCGGGCGGCGAAGAGAGCAGCAGCGGGACCGAGGGAGGCGAGGCGCAGGGGTAGGCCGACCATCGGGGGGACGTGGAACAGGGTGTTGCCGCCGCCGGTCGGGCTTCCGAGCCTCGAGGCGGCGGTTTTTACGTCGAAGATCCAGACTATGCGAAGGGCGACAGGATACAGGACATGACAACGACGAAGATCTCAGCCAAGGACGTGAGCGCGCTGCGGGCCAAGACCGGTGCGGGCATGATGGACTGCAAGAAGGCGCTCGCCGAGACCGGCGGCGACATGGACAAGGCCGTGGAGTACCTGCGGAAGAAGGGCATGGCGAGCGCCGAGAAGCGTTCCGGCCGTGCCGTGCGCGAGGGCGTGATCGGCAGCTACGTCCACTTCAACGGGCGGGTGGGCGTGATGGTGGAGCTCAACTGCGAGACGGACTTCGTGGCGCGCACCGAC
>JBDHIW010000213.1:0-6542 GCA_039587215.1 Gemmatimonadota bacterium | reverse complement strand
CGCGCCCCGCCCAACAGCTCGTTGGCGCGATTCGCGAGCACCTCGTTCACGTTCATGTTGTGTGACGTGCCCGCTCCCGCCTGGTAGGGATCGACGACGAACTGGTCGCGGTGGTGCCCGGCCAGCACCTCGTCCGCCGCCGATACGATTGCGTCGGCGCGCCGCGCGTCGAGACGACCCGTCTCCCGATGGGTGACGGCAGCCGCCCGCTTGATCCACACCATGGCGTCGACGAAACCCGGGACCGGCACCAGTCCCGACACGGGGAAGTTCCTCCGGGCGCGTTCCGTCTGGATGCCGTACAGCGCAGTGGCGGGAACGTCGAGTTCGCCGAGCGAGTCCCGCTCTCGGCGGGTGTCGGGAGCGACGTGCTCGTCGGTCATTCTAGTCGGAGCAGTCCCCCAGCGGGTAGACGAATCCGCAGTTGCCGCAGGGGTTCTTGCAGCCCCACGGGCGCGATCGGACCGGGAACCCGCAGCGCATGCAGCGCAGCCGGCCCGCGCGGTCGTCCTTCGGCGGCGATGCCTCGCCGTCCTCGACCGGCACGCGGAGCGGCTCAGACAAGGCGCACGGCCCCCGTGAGGAACGGGTTGCTGCGCCGTTCCGCACCGATCGTCGTGACCGGTCCGTGCCCAGAATAGACGACGGTGTCGTCCGGCAGGGTGAGCAACTGCTCGCGGATGCTCGTCAACAGCGTATCGAGGTTGCCGCCTGGGAGGTCCGTCCGCCCGATGGACCCCTGAAAGAGCGCATCGCCGACGATGGCGAGCCCCTCGCCCACGAACGCGACGCTGCCCGGTGAATGCCCGGACACGTGACGGATCTCGAACGTGACCGACCCAATCGACACCGTCTCGCCGGGATGCAGCTCGTGATCCGGCTCGGGCAGGGGATCGATCTGCAGCCCGAACCACTCGCCCTGCTCGCGTACGCCGTCGTACAGCGCCCGGTCATCGGCGTGAAGGTATACGGGCACTCCGGTTGCCGCGACCACGGCGCCAACACCAAGGACATGATCCAGATGCGCGTGGGTAAGCCAGACGGCGCGGAGGGTCAGCCCTTCGGCGTCGAGGCGCTGCAGGAACACGCCCGCCTCCTCGCCCGGGTCGATCAGCACCGCCTCGCGCGTGTCGGGGTCGGCAACGATGAAGCAGTTCTCGACGAAGACCCCGTTGGGGATCGAGATGACCTCAGCTCGAGGCACCCGCCGGTGCTCCCGCCTCGCTCGTGTGCCGCTGCTCCGTCAGATACTTCTCGACCGCAATGGCCGCCGTGGTGGCGTCGCCGACCGCCGTGGTAATCTGCCGCGTCAGCTGCACGCGAAGGTCGCCGGCGGCGAACAGCCCCGGAATCGAGGTCTGCATCTGCGTGTCGGTCTCGATGTACCCGCTGGCGTCGTGATCGAAGTGCCCCTTGATGATGCCGGAGTTGGGCGTGAATCCGATGAAGATGAACACGCCGCCGACATCCAGGCTGGAGGTTTCCCCCGTGGCCGTATCCGAGAGCTGCAGCCGGGTGACACCGCGTTCGTTGCCGTCGACGCGCTCCACCACCTTGTTCCAGACGACCTCGATCTTCGGGTTCTTGAACGCGCGCTCCTGCAGGATCTGCGAGGCCCGGAACTCGTCACGCCGGTGCACGATGTAGACCTTCTCGGCGTAGCGGGTGAGGTAGTCCGCCTCCTCCACCGCCGCGTCCCCGCCTCCGATCACCGCCAGCACTTCACCCTTGAAGAAGGCGCCGTCACAGACCGCGCAATAGGACACGCCGCGGCCGGCGAACTCTGTTTCGCCCTCGACGTCGAGCTTCCGGGGCGTCCCCCCCGCGGTAATGATGACCGTGGGCGCCTCGTACGTCTTGCCAAGCTGGGTGACCACGTCGAACCAGCCGTCGTCCCGCTTCTCGATCGCATCGACCGTGTCCATCACGATCTCGGCACCGAACTTTTTGGCATGCTCGGTCATGAGCTTCGCCAGCTCCGGCCCCTTGATACTCTCGAAGCCGATGTAGTCCTCGATCAGGTCGGTGTTGAGCAGCTCGCCCCCGGGGAGACCGCGCTCGATGAGCAGCGTCTTCAGCATCCCGCGCCCCGAGTACATGCTGGCGCACAGACCGGCCGGCCCGCCGCCGACGATGATTACGTCATACCCGGTCTCTCGCGTCTGGTCAGTCACGTCGCCTTCGCTCCTCGGCCGGCGCCCATCGGCACCGCGCCCGCTTCGCTCTGAGTCGCGGCGGGAGACCTGCCCCGCCGGCATGTTCATCCGGCCAAACCCGAAAGCCGGTGCTGAGGTTCCCGTAAGGTAGCAACTCCGCCTAGTCGCTCCGAGGCTCGAGGTACCGCCCGCCGTCGACGGTGACCGTGGTGCCCGTGGCGAAGTCGGCATGCAGGAGATACCGCACGGCACCGACCACGTCGGCCGGACTGCCCAGACGAGCCAGGGGGGTCGTCCGCACGATCTCCTCCCGGCGATCGTCACCCCATTCGTCGGGCAGCAGTACGGCGCCGGGTGCGACCGCGTTCACCCTGACCTCGGGAGCAAGCACCACGGCAAGCCCGCGGGTGAGGTTCTCGACGGCCGCCTTGCTTGCCGAGTGCACCAGGTAGCCGGGCCACGGCTGCCGGGCCGACATGTCGGAGATGTTCACGATCTGCCCGCGGCTCGCCGTGAGCGCCGGAGCCGCCCCCTGCGACGTGAAAAGGTACGCCCGCGCGTTGATCTGCATGACGGCGTCCCACCCCTCCGGGGTAATCGACCCGAAGTCATGGTGCGCCATGACGGACGCCGAGTTGATGAGCACATCGAGGCGGCCCATCTCCTCCGCGACCCGGGCGGGCAGCGCCTGTGCCGCCTCGGCATCCCGCAGGTCGGCCTGGAAAAGGCGCGCGTCGGTCAGCCCGTCGGCGACCTCGGTCGCCCCCTGCGCGGATTGATTGTAGTGCACCGCGACGCGCGCCCCGTCCGCTCCCATCGCCTCCGCGAGGGCCCGGCCGACGCGGCGTCCGGCACCGGTGACCAGAACGACCTTGCCGTCCAGCATCAGCGCAGCGTGGCAAGGCTCACGTCGGCCCCCGGAGCCCCGGTCGCGGAAAACAGCACCGTCCCGTCCCGATCGACGAGAATCACGCTCCGACGGATCCGCTTGCCGTCGTCCTTCAACGCCCCGTAGGCCGCGGCGACCGACCGCTCGTGGTCGCTCAGCAACGGAAAAGGAAACCCGAACTTCTCGGCGTATCGGCGGTGGCTCTCGACTCCGGCGGGGTTGACCCCGAACGGCCGGACGTCGGCCTGCTGGTACTTCTCGATCTCATCGCGCACGGCGGAGAGTTGTCGGTTTCAGCCAGGCGTGTTGTTGCCTGGATAGAAGACGAGCAGGACTCGGGAATCCTTCAGCACGTCGGAGAACCGGTGCTCCTGGCCGTCCGACCCCGCCAGCGTGAAATCCGGTGCCGCCGAGCCGGCGGCAATCGTCAACGTCATGTGTGTGCCTCCAAAGTGTCCAGTCCCCGGCGTCCCTCGAGCCGCTCCAACCACTCGGCCGGGACTTGCTGACTCCCGAGCGCACCGCGGTCGCCGGCCGGCCCCGTATCGCCGTGCCAGTCCGACCCGCCGGTCACCACCATGTCCAGTTCCTCGGCGAGTCGCATGATCCTGCCCGCCGTTTCGCGAGAGTGCGACGGATGGCGGACCTCGACCCCGTCCACTCCCTCGCGCTTGAGCCGCGACAGGGACCGTCGCGTCGCCCGGGACGTCACGCCCCCAACCGCGCGGACCACGCGACAGACTTCTTCGGTGGTCGGCAGGTCCTTCGCCACGAATGCCGGTCGCCCGCGACCCAGGTAGCGGTCGAAGGCCTCCTGCGGGTCGCCGACGTGCCCGGCACCGACCAGCGCGCGTGCGACGTGCGGACGACCGATCGCACCGCCCGCCTGAAGACGCACGGCGCGCATGTCGAGCGATACGCCGATGTCCCGTAATCGCGCGACGATACGCTCGGCGCGGGCGGCGCGCCGGTCGCGCTGCTCCTGGAGGAACTCGAGGAGGTCGGCATCGTCGGGCTGCAGGAAGTAGCCGAGCAGGTGCAGTTCGCCCCATGGCGCAGACGCGCTGAACTCACACCCCGCCACCACCTGCACTCCGAATCGCTCTCCCGCATCTTCGGCCTCAGGCATGCCGCCGAGCGTGTCGTGGTCCGTGAGTGCGATGGCCGAGAGCCCGGCCTCGGCCGCGCGTCGCAGCACCTCGCTCGGCGCATACTCCCCGTCCGAGGCGGTGGAGTGGACGTGGAGATCGACAAACGCCACCGCCGCTAGGCCGTGTGGCCGTACCCGGCGTGAGGGCTCGTGCGCGCCGGCTGCGACTGCTCGAACAACGACGACAGCTCCCGATCGGACAGGGCTGCCAGCGCCGCATCCCAGCTTCGGACGCCGCCCGGAGAGAACCGTGTCACGCGCCGCACCCGCTCCGGACCGGTGCCCTGCTCGAACACCAGTCCGAACTCGTCGCGGTCGTACGCACTCACCCGGCCCGACGGATACACACGCCAGGCCTCGCCGTGTACCGTAATCGTTCTGCTCGCCACCTAGAGCGCTCCCTCGGAGAAGTGTTCCAGCCCCTTCTTCACGTCCGCCATGAAGCGATCGGCGTCCGCACCGTCCACGATACGATGGTCGTACGCCAGCGACAGCATGCCCATCGTCCGGATCGCGATCACGTCCTGCCCGTCGTCGAGCGTGAGGACCTTCGGCCGCTTCTCGATCGACCCAACCCCGAGAATCGCGACCTGCGGCTGGTTGATGATGGGCGCGCCGACGTAGGAGCCGAACCCGCCGGGGTTCGTGATGGTGAACGTCCCCTGCTGCACCTCGTCCGGATTGAGCTTCTTGGCCCGGGCGCGGTCGGCCAGGTCCGCCATCTTCCGCGCGATCCCAAGTACCGACAGCTCGTCCGCGCCCTTGAGCACCGGGACGATGAGGCCCCAGTCGAGCGCCACGGCGATCCCGATGTTGATCGGCTGGCGGTAGATGATCGCGTCGCCGCTGACGGCCGCGTTGATCACACGGTGCTGGCGCAACTGATCCGCCACGACCTTCACGATGAACGCCAGGTAGGTGAGCTTCCCGCCCCGCTGCGCGTAGTCGGCCTTGTGGGCCGCCCGCAAGCGCGCGATGTGCGAGTAGTCGATTTCGTAGAGGCTCACGACGTGCGCGGACGTTCGGCGCGACACGATCATGTGGTCCGCCGTGAGCTTCCGGATACGGCTCATCGGCTCGACCGTGTCGCCCGGCCACGCCTCGACCGTCGGATGCGACACGTGCGATGCGCCCGCGGCACCGGCCGGCGGCGCGCTGGCCGGTGCAGCGACGGGTTGCCGCTCGAGGTGCGCCAGAATGTCCTTCTTGGTCACCCGTCCCGCGTGCCCCGTTCCGTCGATCGTCGAGATGTCCACGTCGTGCTCGGCGGCAATCCGCCGGACGAGCGGCGTGGACCGGCGGCGCAGCCGCTCGTCGGACGACTCGTCGGCCGGGGGTTCGGTCGGGGCAGGCGCGGGAGCCGACGCAGCCGGGGCCGGCGGCGGTGCGGGTGTGGGCGCGGGCGCCGCTGGAGCAGGCGCCGGAGCCGGGGATGCCTGCGCCGGCGCCGCGCTGGGCGCCGCGGCAGCGCCGCCCTCGGTCTCGATGACAGCCACGACCGTCTGCACCTCGACCGTCTGCCCCTCGGTCACGGTGATCTCGGCCAGCACGCCCGAGGCCGGCGACGGAATCTCGGCGTCGACCTTGTCGGTCGAGATCTCGAGAATGGCCTCATCACGCTTCACGGGGTCGCCCACCTGCTTGAGCCACCGCGACACCGTGCCTTCGGCGATGGACTCCCCCATCTGGGGCATGATGACATCGACTCGGGCCATGCTGGATCGATCTCCTCGCGCGTCCGGCGCTCTCGCGTATCGCGGACGGTCTCTGCGTCGTTTCGAGTACGTCCGTCGGGGTCGCCGGGGACATGGTCGGTCATGGAACGCAACGCCCCATGGTCGACGACTGCAAAATGGTACCACCTCGTGTGGCCCGTTCGCCGACACCGACGGCTGTTGAAAATACCCGGGGCCGCTCGATTCTGCGAGCGGGCCGTTCGCGCGGTGGGCGACGACGCGCAGTGGTCGGTCGACCACGTCGTCGCCGGCCCCGATGGGGTGGAGATCCTCGTGCGTGTCGGCGCTGCCGAAGGGCGCCGTACGGTCGCGCACGTCCTGCAGGCCGGGACGGCGCGGCACCTCAGGCTCGCCGGCTTCCTGCCGCGACGCGCCCGGGCGCCGTGGGACCCGGATGCCTGGTGCGGGGTCGTCTCCCGGCACCGCGCGCTGCTGGTTCTGCGGGCCCGGCTCGAGAGCCGCGCCCGGCACACGCTCGCGTCCTAGTAGGCGAGCAGCCAGCGCGCCGCGGCGACGATGTCGTCGGTCTGCGGCAGCACGTAATCCTCGAGCGGCGGCGCGTACGGCAGCGGGGTATCGTGGGCCGTCACCCGCATGATCGGGCCGTCGAG
>JBDHIW010000030.1:0-19441 GCA_039587215.1 Gemmatimonadota bacterium | reverse complement strand
CGTCGGCGCCACGCGCCTACGTTGGAGCGTGACCTTCCTCCCCTGCACCCGACGTCCCCGCGCTCATGTCTGACACCCGCGGCAAGTGGTTCGTCTTGTCGCTCCTCGCGGTGGCCGAGCTGCTCGCGATGAGTCTCTGGTTCTCGGCAACGGCCGTGGCCCCCGCTCTGGAGGCTCACTGGGACATTACGGCCGCGCAGAGCGCGTGGCTCACCATGTCGGTGCAGCTGGGATTCGTGGTGGGCGCGGTCGGCAGCGCGCTCCTCAACCTTCCCGACGTCTGGCCGCCACGAAAGGTCATGGCCATCGGCGCATGGTCCGGCGCCGCGCTGAACGCTGCTATCCCCTTGCTCGACCTCTCGTTCGGGCTCGCGGTGGGCGCGCGCATCGGTACCGGCGTGGCCTTGGCGCTCGTCTATCCCGTCGGCATGAAGATCATGGCCACCTGGACCAAGGAAGACCGCGGTCTGGGACTGGGTCTGCTGGTCGGCGCCCTGACGGTGGGCTCGGCCTCCCCGCACCTCATCAGGGCATCGGGCGGCATCCAGTCGTGGTCGTCCGTGATGCTGTGGGCCTCGGGGCTCGCCGCCGTGGCGGGGATCGTCGCGTGGAGCGTCGGCCACCTCGGCCCGCACCGGGCCGCCGCCCCGCGCTTCGCGTGGCGGCAGATCACCCAGGCGATGCGGACCCGCGGGCTCCGCCTCGCAAATCTCGGATACCTCGGGCACATGTGGGAGATCTACGCCATGTGGACGTGGATCCCGGTGTTCCTCTCCGACACGTATCGCGCCCACGCCGTCGCGCCGGTCCGGGCTTCGGCACTGGCCTCCGCCGCGGGGTTCGCCGCCATCGCGGTCGGAGGGGTCGGCAGCCTGCTCGCCGGCCGGATCGCCGATCGCTGGGGGCGCTGCCGCACAACCATTGCCAGCATGGTCATCAGCGGTACGTGCGCCGCCGGCATCGGGATCGTGGGCATGTATCATCCCGTTGCGGCAACCCTGATCGCGCTGGTGTGGGGATTCTCGATCGTCGCGGACTCCGCGCAGTTCAGCACCAGCGTCAGTGAGCTGGCGGAGCCGGAGTACATGGGTACGCAGCTCACGACGCAGACCGCCATGGGATTCCTCCTCACCTTGGTCTCCATCCAACTGGTGCCCCTCGTGCGCGCGGCGGTGGGGTGGCCATGGGCGTTCGGCATGCTGGCCCTGGGTCCCGTAGTGGGCACCTGGGCCATGCTGACGCTGCTGCGGTCGCCGGACGCGGCTCGGCTCGCGGGCGGGCGGGGCTAGAGCTAGGTTCCGTCCCGACACACGCCACCCGGAGCCTCCATGGAAACCTCCTCGGCCCTGCTCACGAACGACGCAGCGGTGCTCGGTCTGCTCGCGATCACGCTCGGCGCGATCTTCTACACATCCCACCACGAGCACCCCACGCTGAAGCGATTCTACAAGTACGTCCCCGCCCTGTTGCTCTGCTACTTCATTCCGTCGCTGTACAACACGTTCGGGGTCGTCGACGCCGAGCAGTCGCGCCTGTACTACGTAGCCTCGCGGTACCTGCTGCCCGCCACGCTGGTGCTCCTCACGCTGTCCATCGATCTGAAGGGCATCGTGCGACTGGGCCCCAAGGCCATCATCATGTTCCTCACGGGCACGACGGGCATCGTCCTGGGCGGACCGCTCGCGATCCTTCTCATCTCCGTCGTAAGCCCGGAGACCGTGGGCGGCCAGGGTCCCGACGCCGTGTGGCGCGGCCTGACCACGGTCGCCGGCAGCTGGATCGGCGGCAGCGCGAATCAGGCCGCGATGAAGGAGATCTTCGACGTCGGGGACGACATCTTCTCCGCGATGGTGGCGGTCGACGTGCTGATCGCCTCCGTGTGGATGGCGGTCCTCCTCTACATGGCCGGGGAATCGGAACAGATCGATCGCGGCCTCGGCGCGGACACCACGGCGCTCGAGGACCTCAAGCAGCGCGTGCGCGAGTTCCGCGAGCGGCACGGGAGGATCCCGACGCTGACCGACGTGATGTTGATCGCGGCGGTGGGCTTCGGCGTGATGGGCGCAAGCCACGTGTTCGCCGACTGGATCGCGCCCCTCGTGGCGGAGCACGCGCCCGCCCTCGAGCGTCTGTCGCTCACTAGTCCGTTCTTCTGGCTGATCGTCGCCGCCACGACCGTGGGACTTCTGCTCTCGTTCACCCGTGCCCGCGAGCTCGAGGGTGCGGGCGCGTCGACGCTCGGCTCGGCAATGCTCTACATCCTGGTGGCGACGATCGGCATGGGCATGGATCTGATGGCCGTCTTCGAACGCCCGGGGATCTTCGCCGTGGGCGCCGTGTGGATGGCGCTGCACGCCATACTGCTGCTGTCGGTCGGACGCGCGATCCGGGCCCCCACCTTCTATCTCGCCGTGGGAAGCCAGGCCAACGTCGGCGGCGCTGCGTCGGCGCCGGTCGTCGCCTCGGCGTTCCATCCGACGCTGGCACCCGTCGGCGTGCTGTTGGCGGTCCTGGGCTATGCCCTCGGGACGTATGGGGCGTGGCTGTGCGGTCAACTGATGCGGATCGTCGCCCAGTGACGACCGAGCCCACTCACCTCGACGGAGTCCGATGATGCGAACTGCAAACCCCGCGCTCAACGACGCCACCTTCGCTCGCCTGGCGGTCGCTGCCGACGAAGACCGGATGACCTTGATGGGCACGGTTCATCGCACGGGGATCCTCTTGCTCGTCTTGATGTTCTCCGCCACCTGGACCTGGAACCGCGTGGCGGCGGGCGAGATTCGGCAGTTCGGCCTCTGGATCGGCGGAGCCGCCGTCGTGGGGCTGATCCTCGCGCTGGTTACCGTGTTCCGGCAGCACCTCGCGCCGTACACCACGCCGCTCTACGCCCTCGCGGAAGGCGTGCTGCTGGGGGGGATCTCCTCGGTTCTCGAACGACAGTTCCCGGGCATCGTGATGCAGGCCGTAGCGCTGACCTTCGGCACGCTGTTCGCGCTGCTGGCCGCGTATCGGTCGGGACTGATCCGCGCGACGGAGAACTTCAAGCTGGGCGTCGTCGCCGCGACCGGCGGCATCTTCGTGCTGTACATGTTCTCGTGGGTCCTCGGCATGTTCGGCGTCCAGATGTCGTTCCTGCACTCCTCCAGCCCGTTCAGCATCCTCATCAGCATGGGGATCGTGGTGATCGCCGCACTGAATCTCGTGCTGGACTTCGACTTCATCGAGCAGGGAGCCGAGCATGGCGCTCCGAAGCACATGGAGTGGTATGCGGCCTTCGGTCTCCTGGTCACCCTCATCTGGCTCTACCTGGAGATTCTGAGGCTCCTGGCGAAACTCTCCAGTCGTCGCTGAACGCCCGTGCTGGGGCTGCCACCCCGATGGGCGCTCGCCCTGGCGGCACGGTCCCTCCTCCTCTGGGCCGGGGCGCGCGGACTCCTGCTGATGGCGGGAGTGGCGTTCGGCATCCCGCAGGGCATCGCGGTGGCCGCGGTCGTCGCGGTCCTCGCCGCGCACGACACGCGCATCCTCCGCGAGGGAATCTTCCTCGCCAACCTCGGGTTCTCGTCCCTGGCGCCGGCCGCAGCGGCCGGTGCCGCGGCGCTGCTCGTCGAGATGATCGCGGCGTTCACGCTGTGAGTACGGTCCTGGCCGCGGAGTCCGTCATCAAGCGCTTCCGGCGACGCACCGTCCTGAACTCCGCGGGTCTCTGGGCACGTGAGGGGTCCGTGACGGTCATCTTCGGTCGTAACGGCGCCGGCAAGACGACCCTCCTTCGGGTGGCGGTCGGCCTGGCGGGTGCCGATGCCGGCGTCGTGATCTACCGAGGAGAGCGGTATCGCCGTCCTCGTCTCGCCACGCTCGCGGTCGGCGGGCTCTTTTTCATACCGGAGCGCGGCCTGCTCGCGGCCTGGTTCACTCTGCGGGAGCACTTCCGCCTTCTCGCCCGCACGACGCGGGATGCGCGGATCGACGATGCAATCACCACGTTCGGATTGGAGACCCTGCTCGACCGGCGCCCCAATAGCTTCTCGACCGGCGAGCGGCGCCGTGCGGAGGTCGGGTTGGCAATGGCCCGCGGACCGCGCTGCCTCGTGGCCGACGAGCCGCTTCAAAGCCTGGCGCCCCTTGACGCCGATCTGGTAATCGCGGGCTTACGGCAGCTTGCATCCGGCGGCGCGGCGATCATCGTCTCGGGGCACGAGGTGCATCCGCTGATGGACGTCGCCGACGACGTGCTGTGGCTGCACGACGGGAGGACTCGGGCCCTCGGCCGCCCGTCACGGGCGAGCGAGGACGACGAGTTCCGGCGCGCCTATCTCGGCCCCGCCGCTTGACCCCACCCGACGCCCCCGACCGGACTGGCATCGGGCGGGTCGGTTCCCTATTCTGGAGGTACGACATTCGAGTCGAGGTACGAACATGCGACGACCAATGCGGTGGGCACTCTTAGCCGTCATGGCGGCTCCTGCGATGCTGACGGGCCAGGAACGACCGGCCGGCTGGGAGTTGCGCTTCGACCAACCCGGAACGCCAGATTCCGCCGTCGCATTCGTGACGATGGAACCCGGGTGGCACATCACGACCGGCCCGAGGGTGATCGCGTACGAGCCGTCGATGAACGCGTCGGGCACCTACCAGGTGCAGACGACGATCCATCTTTTCCCGGGGGCGCCGCGGGAGGCGTTTGGGCTCTTCATCGGTGGAGCCGACCTCCAGGGCCCAGATCAGTCGTACACGTACTTCCTCATTCGTGGGGACGGGCACTTTCTGATCAAGCAGCGGCAGGGAGTATCGACGCCGACGCTGCACCCCTGGACCAAGCACGACGCCATCGTTCCGATGGGTACGGAAGATCCAGCGACGAACGTGCTGGCCGTCGACGTCGGAGCGGATGCCATTGCCTTCTTCATCAACGGCGTGGAAGTGGCCCGAATCCCGGGTGAAGGCATCCAGACGTCCGGCATCGTCGGATTGCGGGTGAACCACCAACTCGACATTCACATCGCCGAGCTGTTCGTCACCCCCACGGGCTCCCGCGAGTAACCCAAGCCCAGTTCGAGGCACGGCCCCTGCCGGGTCGCCCGACGCCGACGCGCCGGGCGGTCCGGTCGGGCGGCAGGCCGCCACGCACCACGATCCACTCCCATAGCGACCCCGCGGTCGCGCCCGTACTTTGGTGCGCCACGCGGCGGCCGGATCACGACCGGCCGTCAGACTACTCGAGGCAAGGAGCGACGGATGGAGTGCATCTCGGGCAAGATCGTGAACGGTGACACGACGCTGGCGGCGGACGTCGAGTTCTGGATCGCCCACGGGACGACCGACGACGATTGGAACGGCACCGTGGAACTCCCCCCTGGCGTGCATGTGGACACCGACGCGACCTATCGCATCGAACTGAAAGACGGCCGCAGCGGGCCGGCGCGCATCACCAACGTCGGCGCACCCGACGACACGACGCACGCGGTCGGGTTTCGCGGAGCCGGACCGCTGGCATGACGGACCGACCGCCGGTGCTGATCTCGACGGACCGCATCGCGGCACGCGTCACCGAACTCGCCCACGCGATCGACGAGGACGTTCACGGCACGAGCGGACTCGTACTCATCGGCATTCTGAAGGGCGCCTTCGTGCTCCTCGCCGATCTCGCCCGCCAGCTGCGGACACCCCATACCATCGAGTTCATGGCACTCTCGAGTTACGGCCCCGAGGGCGCCGTGGGCGGCGGCGTCCGTCTGCTCATGGACCTTCGCGAGAGCATCGCCGGACGCGACGTCCTCATCGTCGAGGACATCGTCGACTCAGGGGAAACGCTGGCATACCTCGTGGACCTGCTCGCGACGAGGCACCCTGCATCGGTGCGCAGCTGCGCACTCGTCCGCAAGCCCGGGGCGCTCGCCAAGGGTATCCCCGTCGACTACGTCGGATTCGACATCGACGACCTCTGGGTGGTGGGCTACGGACTGGACTACGCGGAGCGGCACCGCACGCTGCCGTACGTCGGGACGGTCGATCCGGACTAGCCGGGCGTCGCCTCGGGCCGAGGACCCGAGCGGCGCTTCCGACGCGGCAGTCTGACGGCCAGCAGGCCCACGACGATCGCGCCGAAAATCGCCGGCCGAAGGATGTCGGCCTTGACGAGCCACAAGAAGTGGAGCACCCCACCCAATGCCGCGACGTAGACCAGCCGGTGCAGCGCCTGCCAGCGGCGTCCGCCCAAGCGACGGACCCAGCCGTTCGTCGATGTGACGGCCAGACTGCTCAGGATGAGAAACACCGCGAACCCCACGGTGATGTACGGCCGCTCGACCACGTCCTCCACGATCGCACCCATCGCCCAGCCCTCACCCGACCAGATGCTCCGGTCGAGTGCGTAGACGGTGAAATGCAGGGCGGCGTAGGTGAACGCGAAAAGGCCGAGCATGCGCCGCAGGTGCACCAGGGCACCCACGCCGGTGAGTCGCCGGAGGGGCGTCACCGCCAGCGACACCGTCAGGAGCGTGAGCCCCCAGAACCCGGTGCGGTGCGTCAGGGCTTCGACCGGGTTGGCCCCGAGGTTGCCCGTGAACGTGTCGCGAACGAGCAGCACGGCCGGCACCAGGGCAGCGACGAACGCCGCGGGTTTGACGACCCGCCGGACCCACTGCGTCGACGTCATGGGACCCGCTAGTACAACCGCCGGAGATCCATCCCCGAGTAGAGGCTGGCCACCTCGTCCCCGTACCCGTTGAACGGCAGGGTCGGACGCTTGAACAACTCGCCCAGGCGACGCTCCCGCTTCTGACTCCACCGGGGGTGGTCCACCTCGGGGTTCACGTTCGCGTAGAACCCGTACTCGTGCGGGGCGGACACGTTCCAGGTGGCCTGCGGCTGCTCACGCGTCAGTCGGATGCGGACGATCGACTTGATGCTCTTGAAGCCGTACTTCCAGGGCACCACCAACCGGATGGGTGCGCCGTTCTGGTTGGGAAGCGCCCGGCCGTAGACCCCGACCGCCATCAGGGTGAGGGGATGCATGGCCTCGTCCAGCCGGAGGCCCTCGTAGTACGGCCACGGCAGGACCCGCCGGCGCTGCCCCGGCATCTGTTCCGGGTCGTACAGCGTCGTGAACTCGACGAACCGCGCGGCCGACGTGGGCTCGACCGCCGCCAGCAAATCACGCAGCGGGAACCCGAGCCACGGGATGACCATGGACCAGGCCTCGACGCAGCGCAGCCGGTACACCCGCTCTTGGGGCGGGAACCGGCTCCACAGATCGTCGATGTCGAACTCCGCCGGTTTGTGCGCCTCGCCCTCGACTCGGACCGTCCACGGACGCGTGCGGAGGGTGTGCGCGTTCCGTACCGGGTCGCCTTTCCCGGTCCCGAACTCGTAGAAGTTGTTGTACGTCGTGACGTCGTCGTACGGCGTCAGCTCGTCGTCGTCCTGCCACCGCCAGCCCGGGAACGCCACCGCCGCGGCGAGCCCTGCGCCGACACCCATGAACTGCCGGCGGTCGAGGTAGACGCCTTCGTCGGTGATCTCAGAAGTACGGATGGCCGGCGGCCGTCGGATCAGCATGCGGGCTCCAGAGCGAGTTCCACGATTGAACACGACAACTTGGGACCAAGTTCCCGCCGCGCAACTCCCAAGACCGCGGGAACGTCGCCGCACGGGCGGGGGTAAATACGTGCGACGGGGTGCGCATTCTCAGTTGCTGCGGTTCGGACCACGCACCTATATTGGCCGGAGACCGGCGAAGTACCTGGAGCGACATGCACTTACGCACACAATCGAAGGCGGGGCTGCTCACGGCGGCCCTCATGGCCTGGGGCGCCGCAGCCAACGCGCAGGAGGCCGCCATCGCGGGCGCAGTGCTCGACGCGGTCACCGGCGGGCCCGTAGCAGACGTCCGGGTCACGGTCGTCGGGTCGGAACTCTGGGTCCGGACGGACGCCGATGGCCGCTACGTCATCGATGGCGTGCCCCCCGGCCTGGTCAAGGTGATTGCTCAGGGAATCGGATTCCATCCGATCACCACGCCGTACTACACGCTCAAACCGTCAGAGACCACAACGGTCAACTTCAAGCTGGCGCCGCTGCAGATCCAGCTCGACCCCGTCGAAGTCATCGGTGAAGCCCCCGACGAAAAGCAGTGGGCCTTCGGCTCCCGCATCATTACCCCCGAGGATCTCCCGGCGCGCGGCGACATTGTCGAAGTACTCCAAGGAGTCGTCGCCAGCATCCGTAGTGTTGGCCGCCCGGGCCGCACCCCTCGGCTTTCGGTGCGCGGCTCGTTCGACGACGTGCTGTACGTGCTGGACGGTACCGTCGTGAAGCCGCCCTTCACGTTCTATGTGGACTCGGGTGACGTCGAGTGCGTCGAGGTCCGACGCGGGACCCGCGCGGCAGCGGAGTTCCGCCCGTCGATCGTGGGGCAGCTCTACAGCGGGGTGATCCTGATCTGGACCCGAGGCTCCTCAGCCCCACGCCCGAGGGAGTGCCGCCGGCCCTGAGCTGACGACCGCCCGTCGCGACCGTCAGGACGTCGTGGGCGTCTCGATCACGACCTTCGTGCCCGCGCCGGGCTCGCTCTCCACCGCAATCGCCCCCCCCCCAGCCCTCCACGAGGCGTCGGCAGATCGCCAGCCCCAACCCCGTCCCGCTGCTGGTGGTGGAGAACTGCGGTTCGAACACCCGCACGAGATGCTCCGCCGTGATCCCCCGCCCGTTGTCCTGCACGGTCATCCTGGAGCGCTGTCCCGCCGCGTCGACCGACAGGACGATCTCCGTGGCACCCGCATCGCGGGCGTTCTCGATCAGGTTGATCAGGACCTCTTTCGCCTCGTCGGCGCGCGCCAGGCCGATCACGCGGGGAGCGCGGTCGAGGCGCACGACCGACCCCTCCTCGAAGCGGTACAGATCCGCGGTATCCTTGGCGACGCGCCCGAGATCCGTCTCGGCCAGCGGCTCGGCTTCGGCCGGCGGGGCCCCGAACCGGGCAAACGCGCGGGCAATGGCGTCGAGCCGTTCGATCTCGGCCAGAATCTGCTGGCTCGTTCGCTCGAGCGTATGGTCGAAATCGGCCCGACCGTCTCGCCGGGCGCGCTGCAGATGCTGAATGCCCAGCCGAATCGGCGTGAGCGGGTTCTTGATCTCGTGCGCGATCTGTTGCGCGAGCTCGCCCCACGCCAGCACCCGGACGGCACGGGCCAGGTCCGTGATGTCGTCGATCGCCAGGACGCATCCCCCCTCGCTCGTGTGGAGCGCTGCGACCTGCGCCCGAATCCGGCGCTCCCCGATCGTGAACTCCTCCGTCGCCATCTCCTCTTCGCGCTCCATGCGTCCCGCGGTCCAGTCCCAGACGGGTGCCCACCGGGCCGCGCCCACGTCCGTGATGTGCTGCCCCGCCGGGAGCGACTGCCCGAGCAGCTCCGCGGCCCGTGGATTGGCGACCGTGACGCGGAGATCCGGGTTCAGGGCCACCACCCCGGTGGCGACGTTGGCGAGTACGGTCGCCATCCGGCGACGGGCCGCCTCGAGCGCCGTCTGGCTCCGGTCGATGTCCGAGACCATTCGCTCGAACGCGTCCACGACCGGCACGAATTCGGCCGGCACGTCATCGAGGAACGGCGACAACGGTTCTCCGCGACCGACCGCGAGGGCCGCGGTGCGCAGCGCCTGAACCGGGCGAGCCAGTGACCTGGCAGCCACGACGGCGAGTCCGCCGGCCGATGCGAGTCCGAGGAGGGCGGCAAGAAGCACGCTGAGCACGAGGTCCTCCTGCTCGCGCACGATGTCGCTCACGTCGACGAGTCGCGGGGCCGCGAGAATGGCTCCCCCGGGTCCGCCCGCTCCGAGCGCGCGGTAGCCCACACGCGTCCGCTGCCCGCCGATCACGGCGTCGGTGTTCAGTTCCATGAGGTCGTCGCGCAGGAGCCGCGCGAACACCCTCGGCGGGAGGTACGGATCCACGAGGCCGAGCTGTTCGAGCACCGGGGTGCTCGCGGCTTCCAGCATCCCGTCCTGGTACCGGAACAGATCGGCGCCCAACTCATCCGACAGCGCCGACAGTTCGTCCTCGATGCTGCCCGACGCGCCCGCCCCGAGCCGTCCCGCGGCGCCGGAGGCGTCACGAAGCGTCTGCTGAATGAGCAGATCCCTCGACCGATCGGCGTTGACCCGGATACGCGTGACCGACCACACGGTGAACCCGAGCGCGGGGATGACGAAGAACGCGGCCAACGCGATCGCCAGCCGTGTGCGGTACGCCCGCAAACGTGTGAAGTCGCGGAAGACGTTCGGCACCCCGAACCCCCGCCGTGCGCCGGCGGCAATCACCACGATCACGCCCACGACCATCATGTTGAGCAGGACGACCAGCACGCCGCGGATCGCGAGTTGCGGGGCACCGCGAAGCGGGACCTCGATGTGCAGATGTCTCGCCCCGCCGGCGAGATCGAGCACCCGGATGCCGCGGACCTGCGCGCGGTCCCGCGCCCACGTCACCCCGCGCGGTCTCTGGGCATCGTCGGGCACGAGTTCACCGAGGGACATCTCGTACGGGTCGTCGAGTCGACGCTGCCCGCGCAGAAACCGCGCCTCGAGCACGGGCGCAATGAGGCGCGATCGAGGGCCGACGATGACCGTGACGACCGCGCCGTCCTCGAACGGCGCAGCGAGGAGGTATCGTACGCCGTTCTCCACCTCCTGCGGCACGAGAACCGCGCGTCCCGCTTCCCGAGCGGCCCCCGCGGCAAGCCGAATTGGCCCCGGCGACACGTCGAGCGCCGCCAACTCGACCGAGGCGACCTCGGTGCCTCCCGGCGACCACGCGGCGAGCGCGGCGGGATAGTCGTCGCGGCTCAGCGGGGACCGGCGCCAACGCGCGTACAGCTCCGCCTCGGATTCCGGGAACGTGGCGCTGACAATGTCCTCGCCGAACCGCTCCAGGAGTCCGATCGCCACTGGATCGCCTTCCAGCAGACGATCCGTATCGCGTTGCGCCAGGAGCAGCCTTCCCCGCACATCCGCATTCCAGGTCAAGAGCGCCGCCGCCGCGCCGGCGACCACGGTGAGTTCCAGCAATCCGCGCATCGGCGACGGCGCCTGCGCACCCAGAACGAGCGGTGGAATCCAGACGAGTCCATACCACCACGGCCATCCGACAGTGGGGTCCCACAGGACGTACCCGACGCCGATCGCAGCCAGCGTGGTGAGCACCCCGGCCGGCACCCGCCCGCGGACCTGGGCCGGAACCGGACGCGCGATCAGCACGATGAGTCCGAGCGCCACGCCGCTCAGCGCAATCGGCAGCTGCCAGCTCAGCCACTGAAGCTCGCCCGTTCCCGTGGACTGCGGCGTCGCACCCTGCACGAGCCACCAGAGAACGAACGGAACCGGAACCGCGAGGACGAACGCCACGCGGCCCAACGTCGCGAACCGCTGCTCCGGTCGCCGCGGGGCCAGCGCCAACACCGTCACGACGAGCACGCCGCTCAGCAGGAGCGCACCCGCCGACGACGTGAACGGTCCGAGCGCGCCGAGATAGAAGTTCGCCGGCGAGAAGAGCGCCTCGAGGCCGATGAGACTTCCTGCCGGCGTGAACACCAGCAGACTCGCCGCGCCGATGATCGCGACCCACCGCGCGATCCCCAGACCCGCCACCAGCAAGAAGCCAAAGGCCACCAAGGTGAGCACCGCTCCCCACGTCCCTCCGAGCCGTTCCAGCTCCAGTCTCGCCGCGCCCTGGGACGGCGGCAGGAGTCGTATCGTGAGCAGCGTGTCTGGCGCCTTCCCGCCCTCGACGTCGGTGCATGCCGGCCGGCAGTAGTCGAAAACGGCACCTCCCATCCCTGCGACGTCCGCCCCGGCCGGGAAGAACTCGGCCGCGACGCCCGTTCGACGCTGGAAACGCCGCGCCACGGACGCCTCCCGGTCGGGGACCGCGCTGTCGGCCTGGAGGAGTACCTGACCGAACGCCCACCCGGATGGCGTCTGGCGTGAGGCCTCCAGCACGACATAGAATGGAGTAATGCGCGTAATCAACGTGGGATCGCCGGGGTCCGTCGGGACGGGAGCCGTACGCACCTTGCCGGCCCAAGCCCACGGACGGGCCGATCGGTCGAGCGTCACGACGCCGAACTCGACTCGCGCGCCCGATTCGAGCGCGTCCAGCGTCCCGAACGCCGACGTTCGATCCTCCGTGAGTGCCCGGCTGCCGCGGTCGGCGAGCCGGTCGGCGACGAGCACCGCCTCGCCGAGATCGTCCTCGATCTCCGCGGCGGCCTCGCTCAACAGCCCGTCGACCAGGGAGGGCCAGGAGTCCTCCACCGCCCGACCGCGCACGGAGGCCGTGAGCAGCGCGATGGCTGCAACCACGATGGCCGCCGCCGCCGCGAGGTGCACCGGCTTGCGGACGGCGAGCGCCGTGACGAGCGCCGCCAGGGCCGCGACGCACGCGACAGCCGCCCAGGCGATGCCCGGCGACCGCAGCCACGCGGCGGCGGCCAACCCGCCCGCCACGACCGCGAGTTCCCAGTGAGTCAGCCGGACACGGGCCCGGCTCACGCGCCGCTTTCCATCAAGCGTCTCACCCCCAACGTGGTATCGATGCACCTGCGTCGCGACCCGAGGCTCATCGTGCCGATCGGCACGACGGAGCAGCACGGCCCCCACCTCCCGCTGGGCTGCGACACACTGATTGTCGAACGGCTCGCGGACGACCTGTCTGCCGCCTACCGTGTCCTGCGGGCGCCGACCCTTGAATATGGCGTGAACGCGGCAACTCGGCTCGCCTTTGCCGGCGCCGCGTCCGTCCGTCGCAAGACGCTGCACCGCATGCTCAACGACCTGGTCGGCGCATGGGAGCTCGGGGGCGTCCGCGAGTTCATCATCCTCACCGCCCACGGCCAGGACCCGCACCACGAGGCCCTGAGTGCCGCGCGCACCCGCTCCGCGCGCGTTCAGGTCGTCGACGTCTTCAGCCTGCCGCTCGAACACATCGCGGCGAGCGCGGGCACGCCGATCCACGGCGGCGAGATCGACACGTCACTGTTGCTCTACCTAGACGAGTCGCTGGTCGACATCGACCGCGCGCAGGACTTCGCCGTCGGACGGCGCGGCGCACACCGATACGCCCGTGGGGCCCGAAACGCCATTCCGAAGGGGAGTCCCGGATCGGTGGGAAGCCCGTCGCTCGCCTCCGCGCAGCAGGGCGCGGAGCTGTACCGCGCCATCTACGACCGAATCGCCCAACGGGTCTTCGAGCCCGAGCAAGATGGGAGTCGATCGTGACACCGGTTCTCCGTTTCCTTGCCGTCCTCGCCGCAGCGATCGGGTCCGGCACGCCCGCGCAGGATGGCCCGAACGAGGACGTCACGTTCGACTACTACCGCGGAACCACGCTGATCGGTCGGGAGCGCGTCACTATCCGGGATCGGGGTGGCGCGGCCGGCGTGATCGTGACCTCGGATGCCGCATTCCCCCCAGCACGTCCAGTGACGTACGCTGCGACCGCGCTCGAGTTCGGGCCCGACTTCAGGCTCCAATCTGCACAGGTGGCCGTCCGTGGAGGCGACGAGCGGAGTACCCTCGTGAGCGTGTTGGAGCACCGGTTGACCCTGCGGATGATCACTGCAGCTGGTGAGGCGACCCGCGAGTTCCCGGCCAGGGACCCCGTCCTGCTCGTCGACTCACTCTCGGTGGCGCCCCTCATGCTGGTCGGGCGCCTGCCGGACGAGGCCGCCGCCGGTCTCATCGGCCCCGGGGGGGACCGCCAGACCGCGCCGGTGGTGTCCGGCGGCCGAGACGGGCGCGGCCGGCGGGTGATCCGGCTCGGTGAGGGAAGCCTGGAGCGGGTCATCGTCACCGACGACGCCGGTCGGATCTGGCAGGTGGAGTTTCCACGTGCGGGCGTGACGGTCCGCCGAGCCGGTGCAGAGCCGTAACCTCAATAACACAAACAGTTTAGATTGCTTCACCACATCTCTGCTCCGGCCTGAGCCCTCGTCCGGTCGGGGGGGAAACTGTCACGACCTGAAACTTGTGCCCGTCCAGGGACGTAGCGCACTCAGACCTCAAACCGCCAACCGACACGCTATAAGGGCAATCATGTCTCATCGGATCGCATGCACCCTGGCCCTCGTCCTGGCTCCCGCAGTCCTGCAGGCACAGAGTATCACGCCCCCGGTCCCGACGTCGCTGAGCCTTCGCGACGCGATCGAGCTCGCGGTGGACTTCAATCCGGCACTCCGGCAGACGCGGAACGATCGCTCTCCGGCCGCGTGGGGGGTGCGGAGTGCGTACGGTGCGTTTCTGCCGCAGTTCACGCTGTCGGGCGGCCTGAACTACCGCGGCGCCGGGCGTCAGCGGTTTCTGACAGCGGAGTTCAATCAGACGTCCGCCACGATCGGATCCTCGTACAGCCTTGGCCTGTCGATGCAGTTCTCCGGACGCACGCTGATGCAGCCCGGAGTGGCCTCCGCGCGGTTGCGGGCGGCCGACGCGGCGATCGAGGGTGCAGAAGTGAACCTCGAGAGTTCCATCACGCAGCAATATCTCGCCGTGCTGCAGGCGGGAGCCCAGTTCGACCTCGCGCGGCGGCAACTCGAGCGGAACGAAGAGTTCTTGCGGCTGGCACAGGCGCGCTTCGACGTCGGACAGAACACGCTCCTCGACGTGCGGCAGGCACAGGTGGCGCGAGGCCAGTCCGAGGTCGCTCTGCTTCAGGCGGACCACGCCGTGACCGTCGAGAAACTGCGCCTGTTCCAGTTCATGGGCCTGCCGGCGCCCGACAATCCGGCCGCCGTCACGCTGACCGACACGTTCCCGATCGCCCAGCCGGGGTGGGAGCTGAGCAACCTGCTGGGTGAGGCCGCCTCCACCAATCCCGACCTGTCGGTCCTCCGCGCCCAAGCCGCGTCGGCGCGCGCCACCGAGCGCGCATCCAAGTCTTCGTGGCTGCCGTCGCTGCAGTTCTCGGCGGGGTGGTCCGGATTCACGCAGCAGTTCACGAATACCGATGTGCTGATCCAGCAGGCGCAGGCCGGTGCGACCGCGGCGATCGCAGAGTGCGAGTTCCTCAACCAGAACTACCTCAATGCGGGATCGACGCCGCAGAACTGTTCGCTGCTCGGATTCACACCCGACGCCGAGCAGGCGATTCGCACCTCCAACAGCGTCTTCCCCTTCAGCTTCACGTCCCAGCCGTTCCAGGCGTCCCTGGGCGTGTCGCTGCCGCTCTTCACGCAGTTCAGTCGGCCCGCCGAGATCGCCCAGGCGTCCGCGCAAACCGACGACGCGATGGAAGCGGTGCGGGCTCGCGAGCTTCAGGTACGCACGGACGTGAGTCAGGCGTATTACGCCCTCCGCGCCGCCTACGAAGCCATTAGAATTCAGGAAGAGAACCGGGTCGCCGCGCAGGAGCAGCTTCGCCTCGCGACCGAGCGGTACCGGGTCGGATCGGGGACGTTCTTCGAGCTTCTCGACGCCCAAGTCGCGGCCGAGCAAGCCGAAGCCGACTACATCAACGCCGTCTACACCTATCATCGGGCAATCGCGACCCTCGAGGCCGCTGTCGGTCGCCCACTCCGCTAGAGGAATGACCACCAGATGACACGACGAAACAAGATTCTGGTTTTCGGAGGCATCGGCGTCGCCATCGTGGCGATCGTCTCCCTGAACGCCGCCAAGGGCGGTGACCGCGCCGAATCCGTGCGGATCGAGTCCGTCGAACGGCGAGCCTTGGTGTCGACGGTGACCGCGAGCGGGCAGATCGAACCGCAGACGTCCGTCGACGTCAGCTCGGACATCACCGGTCGGATCATCGCCATCCCCGTAGAGGAAGGCGATTGGGTCCAGCGAGGCGATCTCGTGCTCCGGATCGATCCGTCCGAGTACGAGGCGAACGTGGCGCGGGCCCAGGCGGCACTCGCCTCGGCCGAAGCGTCGGCGCTCCAGTCGCGTGCGAATCGCGATCAGGCGCGTCGTGCGCTCGAGCGCGCCACCGCGCTCCGCGAACAGGATGCGAACCTCGTCTCGGACGAACAGCTCGAGCAGGCACAGACGCAGTTCGAAGTCTCCGAGGCCATCGCCACATCGGCGCGGTATCAGGTCGAGCAGTCGCGCGCGTCGCTGACCCAGGCGCGCGAGCAGCTGGCGAAGACGGTGCTGCGTGCGCCCATGTCCGGCGAGGTGACCCGCCTGGCCGTCGAGGAGGGCGAGGTCGCGGTGCCCGGGACGTTCTCACGCGAGACCGGTCTCTTGATGACCATCAGCGACCTGTCGGTCATCCAAGTGAACGTGAAAGTCGACGAGACGGATGTCGTGCGGCTCCACCTCGGTGACTCGACCGAGATCACGATCGACGCGTTTCCCGATTCCACCTTCACGGGGCGCGTGACCAAGGTGTCCAAGAGCGCCGTACGGACGGCGGCAGCCGGGTCCGGCACCAACCAGGCGGTGGACTATGACGTCGAGGTCACGCTCGACAATCCACCGACGGACATCCGTCCGGACCTGTCGGCCACGGCCCGCATCGTGACCGCCACACGGGACAGCGCCCTGAGCCTGCCGATCATCGCACTCACCGTGCGCGAGCACACCCCCATCTCCACCGAGACGAACCCGCAGGACACGACGGAAGCCGAAGAAGAAGTCGAGGGCGTGTTCGTGGTCGAGAGCGGCGAGGCGAAGTTCCGTCCCGTCCGGGTCGGCATCGCGGGTGAAGAATACTTCGAGATTCTGGAAGGTTTGACCGAGGGCGACTCCATCGTCGCCGGTCCGTATCAGACCATCCGCGATCTGCGGGAAGGATCGACGGTGCGGGCCTCCAACCGAGTCGATACGACGGAGACTTCGTCATGACCGACGGACCAGTCATCAGAGTACGGGAGCTGACGCGCGAATATCGCATGGGCGCGGAGACGGTGCATGCCCTTCGCACCGTCGATCTTGCTATCGACCGAAACGACTACGTGGCGATCATGGGACCGTCGGGATCGGGCAAGTCGACTCTCATGAACCTCATCGGATGCCTCGACACACCCACCGCCGGGGAGTATTGGCTCAACGGCATCGAGGTCTCGCGCATGGGCGACGACGAGCTGGCACGTGTGCGCAACCGTGAAATCGGGTTCGTCTTCCAGACGTTCAACCTGCTGCCGCGGGCGAGCGCACTGCACAACGTCGAACTCCCTCTGGTCTACGCGGGTATCCCGGGGCGGGAACGCCGGGCCAAGGCCTCGCGGGCGCTCGAGCGGGTCGGGCTGGCCGATCGTATGCACCACCGGCCCAGCGAACTGTCGGGCGGGCAGCGGCAGCGCGTCGCCATCGCGCGGGCCCTCGTGAACGATCCGAGCATCCTGCTTGCCGACGAGCCCACGGGAAACCTCACATCGCCGAGCATGCCCGCCGCGTCGTCACGCTGCTCGACGGATTCGTCCACAGTGACACCGTGCAGGACGCTGCCTGACCCATGCCGTTCCGCGAAGCGATTCGACTTGCGCTCCAGGTGATCTGGAATCACAAGATGAAAAGTTCGTTCGCCGTGATCGGCGTCTTCATCGGGGTCACCTTCTTGATCGCGGTCGTGTCGATCGTCGAGGGCATGAACAGCTACATGACCGACCGGTTCGCCGGGCAGCTCCTGGGCGTGAACACCTTTCACATGCGCCGGTACCCCGGTTTCCAGGCCGGCAACATCACCCGGGAAACCTGGCGCGAGTGGCGGCGGCGCCCGCGCATCAGCTACGAGGACGCCCGCGCCGTGACGGCGGCGATTTCGGTGCCGTTCGTGGCGGCGTGGGAGTCTTCGGCCCGCGCCGCCGTCGAGTACGAGGGGCTCGAGGTACGGGACGTGGAGGTCACCGGTGCGACCGAGGACTACTTCCGGGTCAAGGAGTGGGAGTTCGCGCAGGGCCGCCCGTTCAGCCAGCAGGAAGCACGCGCGGGTCAGCCCGTTGCCGTACTCGGGCAGGAACTAGCCGAGCGACTGTTCCGCGGGGCCGACCCCCTCGGCCGGTCGGTGAAGATCCGCGGCATGCCGTATCGCGTCATCGGGATCGTCGAGTCACAGGGGAATCTTTTCGGTCTGTCCCTCGACAAGTTCGTCGTCGCGCCGGCCATCTCGCCGGTCAAGCGGTTCGTGAACCCGCCGCGCGTCATCGACGCGCTTGTCGTGAAGACGCGGACCCTCGAAGACTTGGACGTCGCGATGGGCGAGGCGGAGGCCGTGATGCGCACCCGCCGGCACGTCCGGCCCAGCGAAGACGGACCGTTCGCGCTCGAGACAGCAGACGCCGTCCTGGATTTCTGGGACAACATCAACCGCGTCCTGATGATGGCGCTGCCGGGCCTGGTGAGCATCTCGCTCGTCGTAGGCGGCATCGTGATCATGAACATCATGCTGATGTCCGTATCGGAGCGAACCCGCGAGATCGGTATCCGCAAGTCGCTGGGTGCGCGCCGCCGCGACATCCTGCGGCAGTTCCTCGTGGAGTCCGCCACCTTGGCCATCGTCGGTGCCGCCATCGGCATCGGCACGGGGCTCGGTGCCGCCGGCATCGTGCAGGCGACGACGTTCCTGCCGGCGCGCGTGGCCCCCTGGTCGATGGTGGTCGGCGTCTTACTCGGAGCCGGTGTCGGCATCGCGGCCGGGCTGTATCCGGCCAGTCGCGCCGCCCGGCTTGACCCTGTCGTCGCCATGCGCTCGGAGTAGACGACCATGATCTTCTCCTCCCTCAATGAAGGCGTCGGCATCGCGCTCTCGTCCATCAACGCCAACAAAGCGCGCGCCGCGCTGACGATTCTCGGTGTCGCGATCGGCGTGATGGTCGTCATGGTCATCGGCTCGATGATCACCGGGATCAACCGTGGCGTGGAAGACATCTTCAACCAGTTGGGCCCCCGCACGTTCTTCGTCGTGCGGCACTTCCAAGGCGGCATCCAGATTTCCGACGGCTCCGACGAGCGGAGTCCGTGGCGGCGCAAGCCGCCCATCAGCATCGAAGAAGGCGAGCGCATTCGCGGACTTTCGTCCGTCGCCTTCGTGGTCGAAGACGAGGGAACCGGCGGCCCGCTCAGTTACGGGGGGCGCGAACTCTCGCAGACCAGCATTCAGGGTCGGGGGGTGCAGTGGACCGAGGTCGGCGGCGGAGACATTTTCCCCGGCCGATCGTTCACGAACCTCGAGTACCACGCGAGCGCGCGGAAGGCGGTCGTCAACTCGCGCATCGCCGAGGAGTTGTTCACGAACCTCGACCCCATCGGGAAGCGGATCAAGATCAACAACGTCCCGTTCGAGGTCATCGGCGTCTTCAATCCCCCTCCCGACATCTTCGGGGAGGGCAACAGCCCGCGGGTCTTCATCCCCCACACGACCTTCAAGAAGCACATGAACTACGGATGGGGGTGGATGGGCCTGCTGATCCAGCCGAAGGACGACGTGACCGTGTCGCAG
>JBDHIW010000212.1:1077-4859 GCA_039587215.1 Gemmatimonadota bacterium | reverse complement strand
GGTCGACGCGTCCGACATCACGATCATTCCCGTCGACGAGATGTTCGAGCGGCGGTGATCTCGCGCGCAGGCGGGGCCGCGTCCGCGGCTCCGCCTACGGCCTTGCCCAGCAGGATCAGGACCATCTGCAACCTCGGCCTCGGTGGTGTGTCATGCCCCTGCGGAACGCGATCTCACGACTGGCGGGGAGTGCCGTGTGCGCGACGGCCGTCGCGTGTGCGTCGGAACCCGCGTACGTCGGGGAAGGCACCGCTCAGATGGCCCAGCGGCTTCAGCGGGTCGCGACGGAGATCGTCCCCGAGCGCGACATCTACGCCAACGCGGCGCGGATCGACCATCTGGAGCGGCGGCCGGAGGCGCCTGACCTGCGCGGCCGGCTGCTCCACCGACAGAGTTATGCCCGCGAGTTGATGCGGGGCGGCCGATTCGCCGACGCCCAGGCGGAATTCCTGGCGGTTCTCGAGGAGGCGGATGCTCACCGGGAGGACGTGCCGCCCGAGTTCGTCCTCGCCGTGCGCGAGCTCCTCGCCACGTCGTACCTCAAGCAGGCGGAGCAGGAGGGCTGCGTCGGGACGTTTGCGTCCGAGCGGTGTGCGGTTCCGATCGGCCCCGCCGGGGTGCACCCGGACGGGGAAGCGCTGCAGGCGGCGATTCGGGAGTACGAGGCCGTTCTGACGGAGCGCGGCACCGCGCCCGGCATGCAATGGCTCCTCAACGTGGCGTTCATGATGCACGGCACGTATCCGGATGGGGTGCCCGCCGTCTGGCGAGTCGCGCCTGAAACGCTCGCGCCCGAGTTCGATATTGGTGAGTTCCCCAATCGTGCACCGGAGCTCGGGCTGGACGTCGCGGGGTTGGCGGGCGGCGTCGTGATGGACGATCTGTCGGGAGACGGTCTGCTCGACATCATGGTGTCGTCCCGGGGCGTCGGCGATCAAATGCGGTTCTTCGAGAACGCGGGAGACGGCACCTGGCGGGACCGCACGGCTGACGCCGGACTGACCGGCCTCGTCGGCGGGATCAACCTCGTGCAGGCTGACTACAACAACGACGGCTGGCTCGACGTGTTCGTGCTGCGCGGCGGCTGGCTCGCCGTGGGGCACCCCAACTCGCTGCTCCGCAACAACGGCGACGGCACGTTCGACGACGTGACGGAGGCGGCGGGGCTGCTCGAGCCGATGCACCCGACCCAGACGGCGGCCTGGGGGGACTTCGACCACGACGGATGGCTCGACCTCTACATCGGGAACGAGACGCGGCCCGACGAACGCTCGCGGCCCTCTCAGCTCTTCCGGAACAATCGGGACGGAACGTTCACCGATATCGCTCGCCGGAGCGGCGTCGGCGTGATTGGGTTCGTGAAGGCGGTTGCGTGGGGCGACGTGGACAACGACGGGTGGCTGGACCTGTACGTCTCCCGCCTCGGCGAGCCGAACGTGCTCTTCCGCAATCTCGGACGCGAAGTGAACGGGAGTTGGGGGTTCGAGGACGTTACGGACCGGGCGGGCGTCGCGGAGCCGCTCGAGAGTTTCCCCGCGTGGTTCTGGGACTTCGACAACGACGGGTGGCTCGACCTGTTCGTGGCCGGCCGCCTGGCGTCGCTGGACGACATTGCGTCGGAGTATCTGGGACTCCCCCACCAGGCGGAACTGCCGCGGCTGTACCGCAATCGCGGCGACGGCACGTTCGCGGACGTCACGACCGCGGCGCGCGCGGACCGGATCATGTTCGCCATGGGGTCCAACTTCGGCGACCTCGACAATGACGGGTATCTCGACCTGTACGCCGGCACGGGCGATCCCGACATCCGGGCGATCGTGCCCAACCGCATGTTCCGAAACGACGGCGGCGTCCGCCTCCAGGAGGTGACCGGTACGGGGTTCGGTCACGTCCAGAAGGGGCACGGTGTCGCGTTCGGGGACCTCGACCACGACGGTGACCAGGACGTCTACCACGTGCTGGGCGGCGCGTTCGAGGGCGACCGCGGCCGCAACGTGCTGTGGGAGAACCCGGGTCACGGCCACCGATGGATCACGCTCGTGCTCGAAGGTGTCGAGACGAACCGCGCGGCGCTCGGCGTGCGTGTCGCGGTCTCGGTGACGGACACGAGCGGCGCCGACCGCACCCTGCACCGCGTGGTCGGCAGCGGCGCCAGCTTCGGTGCCAGCAGTCTCCAGGTGGAAGTGGGCCTGGGCAGCGCCGCGGCGCTACACGCCGTCGAGCTCGCTTGGCCCACCAGTGGCCGGATCGACCGGTTCGATGGCCTGGAGCTGGATCGTGTCTACTTCGTCCGGGAGGGCGCCGAGCCGGTCGAGCTCGAGCGAGCCAGGCTGCCGCTCAGTCGCTGACGGACGTCACGGCGGACCGACGCGGTTGAGCACCTGCTCAATTCGGCGCGCCATCTGCTGATCGTCGCGAATCAGGGCGAGGCGACGCGCGCGCAGGAGCAGGTTGATAGCACCGTCGCGGTCTTCACGCTCGAGGCGCATCTCCGCAAGGGTTGTCAGGGTCGGGATGTCCCGTTCAGCGAGAAGGTGATTCACGCGCTCGGCGGTTCGTTGCGCGTCGTCGAGGGAGCGCACCCTCGGGTCCGGGGCGCGAAAGTACAGCGTCGCCAGTTGCTGGAGTACCCGGTAGTCATCGGGCGCCTTCGCCTGTGCTGCCCGCAGGTGTCGCAGGCCGGTCTGCCACTGCCCCCCCTCGAGCGCGATCGTCGCGAGGGTCATCTCGACTTCAGGCGCGTCTGGATGGGCAGCGCGGGCACGCCGGAGATAGGTGTTGGCCTCCGCGGTGTCCCCCGACTGAATCAGGACGGTGATCAGCCCCAGGAGTGCCTGCTTGTCGTCGGGAGCCAGCTCCAGCGCCTCCTTGAAATGCGTCTCTGCGCTCGGGAAAAGGCCCATGCGCCGCTCCACCGTTGCGAGTGCGGCAAGTGCGTCGGCGTCGGGTCGGATCTCCGCGGCCCGTTGGAACTCGGTGAGCGCACGGGGCAGCTGATTATTCGACATGTAGACGTTGCCCCGCGTCATCGCGACGTAGGAACTCACTCCTTTGGCCACGAGCTCGCCGGCCACGGGGTCCGGAAGCGGTTGTCTCAGCTGCAATTGCTCACCGATCGTCCGCGATGCCTCGGCGGCGCTGTCGTTGCCCAGCTGCCGGTGGATCTCCGCGAGCACGAGGTGGAGTTCAGCGTGCATCACGTTGAGATCGAGTCCACGGAGTGCCTGCTCCTGGGCGCGCTCGACATCGCCCTGGAGCATCGCCACCCGCGCGAGGCCGACGTATGGGTGGGGGAAAGACGGCGCGAACAGGGTGGTTTGCCGGTAGTAGGCCTCCGCTGAATCCAGCGCACCCTCCTCCAGCATGAGATCCGCGAAGCGCCGCAGCAGTGGCGGGTAGTCTCGACGTAGATGGACGGCGCGTCGCAGCCACTCCTCGGCGTCGGGTCGTCGCAGCCGGTCGTGCATGACCGCGGCAAAGTACGTCCAGCGAAAATCGTCCGCATCGAGCGCCGCCGCCGCTTCGTACGCGAGCGTGGCCTCGGTTTCGAACGTGTGGATGTCCAGGGTCATGCCGTATGTGCCCCACGCTTCGCCGTCCTGGAGGTTGGTGAGCACGTGCTCGCGTGCCGTCTCCAACGCCTCCGCGACCTGCGGCTCGACGCCCGCGGTATCGGCGACGGGGACATCCGGCAAGTCGACCGGGCGCTCGCAGGCGGCGGAGAGGGCCAGGAGTGCCGCGACGGACGCCGCTCGCAGCGGCTTCCGCCACCGGCGGGCGGA
>JBDHIW010000212.1:0-1061 GCA_039587215.1 Gemmatimonadota bacterium | reverse complement strand
AAGTGCATCATGTCAGCGGTCCGTCGGTTGACCGAGGCCCCGGTCGAGGCGGACCTCGTGGTTCACGTCCGATCCCGGAAATATCTCCGAGGCTCCGTCGGGCCAGACGACACGAAACCGCTCGACGCGATCGGCTGTGCCGAGGCCAAAATGTGCGCGCGGGTCGTTGCTCACCAGGAAGCTGAAGGCCGGTGTCGCGAGCCGGAGGAGTATCAGGCCATCCGGCAGCGTGGCATACACCGCTGCGCCCTCCACGTCGCGCCGCCGTTGGGGGTCGTACGTCCGTGCGAGTATCCAGCCCCCCGCCGCGGCGCGGTTCTCGAACACGCGTGCCGGAGCATCAATACTGGTCACGACCATGTCGAGGTCGCCGTCTCCGTCCAGGTCGCCGAGCGCGAGTCCGCGGCCGACCCGCCTCGGCGTCGTCAAATCGGGAGCACGATCGGAGACGTCGCGGAAGCGACCATCGCCCGTGTTCTCGAACAGCATGTCGGGTTCGGCGTACGGATCCCAAAAACCTGGAGGATCTCCGAGGGGCGCGTTACGTGAGGGGAACACGCCTCCGTTGGTGATTGCGAGGTCGAGATCCCCGTCGTGGTCGGCGTCCAGAAACCCGGTGCCGAACCCCGTGTAGGGGAGGCTCGGGGGGCCGACGCCGGACTGAAACGTCGCGTCCCGGAAGCTCTCTCCCGTGGTGCGATAGAGAGTGTTCGTTTCCTCGAGAATGTGGGTCAGGAACAGGTCGATCGAGCCGTCGTTGCCAATGTCGCCGATCGCGATCCCCATACTGGCTTCGGCCATGCCCATGGCGTTCACGGCGACGCCGCGCTGCGGCGCTTCGTCGGCGAAGGCCCCGTTGCCTTCGTTGATCCAGAGGTGGTTGGGTTCTCCGTCGTTGGCCACGAACACGTCGGGACGCCCGTCGTCGTTGGCGTCGAAGGTCGTGAGCCCGAGTCCTCTCGCGGCGGCCGCGGCCATCCCCGCCCGTACGGACCGGTCGGTGAAGGTGCCGTCGCCGTTGTTGCGGTAGAGCACATCCGGGACGCCGGGATACCGATATT
>JBDHIW010000211.1:0-3793 GCA_039587215.1 Gemmatimonadota bacterium | reverse complement strand
CGCCACGACGCCTCGGCCGCGGCGACGCGGTCGCGCAGGCCGTCTCCTATCTGCTCGTTCCAGTACGCATCGTAGAACACGTCCCACTCGTCCTCGAGGAGATCGAGGAACCGCCCGAGCGCGCGCCGTCGCCCGCCCTCGGGCAGCGCACGCGCGACGGCCCCAACGCCCGCCCGCGCCTCCCGGTCCACGAGATCGGGGTCGCCCAGCTTCCCGGTCGCTACCGCGCGCAGCGCGCTGAACATCCGCTCGCGCGAGAGGTCCGCGAAGTACAACGGAACGAAGTGAAAGACCTGGAACTCCTCGTGGCGGCGGAACTCCTCCCGCCACCGTTCCGCCTGCTCGTCGAGCGCGGAGGGGTACACCCCCGCGGCCTCCTTGGCCGCCCGCACGTCATCGGCATACGACGCGCTGATCGCCGGGAACGTCCCAGGAACGTCGAACCCCACCACAGCCAGCGCGTGAAACCAGAGGTCGGCGCCCGCGTGGCTGCGGAACGTCCACCCCGCATCGTCCTGCGCGGTCAGTGACGCGCTCGGGAACGTGGTCACGGCAACGGCGAGGATCAGCGTTGCAAGTCGTTGTCTCTGCATGAATTGACTCGGTCTCCGACGAAAAGAGGTCTGCCACTGCACTTACCACCCCGACCCCCGTGCGGGGTTCCCCGCCGCCCGTGCACGAAACAGCGGGCGGGCGCGGTGTGCAAGACGGCCGGGCCGATTCGTCTTCCCGGGTAGAACACCACCTGGAGGCCATGATGCGTACGATGCCGCTCGCCGTTCTCCTGACCTGCCTCGCCGCGCCGGCGTTCGCGCAGGGCTGGATCGAGCACCCCCGAATCCCCAGCGGCCCGCAGGTCGAACGCCTGCGATCAGCCGTGGACGTCCGCATCGTGGGTCGCGTAGCCCACGTGCGCGTCGAGGAGTGGTTCCGCAACGACGGCGGCGGGCTCGGGGAGGGCGACTACCTCTACCCGCTCCCAGGCGAAGCCGTGTTCTCGCAGTTCTCCTTGTTCCAGGGAGACGAAGAACTGCGGGGGGAGATGATGGACGCGGCGACCGCGCGCACGATCTACGAGGAGATCGTTCGTCGCAAGCGCGATCCGGCGCTCATCGAGCTGGTCGGCCACGGGCTCGTCCGTGCGCGGGTCTTCCCGATTGCGGCCGGCGAGACGCGTAAAATCACCCTGCGGTACACGCAGGTTCTGCGACGCTCGGGCGATGCGCTCGTGCTCCGCTACGCGGCCGGCGGCCGGTATCGTGGCGTCGGTGCCGGTGAGACCGCAGCGGCCGCCCCGCGCCGCGCGCCCATCGCGCTCACGGTGGCGGTCGAGGCAGGGTCGTCGTTCGCCGACCCCTTCTCCCCGACACATGAGCTCACCGTCGACCGCGACGGTGCCGCCCTGCGCGCCCGCGTGGTCGGCGAGATCAGCGGCGATGTGGCCATCCTGCTGCCGTTCGCGCGTCCCCTGGCCGGGGTCAGCGTCATGACACACCGCCCGTCGGATGAGGACGGATACTTCATGATGACGCTCTCGCCGGGAACGGTGCGCGGACCAGCGGTGCCGCGGGACGTCACGGTCGTCCTGGACATCTCGGGGTCGATGTCGGGGTCCAAAGTCGACCAGGCCAAGCGGGCGATCCGCCAGCTGCTGGCGTCACTCGACCGCGGCGACCGCTTCCGGCTCCTGGCGTTCAATGGCGCGGTGCGCCACTTCCGGACCGGGTGGAGCCCGGGCGCGGGAGACGCGGTTGCCGCCGGTATGCAGTGGACCGCAGCGCTCGCGACCAACGGCGGCACCAACATCGCCGGCGCGCTGCAGGCCGCGTTCGACGTCCCATCGACCACCGAACGCCTGGGCATCGTGCTCTTCCTCACCGACGGGCTGCCGTCGGTGGGCGAGGAAGACCCGGAGCGCATCGCCGCCGCCGCCGAGGGCGTCCGCGGGAACGCGCGGGTCTTCGCCTTCGGGGTCGGTCACGACGTGAACACCTATCTGTTGGACCGCCTGTCCGCCGCCGGCCGCGGGTCGACCGCGTACGTCGAGCCGGGCGAGGACGTGGAGACGGCGCTGGGCACACTCGTGGCCAAGATCCAGCATCCCGTCCTCACCGACCTCCGGCTTCTCGACGCCCCGGCCGAGATCGTCGAGCTGTACCCGCGGACGCTGCCCGACCTCTTTGCGGGCGACGACCTGGTGGTGTTCGGACGGTTCCGGTCCCACGGCGCGGTCACCGGGGCGATGCGACTCGCCGGCCGCCGGAACGGGCGCGAAGAACGCTTCGGCGCCACCGTCACGTTCCCGGCCCACCGCGACGAACACGACTTCATCGCGAGCCTCTGGGCCGCACGCAAGATCGGTGAGCTGTCCCGCGACCTCCGGTTGGAAGGGCACAGCGACGCGCTGGTCGACGAGATTCGGCGGACCGCGCTGCGCTACGGCCTCCTCAGCGAGTACACGTCGTACCTCGTGCAGGAGCCCGACGCGTTCGCCGCAGCGCCCGCAGCCCAAGGGCGGACGGGCATCGTCCCGGCAGCCCGCGCACCACAGCTGGCGTCTGGCGGCGGCGCCGTACGCGTGGCCGAGCAGGCCCGGGTGCGTCGCGAGTCCAAGAGCATGGCCGATCTCGGTGCGGCCGACGAGCGGATGCTTGCCGCGTCCTCGCCGGTGACCGCATCGGAACGGGTCGTGGCGGGACGACGGTTTCGACGCTCCGGCACCCAATGGAACGACGTCGCCGCCCCCGATGGGGTGCCGGCGGTCACGTTCGCGGCGTTCTCACCGGCCTACTTCGCGGTGCTCGCCGCGCTGCCGGAACTGCAACCGTTCGCGGCCGCGTTCGCGGAGGTGACGATCGGCGGTGAGGGCATCGTGATCGGAATCGCCGCCGACGGAACGGAGACGCTTGCCGCCGACGCGGTGCCGCGTCTGGTGCGGGCGTTCCGGGGTCCCTAGACTGCAGCCGTGGCCGTCGATTGGGCAGCAGTGTACCGCACATCCTTCGAGGACCTGGTCCGCTTCCTGTACCGCAAAGTATGGGATGTGGACCGGGCCCACGATCTCGCCCAGGAGGCGTTCGTGCGAGCGCTCGACACCGCACCCGATCACCCGCGCGCGTGGCTCTTCACCGTCGCGGGCAACCTGGCCCGCGACGAGGCCCGGGCCGCCGCACGCCGCAAAAAGCACCTCGTGCTGTTGAAGTCCGAAGCCGACGCCCAGCGGGCTCCGAGCCCCGCGGACGAACTCGAAGCGTCCGAGCGTCTCACTGCCGTGCGTGCGGCGCTCGAATCCCTGACCCCGCGGGACCGTGACGTGCTGCTCCTGTGGGACGCGGGACTCAGCTACCAGGATATCGCCAGGGAGTCCGGACTTGCCGTCACGGCGATCGGGACCACATTGGCGCGGGCACGCCGGCGGCTCGTCGCCGCCTTTGAGGCCCAGGAGGAGCACCATGCCGCACATCGATGAGGGCACCATGCACGCGTACCTCGACGGTGCGCTGCCGCTCCCTGGACTCATGTCCCCCGCCGAGATCGACGCGCACCTCGCGGAGTGCGCCGACTGCCGCGCGGCACTCGACGAGGCCCGAGGCCTGCAGGCCCGGGCGGGGGATGCGCTCGCAGCCGCCGCCGTCGACGTACGCGACCCAGGATTCGATGCCGTGCGCCGGCGCGCCGGCGCCTCGGAACTCGACCGCGTACGCCGACTGCAGCGGCTGCGCCTGCTCGCCGCCGCCGCCGTGGTGGTCGCCGTCGTCGGCGTCGGGTTGGTGGTGCGACTGGGGAACCAACC
>JBDHIW010000210.1:0-3839 GCA_039587215.1 Gemmatimonadota bacterium | reverse complement strand
CACTCCGCAGGACGGCACCTGCTGTCGCTGATCAACGACATCCTCGATCTCTCCAAGATCGAGGCCGGCCGTATGGAACTGCACCGCGAACCCTTCGACGTCGCGGGGCTGGTGGACGACGTGACGGTCACCGTCCGGCCGCTCATTCAGACCAAGGACAACGCGCTGACCGTCGACGTGGCGCCCGACGTCGGCGTCATGCGCTCCGACGCGACCCGCGTACGGCAGGTGCTGCTGAACCTCCTTTCCAACGCATCCAAGTTCACCGAGCGCGGGACCATTACCCTGTCGGCCGCGTCCGACGGCGGCGACTGGATCGTGTTCACGGTCGCGGACACGGGAATCGGGATGTCGCCGGAGCAGCTCGCGAAGGTCTTCGACGCCTTCGCACAGGCGGAAGCGGCCACGGCGAGCCGGTATGGCGGCACCGGACTGGGGCTCACGATCTCCAAGCGCTTCTGCGAGATCATGGGCGGCGACATCACGGTCGAGAGCGAGCCTGGACGGGGGTCTGTGTTCACCGTGCGGCTGCCGCGCGCGGCGCCGGGCGGCGCGACCGTCTCGGACCCGGATGACGCGCCCGACGCCGCGGCACGGCCGGCGCGCGGGACCGTCCTCATCATCGACGATGATCCCGCGGCGCGGGACATTCTCGCGCGCACCCTGCGCAAGGAGGGCTTCGAGACCGTCCAGGCCGCCGACGGCCACGAAGGCTTGGCCGCGGCGAGGGAGCACCGGCCCGACGTGATCACGCTGGACATCCTCATGCCGACCATGGACGGATGGGCCGTCCTGGCCGCGCTGAAGGACGATCCGGATCTCGCGGACATCCCGGTCGTCATGATGAGCGTCGTCGACGACACCCACCTCGGGTTCGCGCTGGGCGCGTCCGACTACCTCACCAAACCCATCGACCGCGACCGTCTGTCGCACGTCGTGTCGCGGCTGACGAACGATCGGGTCCGGCCGGTGCTCATCGTCGAGGACGATGCCGGGACGCGCGCCGCGCTCCGGCGCACGCTCGAACGCGACGGGTGGCAGGTCGTGGAGGCCGCCAACGGGCGCCAGGGGCTCGACGCAGCCGCCGCCGAGCCTCCCGCGCTCGTCCTCTTGGACCTCATGATGCCGGAGATGGACGGCTTCGAATTCTTCGACGCGTTCCGGCAGGGAGACGACACTCGGCAGATCCCCGTCGTCGTGATCACGGCCAAGGAACTCGCGGACGACGACCGCGCGCGCCTGGAGGGCGGCGTCACCCGGATCATCCAGAAGGGCTCGGTCGAAGCTACGGCCCTGGCCGAAGAGCTCCGCAGCATCGTGGCAACGTTCCCGAAGGACGCATGAGCACCAAGCGCCGCGTCACCGTCCCGAGCCCGCGCAGCACGGCGGCGACACGCGAAGCCGCGCTGCTTCGCCTCTCGACGGCCATCGCGATGGCCGACGCGGAACAGGAGATCTGCGACGCCGTGGTGTCCGGCCTCTTCGACGAGGCCCTGGGATACGATTTCGTGGCGTTGCTGCTGGTCGACGACGACACGGGTGAGCGCGTGCTGACGGCGAGCGCCGGATGGGACGACGCCCCTCCGACCCTCCGCCTCCGGCCCGGCGAGGGGCTCAGCGAACGACCGCTGCTCGACGGCAAGCTGCATTACACCCCGCACGTCACCCGCGACACGCGGTACCTCCCGACCCGCAACGAGGGGTCCGAGGTCGACGTCCCGCTCCACATCAATCGGCGCCTGGTCGGTGTGCTCGTCGTCGAGAGCAGCCGCACTGACGCCTTCGGGCATGACGACTTCGAGATCCTCAATGCCGCCGCGAGCCAGGCCGGAACCGCCATCGGCCGATCGCGGGCGCTCGCCGCCGAGCGGCGACGCGCCGATGAGCAGGAGGCGCTCCGCGCCACCATGGCGGACCTCGCGTCGGCGGTCGAGCTGTCCGAGGTGCTGCAGGCCGTCCTGGCCCGCGCCGTGCGGCTCCTGGAGGTCAGCCACGGTGAGTTGGCCATCTTCGACCCCGGGGCGCAGGAACTGGAAATCGTCGCGAGTCACAAGGTCGGGGATCAGGATACGACCGGCGTGCGCATGAAGGTGGGCGAAGGGGCCATGGGCACGGTCGCCGAGACCCGGGAACCGCTGATCATCGGCGACTACCGCACGTGGGCCGGGCAGTCGGTCCAATACGCGGACGTCGCCTTCCACGGGGTGATCGCCGCCCCGCTGCTGATCGGCGCACAACTGGTCGGTGCCATCGCCTTCATGGACAAGGATCCGGCCCGGCGCTTCGGCACGAACGATCAGCGGCTCCTCGACCTCTTCGCGCCGCAGGCGGCCATCGCCATCGAGAACGCACGCCTGTTCACGACCGAGCGTCGCCGCTCGGAAGAGCAGCAGGCCCTGCTCGCCACGATGCAGGATCTCTCGAGCGAGCTCGAACTCGGCAAGGTGCTCCACGGCGTGCTCGAGCGGGCGGTCACCCTCCTCGGCGTGACGGGCGCCGAGCTGGCCACGTACGACGAGGACCGCGGCGACCTCGAGATCGTCGCGAGCTACAACATGGGCACCAACGCCGTCGGATCCCGGATGGACATGGGCGAGGGCGCCATGGGACGCGTGGCCGAGACGCACGAATCGCTCATCATCCCACGCTACCAGGAATGGGCGAGCCGTTCGGCCAGCTACACGCAATCGACGGTGCAGTCGGTGATCGCGGCGCCACTCATGATCGGTCGACGGCTCGTGGGCGTCATCGCCTCCGTGCACTCCGACCCGCGGCGCGAGTTCGGCCCCGACGACCTCCGCCTGCTCGAGCTGTTTGCGCCGCAGGCGGCGATCGCCATTCAGAACGCGGCGTTCTTCACCGAAGCCCAGCAGCAGCGCCGCTACTTCGAAGAACTGGTCAAGAACAACCCCGTGGCCATTCTGACGGTCGACGTGGAACGACGGGTCACGTCGTGCAACCCCTCGTTCGAACGCCTCTTCGGCTTCACGGTGGACGAAGTGCTCGGGCGGGACATCGACCCGCTCATTACCACGGAGTCGACGCGCTCCCAGGCGGAGGCCTACACCCAGGAAGCGTACGACCGCCCCGTTCACGGCATCGGGCAGCGACGCCGCAAAGACGGGACGATCGTGGACGTGGAGGTCCTCGGCGTGCCGGTCGTGATCGATGGACGACTGCTCGGCCTCATGGCCCTGTACCACGACATCTCCGAGCTCCTGGCCGCGCGGCGCGATGCGGAGACGGCCAACAGTGCCAAGAGCAGCTTCCTCGCCAACATGAGCCACGAGTTGCGCACGCCGCTGAACGCGATCATCGGCTACGCGGAGATGCTCCACGAGGACGTGGCCGAGTCCGGCGACAGCGACGTGGTCGACGACCTCGAGAAGATCCACCGCGCAGGACGGCACCTCCTCTCGCTCATCAACGACGTGCTGGACCTCTCGAAGATCGAGGCAGGGAAGATGGAGCTGAGCGTGGAGACCTTCGACGTCCACGCCGTGGTGGACGACGTGGCGGCCACCGCGCGGCCGCTCGTCGAGCGCGGCAACAACGCCTTCGTGGTCGAGGCGGCGGACGACCTGGGCTCCATGACCTCCGACCAGACCCGCACCAAGCAGATCGCGTTGAACCTGCTGTCCAACGCCGCCAAATTCACCGAAGGGGGGACGATTACGTTCGCCGTCTCCCGCGCGACGAACGCCACTCGCGTCGACGACATCGTGCTGACCGTGCGGGACACCGGCATCGGCATGACGCCGGCCCAACTCGACCGTGTCTTCGAGGCCTTTGCGCAGGCCGAGTCCTCCACGTACAGCACGTACGGGGGCACCGGGCTA
>JBDHIW010000209.1:0-5309 GCA_039587215.1 Gemmatimonadota bacterium | reverse complement strand
CGTGGGATCCAGGGTGAAGAGGGCCACGCCGTGACCGGCCCTGTACACCAGGACCGTACTGGATCCGTAAATCACGTATCCCGCCGCGACTTGGCGGTGCCCGGGCTGCAGGAGGTCCTCGAGCGTTCCGGGCCCGCCCCCGGGCGTGACCCGTCGGTGCACGGAGAAGATCGTGCCGACCGAGACGTTCACGTCGATATTCGACGAGCCATCGAGGGGATCGAACAGCACGACGTACTTCCCAAACCCGATGGACTCGTCTGCCGGGATCGGATCTTCCTCTTCCTCCGACCCCATCACGCAGACGCGACCCGTGTGCGCGATGGCCTGCTTCATCGTCTCGTTCGCGAGCACATCGAGCTTCTGCTGCGCTTCGCCCTGCACGTTGCGACGCCCGACCGACCCCAGCACGTCCACGAGTCCGGCTCGGCGCACGTTGCCGGAGATCACCTTCGACGCGAGCGCGATGTCGTAGAGCAGATTGGTGAGCTCACCCGTGGCCTCCTCGTGCATGCGTTCCTGCTCGAGGATGAACCGTTCGATCGTAACGAGTGCAGTAGACACGATATTCGACCCTCCCACGGTGCGCGCCGGCTCGTGACGACCTCAAGATAGTCACCGTCAGTGCGGAGCGTCACCGTGCCGTCGCGGTCGGTCCGGAAGACCGTGACGGCGGCCGTCCGCAGCCGATCGAGTACGTCGGGTGCCGGATGGCCGTAGCGGTTCCGCCCAACACTGACCACCGCGATCGATGGCCGTACCCGTTCGAGAAACGCCGTCCCCGTCGCCGTTCGGGATCCGTGATGCCCCACCTTGAGCACGTCCACGTTGGGCCAGACGTCGTGCAACGCCTCCTCCACAGGCACGCCCGCGTCACCCATCAGCAGCGCATCGAAGCACCCGTAGCGCACGTGCAGGACGAGAGACGCCTCGTTCGCTCGCGCCTCGCGCCGCATCCATGCCTCCGAGGGGTGCAGCACCGCGAGCTGCACCCCGTCGATCAGCAGCGAGTCCCCCGAGCGGCCCGCCGCCCACGCGCCACCCCCCGACTCCACCGCGGCGAGGTACTCCAAGTAGGGCGACGTCGGAAGCGGCATGGCCGGATCGACCGCGACATCCGCCGGCAGAGCATCGAGCAGCGATCGTGCTCCGCCCGCGTGATCCGCGTCGCCGTGGGTCACGAAGAGCGCCGCCAGGCGGGAGACCCCACGCCGACGCAGGAACGGTCCGACGACCTGCCGGCCGGCGTCGCGAGAACCGATGCGGGGGCCCGCGTCCACGGCGACCCAGCGCCCCGCCGGGGTTCGTAGGACGATGGCATCGCCCTGACCCACGTCGAGCACGTACATGCGGAGCGTGGCATCGCCGCCTGCTCGACGCAGGGCGGTCACGGCGACAGAGGTCCAGAGCACCGCGACGACGCACGCGAACGCTGCCACCGGAACCCGACGCTTCGGTTGTCGAACGCCACACCAGGGGGTGCGGCCACCGACCCGCCCGGGACCGCGGTCATGAGATCGACCCACGCCTCGAGCAGCCAGAGCACCGCACCGGCGCCGCCGGCCATGATCTCCCCGACGACGAGACTCGTGAGTACGCCCGGTACCGCGACCGCCGCCAGCGGGATGCCGACCAGGTTCGCCGCCAGACCGATGGGCGCGACCTGGCCGAACGCGAACGCGGTGATCGGTGCCGTTGCGAGCGTCGCGCCGAGCGACGCGGCCGCGAGCTGCAGCACCGCACGGCCCGGGCGGCCCACGGAGCCAACGAGCCGCACAGCCCGCCCCACGCCCCACACGGCGGCGACCGACAGCCACGCGCCGACCGACCGCGCGGCGCTCGGGTCGACGGTCAGCACGGTCACGACCCCGAGAGCGAGGATCGTTCCCGCCGACGGGTGGCGTTGCAGCCGTCGGGACAGCGCTGCCGCCGACAGGAAGGCGCCGGCGCGGGTGGCGGGCGGCGGGAAGCCCAAGAGCGCGACGTATGCCCACACGGCACCGACGGCGACCAGGTCCGCACGTCGCCCCAACCCGGCCACGCGCGCGGCCATGCCGACCCACAGCGCGAAGATCCCGACGTGCAGGCCGGAGATGGCGAGCAGATGCGCCAAGCCCGCACCGACGAACGCCTGCCGCGTCTCGGACGGGAGGTCGTCGCGGCGTCCGATCACGACGGCTTCCACGAACGGTGCCCGAGGCCCGTAGAGCGTCCGGATCCGCTGCGCCACCATGTGACGGATGCGAAAGCGCCATGGAGGCTCGCCGGGCACCGCCCGCACGTGCTCGACGCGCACGACCCCCCGTATCCGATGCCGGCCGACGACGATGGCCCGTCCCCCCGCCGGGAGGTCGGGCACTCCGCGGAGGCGGATCGTGCCTCCGCACCCCTCGGGTGCGTACCGCACTTCGGCGGTCGTGGCCCGCTGCGCCCCCGGGGCGTCGCCGACGTCCACGAACGCGCGGACGGCCGCGCCCGGCGGCCACTGGCGTGCGCACGTGCCCGCATCGACGCGCGCCGCGACCACACCCGACGTGACGCCCGCGCCCAGGGCGCCGAGCAGGAGCAGCCGGGGACGAAACCGGACCGTTGCGACCGCCGCCGCGGTCACGGCGAGCGTGAGGGCCAGTGCGCCCTGTGCCGCGGGACCGATGACGGCTCCGGCAGCATACGCACCGACGAGTTGTGTGAAGGGTGGACGCCCGGTCATTCCCACCGGGCCCGGATGGAAAGGCTAGACCACCGCCAGCGAGCGCGTGGGTTGTGCGGGCACGCCGGTGAACGTCGCGCCGGTGGTCCCGGTGAGCCGCACCGTCCGGTAGGTGCCGATCCACGATTCGGGCCCGTCCACCAGCACCACCTTGTTGGTGCGGGTGCGCGTCTGCAGCGCCCCGCCCCGTCGCGCGACCTTCTCCACCAGCACCTCGTAGGTCCGCCCCACCAGACCCACGTTGTGCCGTCGCGCCACGGACCGCACCGTGCGGATGAGCCCGTCGAGCCGGCGCCCGGCCACGTCGTCCTGCACGGCGCCGGGAAGCCGCACGGCCCCCGTGCCCTCGCGCGGGGAGTACCGGAACGTGTAGGCGTCGTCGAACCCGACGACCTCGACCAGCGACACCGTCTCCGCAAAGTCTTCGTCGGACTCGCCGGGGAAACCCACGATGATGTCCGTCGTGATCGCCAGCCCAGGTATCGCGCCGCGCAGCCGGTCCACGCAGTCGAGATACGCCTCGCGCGAATAGCGCCGTCCCATTCGCTTGAGCAGGTCGGTCGAGCCGCTCTGCACCGGCAAATGGACGTGCTCGCAGACCGTCGGCACTTCAGCCATCGCCGCAATGACGGAGTCGGTGAAATCGTTCGGATAGGGGCTCGTGAACCGAAGCCGCCGCAGCCCGTCGACCGCGCCGACGGCCCGGAGCAGCGCTCCGAAGTCGTGCGTCCCGTCGTGGTAGCTGTTGACCGTCTGCCCGAGGAGCGTCACCTCGGTCGTGCCCCGGTCCACCAGCCGCTCCACTTCCTGGACGACTTCCGTCAAACTGCGGCTCCGCTCGCGCCCACGCGTCATCGGAACGATGCAGAAGGTGCACCGGTAATCGCATCCGCGCTGGACGGTCACGAAGGCGCTCGCACTCCCGGCGACACGGTCGGCCGGGATGTCTTCATAGTGCTCCCACGACTTGAACTCGACGTCCGCCGCGCGCTGCCCGCTCGCCGCCCCGTCGATCAGATCCGGCAGTCCGCGGTAGCCGTCCGGCCCGATCACCAGGTCCACCTGCGGAACTTCGTCCAGGAGGCGGGCCCCGAGGCGCTGCGCCATGCACCCGAGCACACCCAGCACCACGCCGGGTCGCTTGTGGCGCTTGAGCTCGCCCATGCGCCCGATGACGCGCTGCTCGGCATTGTCGCGGACCGCGCACGTGTTGACCAGCAGAACGTCCGCGCCTTCCGGGTCGGCGATGCGCTCGTAGCCTTCTCCACGCAACAAACCCAGCACCGTCTCGGAGTCGGCGACGTTCATCTGGCAGCCGTAGGTCTCGAGGTACACGCGCTTCACGCCGCGGCCTCCGCGAGCGGTCGCGCACGAAGACGCGCGGTCTCGTCCAGCTCGAGTCGAGCGCGAAGCCGCCTCCCAAGCCCGGACTGAGGCGCCAGCAGAACGGACAGATAGTCTCCCGTGACCCCCTCGACGAACCCGCCGCGTTCCTGGAGCACCACGATGTCGGCGACACCGCCCGCGCGCCGGCGTTCGTACGCCTCTCGTCGAGCAGCGGCAAGGTCGCGCAGTTCTTTCGACCGCGCCGCCGCGACGGGGCTCGGAGGTGGAGTCCCCAGCTTGAGGGCCGGCGCGTCCGGCCGCGGCGAGTACGGGAACACGTGGAGATACGTGAACGGAAGGTCGCGCACGACCTCCACGGTCTGCCGATGGTCCTCGTCGGTTTCGCCCGGGAAGCCCACGATGATGTCGGCTCCCAACCCGAAGACCGGAAGCGCCTCGGCCAGGCGCTCGATCCGCCGGCGATAGGCGCCCACCGTGTACCAATGACGCCCCATCCGTCGCAGGACGCGGTCGGACCCCGACTGGAGCGGCGCGTGCAGATGGGGCGCAAGACGGTCCGGCGCGTCGCGCATCACTGCCGCCAGCCGTTCCGAGACTTCCGTGGCCTCGACCGACGAGAGGCGGAACCGGACATCGGGGACCCGGGCCACCAGTGCCTCGGCGAGATGCCCAAGCGAACCGCCGTCCAGGTCGGCCCCGTACGAACCGATGTGGACGCCCGTGAGCACGATCTCGTCGTGGTGCGCCGCGAGCGCCTCCGCCTCGGCGACCACGGCATCGACGGGGCGCGACCGATTGCGGCCACGCGCCACCCGGGTCGCGCAGAAGGTGCAGTGCTCGTCACACCCGTCCTGGATCTTGAGCCACGCGCGCGTGCCCGACGCGAACCGCTCCAACGCCGCCGCCCCGCCAGTGGGCTCGACACCGAGCGCCCGCAGCACACGGTCCGGCTCCGACCCCGAGACGACGCCGACCACACCCGGCAGCGCTCGCAGTGCCCCGCGGTCCAGCGCCGCCGCACAGCCCATGAGGACCGTCCGCAGGTGCTCGTTCTCCCGGGAGACGCGCCGCACGAACGTCCGCAGCTTGGCTTCGCTGGCATGGGTCACGGTGCACGTATTGATGACCGCCGCGTCGGCAGCGCGCGGATCCGTCGTCACGTCGACGCCCGCGCGCTGCAGCGACTGGCGCACCACTTCGCTGTCGTATTGGTTGGCCTTGCAGCCGAACGTGTGGAGGTAGACCCGCCTCA
>JBDHIW010000208.1:0-3867 GCA_039587215.1 Gemmatimonadota bacterium | reverse complement strand
CGACGCCGCCCGTGCGCGTGTCCTCGTGGACGATCAGCACCTTGTTGGTCTTCCGCACCGACGCCAGGATGGCCTCGTCGTCCATGGGAAGCAGCGTGCGGAGGTCGAGCACCTCGACCGACGCGCCGTCGTCCGCGGCGATCTGCTCGGCCGCCTCGAGGGCCTTCCACACCATCGCCGACCACGTCACGATCGTGAGATCGGCACCCTCCCGCGCCACACGGGCCTTCCCGATCGGGGTGACCTCGTCGACGCCCTCCGGGAGGTCTTCCTTGATCCGCCGGTACAGGTACTTGTGCTCGAAGTAGAGCACGGGGTCGTCGTCGCGGATGGCGGCCTTGATGAGCCCCTTCGCGTCACGCGCCGTCGCCGGGCATACCAGCTTGAGACCCGGCGTGTGGAAGAACGCCGCTTCGGGCATCTGCGAGTGGAACGGTCCGCCGCGTACGAACCCCCCGGACGGGCCTCGCACCACGATCGGGGTCGGGAGGCCGGCCCGGTACCGCGCCGTGGCGACGTAATTCGTGAGCATGTCGTAGGCACAGGAGATGAAATCGATGAACTGCATCTCCGCGACCGGCCGGAACCCCATGTGGGCGGCACCGGCCGCCGCCCCGACGATCGCCGCCTCTGCGATGGGGGTGTCGATCACGCGCTGTGCGCCGAAACGCTCCGCGAGCCCGTCGGTGACCTTGAAGGCACCGCCGTAGGCCCCGATGTCCTCGCCCAGCATGAAGACGCGCTCGTCGCGCGCCATCTCTTCGATGAGGCCCTGGCGCAGGGCCTCCAGATAGGTCACTTCAGGCATCGAGTCTCCGGAACCACAGGCGTTCGCTCGTCGTGGGATCGACGAACACGTCCGACAGGGCACTGTCGGCGTCGGGGAGCGGCTCGTTCTCGGACGCGGCGACGGCCGCATCGAGCTCTGCATCTACGCGCCGATCGACGGCGGCCAGCGCGTCGGCCGTGACCCACCCGGCATCCGTCACCTGCCGCATGAAGCGCTCCACCGGATCGTTGCGCTCCCAGGCCGCGATCTCCTCCGCCGGCTGGTAGTGCTGATCGTCGTGCTGGGCATGCCCCCGCCGTCGGTACGTCACGACCTCGAGCACCGAGGGTCCCTCGCCGCGGCGCGCCCGATCGATCAGCCCCCGTGTCGCTTCGTATACGCGCAGCACGTCGTTGCCATCGACCGTCTCGCCCGGAATCCCGTAGGCCTTGGCCTTGAGCGCCAACCGCTCCACCGCCGCCTGCTGCGCCGTGGGGGTGGCATACGCGTACCCGTTGTGCTCGACCACGACGACGAGCGGCACGCGATGCATGGCCGCGAACCCCATCCCTTCGTGGAACGCCCCCGTACTCGTGGCCCCGTCGCCCACGTACACGAGTCCGACGTGGGGTTCGCCGCGCATCTTGAAGGCCAGGGCGATCCCCGCCATCACGGGGACCATGTCCCCGAGGTGCGAGATCTGCCCGAGATACCCGAGATCGAGATCGTTGAAATGGATGTTCATCTCGCGACCCGCGGTGGGGCTCGTCGCCTTTGCCATGTACTGGCGAAGCACGTCGACGGGGGGCGCCCCTTTCACGAGCATGGACCCGAGATTGCGGATGAGCGGAGCAAGCACATCGCCGGACTCGAGTGCATACGCGCTGGCAACGCTCTCACCTTCCTGCCCCAGCGAACTGTAGAGTCCGCCAACGACCTTGCCCTGCCGATGGAGCGCAATCAGCCGTGCGTCCAGCGACCGTGTGAGCCGGAGGTAGTAGTAGATCTCGAGCAGCTGCTCTGGCGACAGGCCCGCCGGAATCGTCCCCGTTGCCGTCGCCGTCACCGCTCAGGCCACCGACGCCCCGTACCCCACAGCCTCGACGGCGGCCGTCAGGGCTTCGGCGGACGCTTCGGCCTCGTTGAAGTCGACCTCAGCCGATCCGGCGTCGAGATCCACGGCCACGGCATAGACCCCGCGCACGGCCTGCAGCGCCTCTTCCACACGCCCACGGCAATGGCCGCAGGTCATGCCCGTGACCGCCAAGCGTACGGCCGCCATCAGTAGGCGCCCCGCACCTTGTGACTCGGGTCGACCTTGGCATGCACCGTGGAGAGGAAGCGCTTCGCGACCTTGTCGGCCTCGCTCTCCCCCACCTGGTCCGTACTCACGGTGACGAGTGTGTAGTGGCCGCCCTCGGCCTCGACGGTGACGGCGACCGTCCCCATCGAGCCTGCATAGGTGCGCGACCGGTGCGCCGATTCCGACGTCTGGAGATACGTCCCGAAGTGTCGGTCCGCTTCGGCCAGCACGTCGTCGGGAGTCATGGATGTGCGATGGAAATACCGCATGAGCGCTCACGCCGTCTGCAATCGAGAAGTGAAGTTCCTGAGCCGCAGGCTGTTCCCCACGACGCTCAAACTGGACAACGCCATCGCCGCACTCGCCACGACCGGGCTCAGGAGCACACCGACGACCGGGTACAATAACCCCGCCGCCACCGGGATGCCGAGCGCGTTGTACACGAAGGCGAAGAACAGGTTGGTACGGATCGTTCGCATCGTGCGTCGCGACAGCTCGATCGCCGTCACGACCGCGTTGAGGTCGCCCCGCACCAAAGTAATATCCGAGGCCTCGACCGCGACGTCGGTGCCGGTCCCGATCGCGAACCCGACGTGCGCCTGGGCGAGCGCGGGGCCGTCGTTGATCCCGTCCCCAACCATCGCGACCGTGCGCCCTCCGTCCTCCTGCAGGCGGGTGATCGCCTCGGCCTTGTCGCGCGGATCGACCTCGGCGATCACGTGGGCGATGCCGACCTCCTGCCCGACCAGGCCCGCCACGACTTTGCTGTCCCCGCTGAGCATGTAGACGTCGAGCCCGAGCGCCTGCAGGCGCTGAACGGCCCCCTTGGCCTCCGGTTTGATCTCGTCGGCGATGACGATGAGTCCCCGCACGGTGTCGTTCACCACGACCACCACGGGCGACCGCCCCTGGAGGACGTGGCGCTCGAGCTCCGATCCGAGCGCACCGACATCGAGGTTCCGCTCCTTGGCGTGCCGGACGCTGACGACCTCGACGAGATACTTGCCGACGACTCCACGCGCCCCGCGCCCCTGCATGGCCACGAACCGTTCGACCGGCGGCAGTTCGACGCCGCGGTCCCGCGCCGCCGCGACAATGGCCTGTGCCAGGGGGTGCTCCGATCGGGCCTCCACGGCGCCCGCAAGCCGCAGCAGTTCGTCATCCGAGACGGGACTGCCGTCGCGCTGCACCGCTCCTTTGACGTGGGTGACCGTGGGTTCGCCTCGCGTGATGGTCCCCGTCTTGTCGAACACGATCGTGTCGAGCGCCTGCACCCCTTCCAGCGCCTCGCCGCCGCGGATGAGAATCCCCAGCTCCGCCCCCTTCCCCGTTCCCACCATGATCGCCGTCGGCGTGGCCAACCCCAGCGCGCACGGGCAGGCGATCACGAGCACCGTCACGAGCGCGACCGTGCTGAACACCCACCGGGGTTCCGGTCCCACGACGAACCAGACCAGGAACGCGCCGATCGCGATGGCGATGACGACGGGCACGAAGACCCCCGCAACGCGGTCCACGAGCCGCTGCACCGGCGCCTTGGTGGCCTGCGCCTCCTCCACCAGCCGCACGATCTGGGCGAGCGTCGTCGCCGTCCCGACGGCCGTCGCCTCGAAGACGAGCGACCCCGAGCCGTTCACCGTGCCGCCGATCACCACGTCTCCAGGACCCTTCTCGACCGGCAGCGGCTCGCCCGTGAGCATCGCCTCGCTGACGGCGCTCTCCCCGCTCGCCACCGTCCCGTCGACCGGGATCGTTTCGCCCGGACGGACGATGACGTGGTCCCCCGTGACGACCT
>JBDHIW010000207.1:0-3873 GCA_039587215.1 Gemmatimonadota bacterium | reverse complement strand
GTCGACGGTGCGCCCGTGGTCGTTCGGGGCGACACGCTCTTCCGTCTGAGCGGGACACTGGGGCCGTTCTCGCCGGCCGATCGCGCGGCGGCGCTGGCACGCCGGATCGACAGCCTCGCCAGCGACCCGCTCAGCGCCGGCCGTTCCCTGACGCTCGTCGATACGACGGGCGTCACCGACATCGCGCTCGACACGACCGTGATCATGACCGTGACGGAGCGCGACGCCGCCGCCGCGGATCTGACGCGGACCGCGCTGGCCGGCGAGTGGGCCGCCCGGATCGAGGCGGCCATCGGTCGCAGCCCGCGCGCCGCGACGCTTCAGGGCCTGCTGCTGGGAGGCCTCTATACGGTCCTGGCGACCCTCGGGTTCGGCATACTCCTCGTCGCCCTGAGCCGCGCGTTCGGGTGGCTTCACGGACGCCTGGAGGCCTGGCGCGCGACACTGATCCCGGCGCTCCGCATCCAGCGACTCGAGGTGCTCTCTGCCGATCGACTCACCGACGTGCTCCTGGTCGTCACGCGCGTCGTGCGCGTGGCGGCCATCGTCTTCGTCGTCTACATGTATCTCCCGCTCGTGCTCGGGTTCTTCCCGTGGACCGAGGGGCTGTCGGGAACGATCGTGGGATGGGTGGTCGACCCGCTGCGCGATGCGGGCACGTCCTTCGTGCGCTACCTGCCGGACCTCGTCACGATCGCCGTCATCGTCGTGGTGGTGGTCTATCTCGTCAAGTTCGTCCACCTGCTGTTCATCGGGCTCGAGCGGGGGGCCATCGCCATCCCCGGGTTCTATCGCGACTGGGCGGAACCGACATTCAAGATCGTTCGCTTCGTGATCATCGCGTTCGCGATCATCGTGATCTGGCCCTACTTACCGGGATCGGACTCGAAGGCGTTTCAGGGCATCTCGGTCTTTCTCGGCATCCTAATCTCGTTCGGCTCGGCGTCCGCCATCTCGAACATCATCGCCGGCGTCGTCATGACCTACATGCGGCCCTTCCAGCTGGGCGACCGCGTGAAGATCGCGGAGACCGTCGGCGACGTGGTCGAGAAGAACCTCCTCGTCACGCGGATCCGGACCACGAAGAACGTGGACACCACCGTGCCCAACGCGATGGTGCTGTCGAGCCACATCATCAACTACAGCTCGTCGGCGCTGCACCGCGGTGTCATTCTGCATACGGGGGTCACGATCGGCTACGACGTTCCCTGGCGCACCGTGCACACGCTGCTGCTCACGTCGGCGTCAGCGACCGACGGCATCCTCGACGAGCCGAAGCCGTTCGTCCTGCAAACGAGCCTCGACGACTTCTACGTGAGCTACGAGGTCAACGCCTACACCGATCAGCCGAACGCCATGTCGCAGCTCTATTCCACGCTGCACCAGAACATTCAGGATCGGTTCGCTGCGGCGGGCGTCGAGATCATGTCACCACACTACCGCGCGGATCGCGACGGATCCGCGCCCGCGATTCCCGGCCCCACGGCAGCCGAGGCGGGCGACGGCGACGCCGCGGAGTGAGCACCTCCACCCGTCGCCGTCCACCCGTGGTCTGAACGGATGGACCGCGACGTTCCGCTGATCTACGACCGACCGGGCAAAGGGACCACGCGATTCGTGCACCGCGTGGTCCGGCGCACAGCCGACGTCACCATCCTGCTCATGGATCCGTACGAGGGACCCGACCTCATGCACGACGGGCGCCTGATGCTCGAGCACGGCGCCGCAGGACTGTGGTACGTGTTTCCCGGCGCGTGGTACGATATCGGCAGGTTCCACGACCGCAGCGGCCGCTTCACGGGGTGGTACACCAACCTCTGCCGCCCGGTCGAGTTCGGCGACGATACGTGGCAGATGACGGACCTGTTCTTGGACCTGTGGCAACCAGCCGACGGCAGCGGGGCCGTGTGGCTGGATGTCGACGAGTTCGCCGCGGCGGTGGACCGCGGGATACTCGACCCATCGGATCATGCGGGAGTGCGGGCAACGCGGACCGCGATCGACGCGGCACTGGCGGAGGGGTGCTGGCCGCCGGCCGCAGCGGCTACGACGCTGGAGGTCGACACGGCGCGGCGCCTTGCCGCCGCGCCGTAAAGCGAATCCGTGGTTACTCGTCTTCGTCCTCGTCCGCCACATCGACGGGAAGATACTTTTCGTCGTAGTAGTCGAGCTTGTGCAGCGGCATCACCACGCTCGACAGCACGTTCAGCACGTGACTGCCGATTCGCTTGTAGTAGCGGACCCCAAGCAGCACGGAGGCCGTGTCGTTCGCGTTGTAGTCACTGTGCGCGATCTTGGTGACGAGCGTGTCGCAGCGGTGATTCAAGTCGCGGCCACTACGGATGAGGCTCAACGCCTGGTCGCGGTCGGACGTCTCGAACACGCGCAGCGACTCGCGGAACGCTTCCTCCACACCATCGCGCACGGAACGCAACTCCGCCGTGATGTCGTCGTCGGGCGGGGGGGCGCTCCGAAAGTCCAGGATCTCGACGAGGTTCTTGGCGTAGTCGCCGATGCGCTCCACGTCCTTGACCAAGCTGATCAGAAGCAGGCAGTACGGCAGGCTTCCGGCGTTCCCGGAGACCGACAGGTGTGCAATCACCTGGCGACGGATGCGACGCTGGAGCTTGTTGATCTCGACGTCGCCTTCGTAGACCTCCGTACGGCGTTCCGGTGGCGCCACACCGCCGAAGTAGAGTTCGCCGGCGGTCATCGTGAGACCGTGGGCCTTCCGCAGCATCTCGCCGAACGACGACTCCATCTCCTTGAGCGGTTCGGCCCGCTGGAAGAAGCTGATGAGTTCGCGAAGCACCGTGGCTCTCTCCTGCCTAGAAGAAGCGGTTGAGCAGCGCGAAGATCGCTGGCACTGCGTAGAACAGCATGAGGACGTACCCGACCGCGTAGCGTGGAGACTCCACCGCCACACCCGCCAGCCACTCGGCACCCCTAATGGGAATCTGGCGCACTCGCTTCACAGGGTACACCAGCAGCGTGCCCGACATGTTGAACAGGAGGTGCACGAGCGCGATCGTGACACCGGCCACCGCGTTCTCTCCCGTCGCCGCCAGGGCCGCCAACAGCGCCGTCACCGTGGTCCCGATGTTGGCGCCGATCGTGATGGGGAACGCCTGGGCCAGCGTGACGATCCCCGCACCCGCCAGCGGCACCAGCAACGACGTGGTGATCGAGCTGGACTGGACCATGACGGTGACCACGACCCCCACCGACATCGAGATGAGCGCCGGCTGTTCGAGGCCGCGGGACACCAGCGATTCGACGCGAGACTGCATCGCCGACCGCATGACGCGCACGAGCAGGAAGAGCGAGATGAAGATCAGGATGCCGCTGATGAGAATCAGGAACACGCCCTGCCACTGCTTCGACTCGGTGAGGAACGTGAGCAGCGTCTTGATCGGCCCCAGCGCCGCCTTCAGGGCCCCCTTGATCGGGCTCTCGTAGGTGACCCCTCCCAACCCGGTCACCATCGCCGCGATGGACTCCGCCATCCGTCGCAGATAGCCGGTCATGAGCTCGAGCGGCAACAGGACGGCCACCGTGATGAAGTTGAAGAAGTCGTGACAGGTGGCGACGGCAAATGCCCGACGAAACTCCTCGCGGCGGCCCACGTGACCAAGCGAGACGATGGTGTTGGTCACCGTCGTGCCGATGTTGGCCCCCATGATCATCGGCACCGCGTTGGCGACGGGCAGCGGGTTGTCGGGTGCCGCGACGAGACCGACGATGAGCGACGTCGAAACCGACGAACTCTGCACGATGGTGGTCGCGAGAATGCCGACCATGAGACCGATGAACGGGTTGGACGTCGCGGAGAAGAACGAGTCGAGCAGCGCGGATCCGAGCGACTTGAACCCG
>JBDHIW010000206.1:0-5129 GCA_039587215.1 Gemmatimonadota bacterium | reverse complement strand
GGTGCGTCGCACCGGCGCGGGGCACTGCGAGGCGCTCAGGCCGTCGGCGTGCGGACCCCCTCGGTGTGGAGCGCGACCGTCCAGCGGCCGATCATCCACAGGATGGCGAAGGCCATCAGGAAGCCCGACGCGGCCATCGCGATGGGGAAGTACTTGAGCACGAGCGAGAAGTCGACGGCGGAGGGCGAGGCGTACCGGCTCCAGCCCACGGCGAGGCCGTGCACGATGAACGCGATCCAGAACACGAACAGCGAGACGTTGATGACCGGCACCGCCCGCCGCATGCTGGCGCCCGTCACGACCGGGTGGTCGCTCCCGAGCGCCGTATAGAGGATGTACGAGGCACCGAGCCAGAGGATCATCGAGTCGATCCCGATCATGCTGGCCATCGAGTGGGCGACCACGACGTGGGTGCCGTGAATCAGCGCGTTGACCGGCGGCACCGAGATCAGCAGCGCCATCGCGAGCAACGCGAAGATCCACCACGTGGTGGATCGGAGGAACGCGTCCGGGACCTGCAGGCCCTCCCCGCGCGCGGGCCGCTTGAGCAACTGGAGGATGTCCAGGCAGACCTTCGCCAGGATGACGACCTCGGCCATGCTGATGAGGAAGGCGACCCAATGCACCCAGGCGCTCTGCGGCAGGTGGAACGTGTGATGGCCGTAGTTCGTGAAGGTGTTGATGACCCCGACACAGAAGAGCATCCACGCCAAGCGCGAGTGGGGATAGTCCTCGTCGCCGGCCATCCGGCACCCGAGGTACATGACGCCGCCGTAGATCATCTGATTGAACGCGCCAACCATCGTGCCGTTGGCCCGCCATTGGATCTGCAGGTCGCGAATCGGCCGGTCCGAGAGCCAGTTCGTGAGGTAAAGGTGCGCCTCGGTAAACGTCACGACGAACAGGAAGAGCGACACCGTCCACATGTAGACGTAGACCGGCATGCCGCGGAGACGACCGCCCGTGCGGCCGAGCACGTTCCACGCGAAGAGCATCCAACCGGTCAGGATCATGACGGAGAAGACCGGGTGGTAGGGGGCATACTCCCGGCCCGTGAACGAGCCGGACCCCAGCGTCACGACGATCCCCGCCCCCGCCACCGCCCACAGCGCGAGATGCGTCGCCATGCGGGTGGTCTCCGCGCGGCTCGGCGCGCCGTGCTCACTGAAGAGGTAGAAGTACACGATCGCCGATCCACCCAGGAACATCCACGCAAACGCCGCCGCCTCGTGGATCCCCCGAAGGATGGCGGGCTCCGCATCCGTGTAGACCAAGGCCGCGACCATGCCGCTCACGAGCACGAGGCCGCACGACCCGAGGGCGAGCAGCAGGTGCCACCCGAGGGGGCGGGCGCCGGCTAGCGGTACTCGAACCACGGGACGGTTCGCCACGAGAACGGTTCGAGCCCGAGCAGCTCGCGGTCGAGCGCCACGAGTTCGGCGCGGTGGTCCGCCAGCCAGTCGAGGAAGGCCCCGACCTGCTCGACCTGGTCACGGCCGAGCCCGAAGGCCGGCATCCGCCCGCGGCCCTCATCCAACAGCACCTCGAGCGCCGCCGTCGATCGATCAACCGCGCGACCCGACAGGTCGGGTGCGCGGAGCGGGCTCACCGCGAACGGCTGGTGACACGCCCCGCAGCCCAACCGCGACATGAGCTCGACCCCGGCGCGCGCATCGGCGGACAGCGCGCCGCCGGTGCGCGCTTCCCACGTATCGGCCACCAGCCGGAAGTGCCCGACGGGATCGACGGGGGTCACGGCCTGCAGCGGGGTCGGTTGCGATTGCCCGGTGCGATTGACGGCGCGCAGGAACGCGAAGATCGCGGTCTTCTGCTCGTCGGTCATGTCGAACGCCGGCATGCGGTTCACCCCGCTCGTGAGGATCCACGCCAGTTCGGCGTCCCGCGTATCGTCCGTGACGCGGTTCGTGAGGTCCGGACCGAGGAACCCCCCGAAGCCGTAGATCTGATGGCACGCCTGGCAGTTGTACTCACGCCACACGGCCAGCCCGCTGCGCTCGAGGTCGGTCAACGGCGGGTCAGGGTCCCGCCGCGGATAGTCGAGGTATGTGACGACCGCCATCAGGACGTACACCAGCACCATGACCGCAAACACCGTGACGCGGGGATCGCGCGCGGGTTCGCGGGGTCCGGCGGGGCGGTCGATGTCACTCACGGCAGATCCTCACCCGGCACACCCGGCGGATGCGCTCGGCTCGATGGACGGCAGGTGTCCTTCGGAACGGGGTCGGCGTCCGGATCCCGGGTCGCTCGAGCGACGCCGGGCGGGAGGACGGACCGCCGGGATTCTATCGCAATTGGCAGGATCTTCAAGGAGAAGCCCCCGGCCGGCTCAGGCGTCGCTCGTACCGTCCCCCGTTCCCGCGTCACGGCCGTATCGGACCCGGCGCATCGCCCGTTCGGCGATGCGGTCGACGAGCCCGGGAGCGATGACCTGCAGCCACTTTCCAAACCGACCGCGAGCCGAGAGGATGACGTCGCGCCGGCGGCGGTCCACCGCCGCGAGAATCCGCTCGGCGCAGTCCTCCGCCGTCATGAACCGGACACCCGGCTGCGGCTGGATCGCGAGCCGTTCGCCGCGCGGGCCGAGCACTCGCTCGCGCACCTCGGTCTGCACGAAGTCCGGGTACGCCACCGTCACCGAGACGCCGGACGACCGGAGTTCGATGCGGATCGAATCGAAGAACCCCACCATGGCATGCTTCGAGGCGGCGTACACGCTGCGGAGTGGGACACCCGCCTTGCCAGTCAGGCTCGCCACGGCAACGAGCCGCCCCCGCGCCGCGACGAGGTGCGGGAGCGCGGCGCGCGTGCAGTAGACCGCGCCCAGGTAGTTCACCCGCATCGTCCGCTCGGCGAGCTCCAGGTCTTCGATCGCGTCGAACCGCGCGACGACCGAGAGACCGGCGTTGTTGACGAGGGCGTCCAACCGACCGAAGCGATCGACGACGGCCTGAACCGCGCGGGCGCAGGCGACCTGGTCGGTGATGTCTGCCGGGATGGCCAGGGCATCGGCCCCCAGGTCGGCGCACTCGGCCGCCACGGCCGCCAGCCGCGCTTCGGTCCGCGCGACGAGCCCGATCCGCGCGCCCTGCCGGGCGAGCGCGAGGGCCAGGCAGCGTCCGATCCCCTGCGACGCGCCGGTGACCAGCACGACCCGATCCCGCCACGCGGCGGTCACTGGCGGCGCTCCGCCGAATCCTGGGCCTGACGAGGAAGCCACGACATGGCGACAAAGATGGCCGCCGCGAACCGCGGGCGGGAGTTCCGGCGCGGGGCACGTAGTGTCCGATTGCCTTGCCTCCCTCCCGGGTGGAGCGCACCTTTACGGCCCATGAGCGACCCCCTCTCCCACATCGCCAGCGCTCTCGAGGACCGCTACCGCGTCGAGCAGGAGCTCGGACGGGGCGGCATGGCGACTGTCTACCTGGCGCACGACGTTCGGCACGACCGCAAGGTCGCGCTCAAGGTGCTGCTGCCGGAACTCGCGGCGCTCATCGGGTCCGAGCGGTTCCTCAACGAGATCAAGGTCACCGCCAATCTTCAGCACCCCCACATCCTGCCCCTCCACGACAGCGGGGACGCCGACGGGCACCTGTTCTACGTGATGCCGTTCGTGGAAGGGGAGTCGCTGCGGGAGAAACTCACCCGCGAGAAGCAGCTGGGGGTGGAGTCGGCGGTGGAGATCACCCGCGCCGTCGCATCGGCCCTGCACTACGCCCACCGGCACGGGGTCGTCCATCGCGACATCAAGCCGGAGAACATCCTGCTTCACGAAGGGCAGCCGATGGTTGCCGACTTCGGTATCGCGCTCGCGGTGTCGCAGGCCGGCGGTTCGCGGCTCACGGAGACGGGCCTGTCGGTCGGCACCCCACACTACATGAGCCCCGAGCAGGCCATGGGTGACCGAGAGCTCGACGCGCGGAGCGACGTCTACTCGCTCGGGGCCATGCTCTACGAGATGCTGGCGGGCGATCCTCCGTATACGGGGAGCACGGCCCAGGCGATCGTGGCCAAGGTCATCACCGAAAAGGCGCCGTCGCTGATCGTTGTGCGCGACACCGTGCCAACCAACGTGGCCGGTGCCGTGGCGCAGGCGCTCAACAAGCTCCCCGCCGATCGCTTTGACACGGCAGAGGAGTTCGCCAACGCCCTGGGCGATGCGGGCTTCGCGCCGACGCGCACCTCGGAGGTCCCGGCGGACCACCCGTTAGGAGGAGCCCGCGGCGGTCTTCGACCCTCCGTTGCGGCGGCCGCCGTCGTCGTTGCGACGCTCGCCGGCGTCCTCCTCGGTACGCGGCTGAGTACGGAGGAGGTCGAACCGCCGTTCATGGTGCAGTATGAGCTCCCGCTTCCCAGCAACACGGTGGGCATGGCCCTGTCGCCGGACGGTTCCGCACTGGCGTACACCCGGTCGACGGTCAACACGGACACCCTCTTCCTGCGCCGCGCGAACGCACTCGCGGCCGAGCCGCTCCTCGTGCTCGACATCATCCGCCGCCCGTTCTTCTCGCCGGACGGACAGCGTGTCGGGTTCTCGACGGGGGCCGGGGGCATCTTCTGGACCCACGTCGGGGGGTCACCGCCGGTCCTGCTGACGGATTCCGCCGTGGGCGCAGCCCACTGGGGCGCCGACGGATACGTGTACTTCAGCCATCGACACGGGTCCGGCCGCATGATCGCGCGTATCCCGGAGCAGGGCGGCCCCATCGAGCATCTGACCGAACCGGACTCCGGGAAGCTCCAGCACCGTCCCGTCCTCCTCCCGGACAACCGGACCGTGCTCTACACGCTCACCGCGGGGCGTCAGTCGGCAACGGCGCAGGCCATCGCCGGGGCGAGCGCCGTGACGCTCATCGATCTCGAGACAGGTGAGTCCCGCACGGTCACGCCGGGATTCCGCGCCGTGTACGCGGCCCCCGGCTACCTCGTATACCAGTCCGGCGACGGCGTCCTCTTCAGCTCACGCTTCGACGCGGGTCGGGCCGAGGTGACGGAGACGACGCCGATCGCCAACGGCGTCATCGATTGGGCCGTCTCGCAAAACGGGACGCTCATGTTCCAGTACGCCGGGAGCGCCGCAAATCAGTTTCAGGGCGGTGCGGGCCTGG
>JBDHIW010000205.1:0-3891 GCA_039587215.1 Gemmatimonadota bacterium | reverse complement strand
AACAGGCGTTCCCCGATCGTCGACCCCTTCCCAATCGCGAGCGAGAAGATCGCAGGATCGACGTCGTTCTCGCGGCAGACGGCTTCCGCGATCTTGATGCAGGCGATGGCCGTGAGGGGCGTCTTGCTGGCCGGCTTCCACAGCGACGCGTCGCCGCAGACGGCAGCGATTGCGACGTTCCAGCTCCAGACCGCGACCGGGAAGTTGAACGCCGAGATCACGCCCACGACCCCCAGTGGATGCCACTGTTCGAACATCCGGTGGTCGGGGCGTTCGGACTGCATGGTGAGCCCATACAGCTGGCGGGAGAGCCCAGTCGCGAAGTCACAGATGTCGACCATCTCCTGGACTTCGCCCTCGCCCTCCGACGCGATCTTCCCCATTTCCAGCGTGACCAGGGCCCCCAACGCGGCCTTCTTCTCCCGCAACCTGAGGCCGAGCTGGCGCACGACCTCTCCACGCCTGGGCGCCGGCACCCGGCGCCACGTGAGGAACGCCTCGTGCGCTCGCGCGACGATGGCGTCGTATTCCTGTTCCGTCACCTGCCGTACCGACGCGATGTGCGATCCATCGATCGGCGTGATGACGTTCTGCGTCGGCCCCGACCCTACCCACGTGCCGCCGAACCCTCCCGCGTTGACGTCATCGATCTCCAACGCCCGGAGGATCTCGGCTACGGTCATCTGCGTCATGATGGTCCCCTGTCCCTTGTCCCGTCGCGACACCCCGTATCCCGGCCGCCGCGACCCCGCAACTATGCGAGCCGGGCGGGCCGTGAGGCCCGCCCAGAAATCACTCTGCGATCTCCAGCAGCTCGACCTCGAAGATCAACGTCGCCCCCGGCCCGATGTCCTGGCCAGCCCCGTTCTCGCCGTAGGCAAGATCCGGGGGGATCACGAAGCGGTACCTGCTCCCGACCTGCATGAGCTGCACGCCCTCGGTCCAACCCGGGATCACCCCGGCGAGCGAGAACGTCACGGGTTCTCCGCGCTCGACCGAACTGTCAAAGACCGTTCCGTCGATCAACGTGCCATGGTAGTGCACCGTGACGCGGTCGGACGCGCCCGGCTGGGCGCCGGAGCCAGCGCTCAGCACCTCGTACTGCAGACCGCTCGCGGTCGTCATCACACCGTCTTTGGCGCCGTTCTGTGCCCGATACGCGTCGCCTTCCGTTCGATTCCGCTCACCATCTCCTGCGCGACTTGCCATCTCGGCCTCCCGTACCTGATGCGCAAAGGTCTGCAGGACCCGCATCGCATCCTGCTCGTTGAGGCGGGCATCGGCGCCTTCGAGCGCATCCCGCATACCCGCCATCAGCTGTTCCGGATTCACTTCGCCGCGCGCCGGCCCGAGTTGCGAACCCATGTTCATGCCGATGGCGTAGCTGGCACTGTCTGCCAGGGTCTCCATGGTGCCCGCACCCTGCCCGCCACACGCGAGCGTGGCAACCGTGAGCATCCCGGCAACAACCGTGTATCTGCGTGTCATCAATCGTCCTTCGTCTGGCGTCCGGCGAACTCGAGGCGGGGTGTCTCTGGCCCGATGGACAACGCGGTGAACTGTGGGAGGCGCAAACTAACGGAAGGATGATTGTTAGTCGATGGGGGGACGTGCGGAGGCGCCACCCCGCCGATGGGCGCCTACCGCGTCTCGCCGGTGAGGCGCGCGAGCGCCTCGCGTACCCCAGTCACTTGGTCCAGGAGCGCCGGCTCGGGGTCGGTCCGCAGCGCCAGGTACTTGGAGTAGTAGTCGACCGCCGCGTCGCGATCGCCCGTCAGCTCCGCCAGTCGTCCAGCCTCGCGGTAGTGCGTGGGCAAGAACGCCGGTGTCACGTAGTAATATCGGACCCGGCGTGCAGCCCGCGCGGCGCGCGCCACGTCACCGTTGGCCTCCAGCAGCCTTGCGATCGCGAGGTTCTCCCAGTCCACGAAGTCGGACGGGACCGTGAGTGCCAAGGAATCGGCACGATCGATCAGCGCCCCCGCGTCCGGCGCCCCACGCCGCTGCGCCACCCCGGCCGCCACGATGGCCCCGCACAGCTGCGATCGACTGATCGCGACCGTCGGAGGGGGCCAAGGTCCCACTCCACCAAGGGTCTCTGCGATCCGGCCAGCCGACCCGAGGTCCCCGGTCTCCAGCTTCCAGAGCGCCGCAGGGCACGCCGCCTGGCCGTTGACGGACGGGTCGAGCGCCGCCGCTTCCGCGTCGGCCGCCGCCGAGTCGCCGTCCCAGAACAGTGCCGCCAAGATCCTGGCTCCTGGGGCGTCTACGGCACCAATCACCTGGTCCGCCGCCGCAGGCCTGCCCGCGTTCCAATGCGCCCCCGCCTCGGCGAACACCGCCTGACGCCGATCGAACTCCGAGACCGCGCTGCCGCGCCACTGCCGCGCCAGGCGCGGCAGCTCATCGGTACCGACCACCAGCCATGGTCCTGCGAACAGGGCGCCCGTGGCCGCGCGCGGGTTCGCCCGCAGCTCCGCATCTGCCTGCGCCGTCATGCTGTCGTCGCCTAGTGCCGTCCCCACGAGCCAGCGTTCGGCACTCGTCGTGGTCGGGTCGGGGTTGGCCGCTTCAAACCAGGCGAATCGGCTGCGGGCTTCCGCGGTATCTCCCCGTGCCAAGGACAGGAGCACCAGGTGCTGCAGGGGACCCGCAAACATCGAGTCCAGCTCCATCGCACGCAGGAACGCCTGTTCGCTGCGTTCGAGCGCGTCCGCAATGTCGAGCTGCTCACCCCAGTGGAACAGGACATCGCCCATCTGATACCACGCCTCGGCCCGGTCCGGCGCCTCCCGGACGGCCTCCTCGTCGGCCCGCAATTCGGCCCGAATCGTCGACGGGATCGGCCCGTTGGGACCCACCGTCGCAATCAGCATTGCCCGGTCCCGTCGGCTCATCTGGTCCCGTCCGTCCCACGCGATGCGCGTCGCGCGCGCGGACAACTCCGCCCCCGCGGTGCCGGCCCACCCGTTGGCCGACACGAGCCCGACGCCGGCAAGGGCAAACATCGAGTCCAGCGCCAGGGCCTCCGCGAAATCCGTCACGGCTTCTTCGTAGCGGCCCTGTCGGTATTCGGCCTGCCCGCGCAGGTACGACCGCAGCGCGTCCACGGACGACGTCGTGAGGTTGGCCGTGCGGTCGGCCGAGAGCCCCGCGCTCTGGGCCAACAGGCTGTTCACGAGCCCGGGCACCAGCTCGAAGATGCTGTCGGCCGCCCCCTCGACGGTCGCCTGCAGCGGCGCACCGCCGTCCACGGGCGTCAGCGCCCCGCGCACCACCATTCTCGACTCGGATCCGACGATTGACCCGGTCAGCGCAAAGCCTGCACCCAGATCCCGCGCCAACTGCAGCGTGCCCACCTCGTCCAGATCGTCGTCCTCCGACGACAGCCGTCGACGCCATGCACTGGTCACCATGCTCGGATCCGCCGCGCGCACCGTCCCGCCTTCGCCGGTCAGCCAGGTCGCCAGCATGTCGACCATGCCCTCGCGGAGATACCCGAGGGACGGCGTCGCCCCCGCCACCCGGAACGGCAACACGACGACCAGGTTCGGATCCAAGGCGGCCTCGGCGTCACCCGACCCACGCGCGCCCAACACGAACGCGCCCGCGGCAACCACGGCCACCGCCGCCGCGGCGACCACGATCCCGGCCAGACCGCGCCGCGGCTTCGGGGCAGCCTCGAGGCGCAGCGCCGTCGGCTCGACCCCGCCGCTCGGGGTCGTGAGCTGCTCGAGTCGCGCCAGCATCTCGTCTGAACTCTGCCAACGGTCCGCGGGCTTCTTCTCCAAACACCGCATCACCCACTCGGCCAGCGGTTCGGGCACCGCCTGGCGGCGGCGCGTGACCGGGACGGGGGCTTCCGTCATGTGCGCGGCGAGCACCGCCTGC
>JBDHIW010000204.1:0-4913 GCA_039587215.1 Gemmatimonadota bacterium | reverse complement strand
GTTGCTCATCGCGGCGAGACGTGAGCCGACGATGTTGTGGAAATGCTCGTCGGGTGCCAGGTCGATGCGACCGGCCGCCACGCGGAACGGCGCGCGGATATCCAAGACCTGAATCGGCGAGCCGCCCTCCAGCTGTGCAGCCAGGTCGCCGGGATCGATTTCAGGAACGGTGACGTGACTCATGAAGCCCTCTCTGTGCCCCAGGTCGGAACACGCGAAAGTACGAAGGTGATCCCAAGTCTACGCGAGTGCACACCCCGGGTGCGTGACTTCGTCCGGGCCGATGTCGGGCCACTCCCAGCAGATCGACGGTTTTGCGGTACGACCGTTGGGGAGGAGCCGGTCGTGGAGCACACAGCTCACCCCATCGTCCGGATCGAGATAGCCGCACGCCGATATGGCCTCGCACTCGATCGTGTCGGCGTCGGTCCGGTTGACCTTGCAGAGGTAGGGAGACCGGCGGGACCGGAGCAGCCGCTCCAGCTCCGACTCGGTGTCCGGGGCCACGACCTCGAGCGTGAGGTCGCGGCAGCACGCGGCCCCGCGCGTGTTGTCGGCGGTCCGACAGGGCGCTCCCAGGCACGGGTTGGCGCTCTGCGCCACCGGAAGGGCGCGTCGGGCTGCCTTCTTCTGCCGGAGTGCCAGCACGCGTCGTCGCTGGCGAAACGAGAGCAGGTGCCGGTCGCCCCCGCGGGCGAAGCGTGGGCGGTCCGAGGGCGATGGCTGCGTGCCCCGCGGTGTCTGGCCCTCGTGCCCCAGGACGGCGCACTGGCTGAGCCCGTCCGTCTCGCGGAGGTGCTTGCAACCGACGTGCAGGGTGACGTCCACCAGCATCATGCCCTCGTCGACGTACGGCGTCCCGAAGGTGAGGCGCTCGGTGTGGCCCAGCAACCAGGTGGCGACCGCGTCCTGCAACGTGACGCTGTCGGCCGATACGTCGGCGATGCGGAGCGTCAGGTCGAGTTCGCGGCAGTGCCGCCCGAGGCTCGGGCAGGATGGCGGTGTCGGCATCGTCGGCGGGTGGAGTAGGGGCGTGTCGTCACCCCTACCACTCCTGCGACCCGGGTTTACATTTGACTGCAGCTTCACGGGTTTCGTGAACAACTCACCAATATACAAAAGCGATGGGGGACAGGTTCATGCGTAAGTTGTTGGCGGCCATGGCGGTATTCGCCGTGGGTTGCGGTGGCGGCGGCGAGCAGCCGGCGGCCGAGGAAGCGGCGGAGATGACGGCGCAGCCGGCGGCAGAGATGACGGCGGCCGAGGGTACGGGGACGGTGCACGAGGTCGAGATGATGTTGACGGCCGAGGGGCAGTACGTCTACGCGCCGGCCGAGCTCACGATCAAGGCGGGTGACACTGTCCGGTGGCTCAACGTCAGCGGGTTCCCGCACAACGTGGCGTTCTACGGCGATCAGATCCCCGAGGGCGCTGAGGATTTCTTGACGGGTGCCTACATGGCCGACGCGGCCAAGATCGGCCCGATGGCCGGTCGGCTGATGGTCCAGGCAGGCGATACGTACGAGATCACGTTCGACGGCGCTCCGGCCGGGTCGTATGGCTATTTCTGCACGCCGCACGAGGCGCTCGGAATGGTCGCGACGCTGACCATCGAGGAGTAGTCGGGCGGTTGGAGTCAGCGAGGGGCCGCTCGGAGCCGAGTGGCCCCTCGCGCTGTATTCGGGCAGGACTCGAGGGAGCCAATTCGGGACGCCCTCCGGGGCGCAACGGGGAGATTGCCGTGCGTGTGTTGACGTGTGTTCTGATGCTCGGTGTCGCGGCTGGCGGATCGCTGCGGGCCCAGGACGCGGAGCAGCCGAGCGTCTGGATCGAAGACGATGCCGACCGCAGCGAGTTGGTGATCGCCATGGGGCCGTTCGATCTGGCGGCCGGCACCAGGTTTCTGGACGAGCTCGGTCCGAGTACCGGGCACCAGCACGACCCCCACGCGGTGCACGGGGCAGCCGTGATGCCGCCGGTCACGACGCTCAAGGCGCCGCAGAGTGTCTATCTGACCGGCTTCAGCTACGAACTTCACGATGCGGACGGGCAGGAGCTGCCGCCGGACTTCGTGCACCACCTGAACCTGGTGAATCCCGACAACCGCGAGCTCTTTCTCCCGATCGCCCAGCGGATGCTGGCAGTGGGCAAAGAGACGGGTTCACAGTCCATGCCCGGATTGCTGATGGGCTATCCCGTCCCTGAGGGCACGAGCATCATCGTGAACGGGATGCTCCACAATCCCTCGGGTGCGTCGTACGAGGGGGTGATCGTCCGGGTGCGTCTTCAGTACGTTCCCGCCGGGCGGCTCTGGCCGTTGTTCAACGTGTTTCCGTTCCAGATGGACGTCGCGTTTCCGGCGGGCGACAAGTCATTCGATTTGCCGCCCGGCGTCTCGACGTGGTCCTACGAGGCGCAGCCGTCCATGGAGGGGCGAATCATGGCGATCAGCGGGCACGTCCACGACCTCGCGACCTCGATCACGTTCGAGGACGTGACGGACGGGCGGATGATCTGGGAGGGGTTCCCGATCCTGGACGACGACGGCGCGCTGCGCGGGGTGACGCTCGGGCGGCTCTATCGCACGCTCGGCGCCAAGGTCGAGCGTGACCATGTCTACCGCGTCACGGTGACGTATGACAATCCCACCGCCGACACGCTGTACGCGGGCGGCATGGGTGTCGTCGGCGGCGTCTTCATGCAGGAGGGTGGGGGCATGTGGCCGCGGGCGGACAAGACGGACCAGCTCTACGCGTTGGACATGCGGCACTACTTGCGGGAGATCACCGGCGGGTACGACGTCCTCCTGGGTGACGCGCCGCCGCCCGCGCAACACGACCACGAAGCCGGTCACTAGCCGCGCCATTTGTGGGTGCGGAGGCGCACGGGGGCCGGCGGCGTTGCCGCCGGCCCCCGTTGCCGTTGCTAGAGGAGGGCGTGCTCCCGGTACCAGCGCATCGTCTCGGGCAGACCGTCGGCGAGCGACCGCGTCGCGCGCCAACCCAGATCCGCCGTGATCGCATCGCTTGAGCAGGTCCAGGCCGCCTGCCGGAACTCGCGGGCCTTGTCGGGTGACAGCAATGTCCGCCGTCCGACGGCTCGGGCCGCAAGGTAGGTCAGGGTGAGCGCGCCGGTCGTGACGAATCGCGGCAAGCGAAACACGATGGCGTCCCGTGTCGTCTCGGGGTGCACGGCCCGGTACGCAAGCGTGATCAGCGCGCGCGCCGTCACCACCTCTTCGTGTGTGGCGAAGTACGTCGTGCGCTCCCCGCCGGGCCCCGCGGCGACCACGAGCGCGTGCGCGAGGTCGGCCACATGGACGAAGGACAGCTCCTGTGCACGGTCCACGATCAGCGGCGCCACGTGCCACCGAAGAATGCGGAAGAGCTTGAGCATCTCGGTGTCGCGGGGGCCGTAGACGGCGGGCGGCCGTACGATCGTCCAGTCGAGCTTCGATTGCCGCACGACCTGCTCGCCCGCGAGTTTGCTGCGTCCGTAGTTGCTGACCGGCTGTTCGGGGGCCTCTTCGTGCCGCGGAGTTCCCGGCGGGGCGGGACCCGCGGCCGCGAGCGAGCTGACGTACACGAATCGTCGGACGCTCCCGGAGGCCTTCGCAACCTCGACCAGATCGCGTGTCCGGTCGCGGTTGGCCGCCATGAGTTCCTGCGGCGTCCGCCCCGCGGTGAGCCCCGCCACGTGAAAGACCGTGTCGCACCCGTCGCATCCGCGGCGCAACGCCGCGCGGTCGCCGAGGCTTCCGTCGACGACGGTGGGCATCGCCCCGCCGAATACCGCGGCGGCCTTCCTGGGGCTCCTGACGAGACAGACGGGCTCGTGCCCGGCGGCCTGCAGTGCGTGGATGAGATGGGAGCCGACGAATCCGGTGCCGCCGGTGACGAACGCTCTCACAGGGCCCGATCGTACAGACGGAGTGTCTTGTAGCGGTCGAAACCCATACGCTCGAGCGCGTTGTTCATCGGGGTGTTGTCCTCGAGGATCCAGCCCGCCTCGGCCCATCGGTGCCCGAGCGCGTACCCCTTTTCCCAGATCCAGTGGTACATCAGGGCATCCGCGCCCGTCTTCCGATACTCCGCCATGATCCCGAGCAGAAGAATCCGGATGCGGGAGATCTTCCGTGCGGCCCAGAGAATTCTGAGGATCCCAGGAACGAGGCGTCCGGACGGATTGGTCTTCAGGGCGACATTGAGGTCTGGGAGTGCGGCGGCGAACCCGATCACCTCGCCTTCGCGTTCCGCGAACACGACCAGGTCGGGGACGACGACCGGCTTGAGCTGGGCCGCGAGATGATCGATCTCAGCGTCCGTCATCGGCACGAAGCCCCAGTTCTTTTCCCAGGCCGAGTTGTAGACCTTCTTGATCTTCTCGACCTCGTCGTCGAAGCGCTTCTTGTCCAGGGCGCGCAGGGTGATCCCTTTGCGCTTCGCGATCAGCTGCGCGCCGCGGACCAGCCGCTCCGGCATGTCGGGATCCGTGCTTTCGTACTGGTAGAGGTCGCGGGCCTTCGCGAACCCGGCCCGCTCGATCAGGTGCACGTAGTAGCCCGGGTTGTGCGGATTGAGGATCGTGGGCGGCGTGTCGAATCCCTCGACGACCAGTCCGCATTCGTCGTTGGTCGAGGGCGACACCGGCCCCCGCATGACGGTGAGCCCGCGGTCGGCAAGCCACGCCGCCGCCGCGTCGAACAGCGCGGCGGCGGCCGCATCGTCGTCGACGCACTCGAAGAATCCGAAGAACCCGACCTGGTCCTCGTGAAAACGGTTGTGCGCCTCGTTGTGGACCGCCGCAATTCGGCCCGCCACTTCCCAGCGGCGCCCGTCGCGCTTGACGGTCGGCAGTCCCGTCCGCCCGGCGACCGGGCGCTCGAGCGCGAAGCACTGCACGGTGGCGTGCTC
>JBDHIW010000203.1:0-7520 GCA_039587215.1 Gemmatimonadota bacterium | reverse complement strand
GTCAACAACGCAGAGCCAGTCCTAAGGTCAGCGCCGTTGCCACACGCGCACACCCACAGTCAGACACACAGCCAAAAGGAATGAGGCCACCCTTGATAATCGTAGGTGGCCTCATTTCAATGACTTACCGAGTAGCGGAGGAGGGACTCGAACCCCCGACACGCGGATTATGATTCCGCTGCTCTAACCAGCTGAGCTACTCCGCCTCATCCCCGCCGCGCGGGGACCAATAGAATACTCAGGTCCGTTCCGGACCTCCAGCCCTCATGCTTCGGGCACCGACGCCTGGTGAACGTGCACATCGCGCTGCGGATACGGGATGCTGCAGCCCGCCGCTTCGAGACGCTCTTTGGCCGTCCGCAGCAGGTCCCACCGCAGGTCCCAATAGTCCTCCCGCTTACACCACGGGCGGACGACGAGGTTGACCGACGAGTCGCCGAGTTCACCGACGGCTACCACCGGCGCGGGGTCCGCCAGGACCCGCGCATCCGCGTCGAGGATATCCTCGATGGTCCGGACCGCCACCCCGATATCGTCGTCGTACGAGATGCCGATCACGAGGTCATTCCGCCGCGTGTCGTTCGCCGCGTAGTTCTTGATGATGGCGCCGTGCACCTGTGCGTTCGGCACGACGATCTCGACGTTGTCCGGCGTCGTAAGGGTGGTGGCGAAGAGGCCGATCGCTTTGACCGTTCCAGCGGTGCCCGCGGCTTCGACGTAGTCGTCGACCCCGAACGGCCGGAAGACGAGCAAGAGGACCCCGGACGCGACGTTCGAGAGCGTCCCCTGCAACGCCAGACCGACGGCCAGGCCCGCCGCACCAAGGACGGCGACCATGGACGCAGTCTGCACGCCGACCATGCCCAACACCGCAATGATGACGAACACGAGGACGAGGTAGTAGGCGAGGCTGGCGAAGAACGGCACGAGGGTGTCGTCCACTTCGGCTCGGTCGAGCAGTGTGCGCACGAGCTTCCGCGACCAACCCGCTGCCACGCGACCGACGACGAGCAGAATGATCGCGCCGACCACCTTGAGACCCCATGCCGAAATCCACTGCACGACGACGCTCAGCAGCGCCTGGAGGTCCGTTTCACTCACGTCCGCCTCACCGTTCCTGGTTGGAGTCGTCCCGTTCCGGCTCGACCCGATACAGGATCTCGCCGTCTCGCATCATGCCGTACGTCTCGCGCGCGACGCGCTCGATCGTCGCCGAGTCCTCTCGCACGAGTTCCGACCACGCCCGCAGCGAGTCGATCTCGTGCCGCAGCCGCTCGATCGCCGCGCGCTCTTCCCGGAGTTGCCGCCGCACCGTCCACCAGTCGAGCGTGCTGAACCACCCACCCATGAGCGCGAAGTACAGGCCGCCCACGATCACGACGCCGTAGACGAGTCCCCGGCGGATCACGATCCGTACAGATCCCGACCCGGATAGACGGCGACTTCCTCGAGCTCCTCTGCAATGCGCAGGAGCTGATTGTACTTGGCGACGCGGTCCGTCCGGGACGCGCTGCCCGTCTTGATCTGTCCCGCGGCCGTCGCCACGGCGAGATCGGCGATGAACGTGTCTTCGGTCTCGCCCGAGCGGTGCGAAATGACGGTGCCGTAGCCGCTGCCCCGCGCGAGCTCGATGCACTGCAGCGTTTCGGTCAGCGTCCCGATCTGATTCACCTTGATGAGGATCGCGTTCCCGATGTCCTCTTCGATGCCTCGTACGAGGCGCTCGGAGTTGGTGACGAAAAGATCGTCGCCCACGAGCTGGACCCGCGCCCCGAGTTGCTGGGTGCAGTGCGCCCACCCGTCCCAGTCGTCCTCCGCCAGCCCGTCCTCGATCGAGACGATCGGGTAGGCGTCCAGCCAGGACCCGTAGAGCGCGACCATCTCTTCTGCGCTTCGCCGGGACCCGTCGCCCTTCTTGAACACGTACGATCCGTCCTCGTACAGTTCGCTCGCCGCGACGTCGAGCGCGATGGCGATATCGTCGCCCGGCGCGTACCCCGCCGCCTCGATGGCCTGCACGACGCGATCGAGCGCCGCTTCGTTGCTGGGCAGCATCGGGGCGAAGCCGCCTTCATCACCAACCGCCGTGGAGAGTCCCTCCGCGGCGAGCACGTTCTTGAGCGCATGGAAGACCTCGACGCCCATCCGCAGCGCCTCCGCAAAATCTTCCGTCCCGACCGGCACGACCATGAACTCCTGCGCGTCGACGTTGTTGGACGCGTGGGCGCCACCGTTCAGGATGTTCATCATCGGAATGGGCAGCACGCTCGTGAGCGGCGTGCCGAGATACCGGTACAGCGGGAGTCCGAGATCGTCCGCCGCCGCCCGCGCAACGGCGAGCGAGACCGCGAGCGTCGCGTTGGCACCCAGCTGGCTCTTGTTCGGGGTGCCGTCGAGCTCGAGCATCTCCATATCGACGGACACCTGATCGAGCGCACTCAGCCCCTCGAGGCGCGGGCCGATGACTTCGTTCACGTGCTGGACCGCCTTGCGCACGCCCTTCCCGTTATAGCGCGCGTCGTCACCGTCGCGGAGTTCGACCGCCTCGTGTTCGCCGGTCGAGGCGCCGCTCGGTACCGCGGCCCGCCCGAACGCGCCGCTCGCCAGCCGCACATCGGCTTCCACCGTTGGGTTGCCGCGCGAGTCCAGGATCTCACGGGCCGTTACGTCGATAATGGTCGTCATGGTCTCACTCAGGTCTCGAAGGACGTAGCATCGCGTTTGAACTGTTCGATCACCTCGCGCGTGAGCTGCAGCACGTGCTGACGATCGTCGTAGGTGAGGCCGGCGGTCGGAATGGGATCACCGAAGATCAAGCGCACCGGCCTCGGGCGGATGAACACGCTGCCTTTCGGCATGATGGTGAAGGTCCCCGCGCAGTACACGGGAATGATGGGCACCCCCGACGCGAGCGCCAGCACGAAGGGACCCTTCTTGAACGGCAGCAGCTCGCCGGTTCGGCTTCGGGTCCCCTCGGCAAACACCACGGCGCTCATCCCGGCCCGGATCGCCGCGGCGGCGCTCTCATAGGCGCCAAAGGCCTGGGAGCGGTTCTGCCGGTCGAGGATGATGTGTCCGGCCGCCTTGAGCGCCCCGCCCAGAATCGGCACGCTCCCGAGTTCCTTCTTGTACACGAACCGAACCGTGTGCGGGATGCGACTGATCAAGGCGAGGATGTCGAACCACGACTGGTGGTTCGAGACGAACACGACCGGCTGCCCGTCCGGCACGCGCTCCCACCCCACGAGCTCCACCGGCACCCCGGCCGCCGTGAGCTGCTTGGTGCCCCAGCGGCGCGCGGCTTCGTCGTACACGCCGCCCGGCCGGTTGGGCACCCGGAAGACGAGGCCCGCCAGGATCACCTTGAGACCGTAATACAACGTGAGTACGAGCAGCGCGAACAGATAGAAAAGCGAGCGCATCGAGTTCCTTGCCGGCGGTGCGTGCGGCCGCTCGCGACGGCCGCGCCTCCTAGAGGTGCGAGAACCCTAACGGGGTCTCGACCTCGACGCCATCCTCTTCGACCCGTACGCCCGTCCCCTCGGCGACGGTGCCGATCCGCGTGAGCGGAACACCGTGCTCCGCCATGCACGCCGCGGCAACCGCCTCGCCGGTGCCGGCGGGAAGCGTGACCAGCAGTTCGTACTCTTCGCCTCCCACGAGCGCCTGCGCGGGCTCGGCCGCGGGATGCACCGGCACCCGGTCCCGCTGCACGACGCACCGCACGTCGGATGCGGCCGCAAGATGGCCGGCATCCGCGACGAGGCCGTCGCTGACATCGATCATGCCGGTCGGGCCGCGAGCGCCGCGTGCGGACCGCCGAGCGTTCCGGTCACCCACAGCTCGTCGCCTGCCCCGGCCCCCGACCGCCGCACCGGGCGCTCCGCCCGGCCCACTGCCACCACGTCGAGCGTGAGGGCCGTCGCCCGGACGACGTCGCCACCCAGCACGGTCGTGCTCACGTCGGCCACCGCCTCGCCTACCCCGTCCATGACGTCGGCGGCCAACTGCTCCGCCATGTCGGTGGGCACACCGAGGCTCACCAGTACCCCGAGCGGCGTGCCGCCGACCGCGGCCACGTCCGACAATGCCGCGGCACAGGCGCGATAGCCCACCTCGTGCGCCTGGAGCCATCCCAGGTGGAAGTGCGTGCCCTCGATGCTTAGGTCCGACGAGATCGCGAGCGTCGTCCCGCCCAGATCCACGAGCGCGCAGTCGTCGCCGCTCGGCGCGGCGCGATCGCCAAGCACCGACCAGAACCGCCGGATGAGATCGAATTCGCGACCGGCGCCGAGAGGCTCGTGCGTCATGATGAGGGCTCCGTCACACCACGGTTGGGGGCTGCAGATCGTCGAGCATCGGGAGGGCCACGCCGGGCGGCGCCGCGATCGCGCGCCATACGTCGGGCAGCGCCGCCAGCACGTCCGCCGGCCGGACCGCGCGGGCGGTATGCTGAGCCGCCGCGACGTCCGCCGCGCGTCCGAGCGTCCACGCCCCCAGCGCCGCCGCGTCGTTCGGCGCGAGGCCCCGCGCCAGATAGGCGGCGACGAACCCCGACAGCAGATCGCCGGAGCCGCCGGTCGCGAGGCCCGGGTTGCCGGCCGCGACGACCCAGAGCGGAGCGTCGCGCTGCGCCACCACGGTGGGCACGCCCTTGAGCAGCACGGCCGTGGTCGGTGCCGCCTCGCCCGCGGCCCGCTCGACCGCCGCGAAGCGGTCGGCGTCCACCGCGTCGGCGAGTGCCGGAAACGCCGCGCGGAACTCGCCGACGTGCGGCGTGAGCACGCGCGGCGCGGCCCCCGCATCGATCGGGCCCGCGTGCAGCGCGTCCGCGTCCACGACCACGGGCGCTCCCGCCCGTTCGAGTACGGCCGCCACGAAGCGCGAGCGATCGTCGCCGCGACCGAGCCCCGGGCCCAAGACAACCGCGTCCGCCCAGTCGAGGGCCTCCGAGAGTTCAGGCTCGACGTCGGGCCCCAGCGCCGACACGAGCGACAACGCATCCGGCAGCTGCGCCTGGGCCGCCTCGACGCTGGCGCCGTGCGCCGCGACCCTGACGAGCCCCGCTCCGGCCCCGAACGCGGCCGTGCTGGCATGCATGGCGGCCCCCGCCATCCCCGCCGCACCACCGATGACGAGCACGCGCCCGCGAGAGCCCTTGTGCATGTCGGGATCGAGCGCGGGAAGCAGCGCCGCCGCCTCGCGGTCGGTACAGAGCCACGGCCACGTCGGGTCCGCCGGCGGGAACCCGATGTCCACCGTCACGAGCCGACCGCACCACGCCCGCGCCAGCAAGTGTCCGCGACGCGGACCGCCGAACGTCACGGTCAGGGACGCGCGCACGGGCCCGTGCGCCTCCCCGGTCGACAGGTTCAGGCCGGTCGGACCGTCGACCGCGACGACCGGTCCCGCGTGCCCGGCAACGCGGTCGGCCAGCGCGGCGATGTCGTCGCGCGGCGCGCCGGTGGCCCCGGTCCCGAGGAGCGCGTCCACGACCAACGGCGCCGCGGGCCACGCGTCGCCCGCGCCGATTACCGGGACTCCGGCGGACAGCGCGAGTTCACGGTTCGCCCGGCAGTCGGCCGAGCGGTCGCGCTCGGACTCCGCGACCGCCACCGGAATTCCGACCGCTGCCAGCGCCCGCGCCACGACCCAGCCGTCGCCGCCGTTGTTGCCGTGGCCCGCCGCGACAACCACGCCGTCGCGCACCCGATCGTGGAAGACGTCCACCATCACGCGAGCCACCGCACGGCCCGCCGTCTCCATCAAGACCCGGCTCGGAATCCGCGCTTCCACGCGTGCGCGCTCGTCCCACGCCGCGGCCTGCGATGCGTCGAGGACGGGAATCGGCAACATGGATGTGGAGACAGCCGGCAGGCCCGACCCGTCGATGGGCCGGGCGGCCGGCCGTCGCGCCTACTTGAAGCTTTGACCGATGGCGCGGCCCAGCGAGATCTCGCCGTTGTCGATCCGGAGGTTGAACCCACACTCTGGATTCGAACAGGCCCACGCCTTGTAGCGAATTGGAGCCCCGTCGCGCCCGTAGTCCGATAGCGGGATCAGCACACCCTTCTCACACTTGAGACACCCCGGCCACTGCAGGTCTTCCGCCATACGACTCCCTCCCTTCCCAGGCTGAGACAATCAGCACGCGCAGACCGACGATCCGGTTCGGGAGGTTGGACCATGGCCCAACACGGACTGCTGCGCCGATTGCGATTGTTCTCTACACCGTCTCCGTTCGGCCGACACCGGTCGATGCGATCATCGGGATGCCGGATCAACAACCCTACCTCGATCAGCACGTAGACGACACGTCCGATGTCGTCGGTGGTGCCGATCCCCCAATGTTCCAGCACGGTCCGCGACGTCAACCCGAACTGCACCAGCGCCAGGTCCCGACAGGCTTCGGCCAGCTCCTGCCCACTGATGTGGCCGCGGGCCGTTCGCTGCTGCTGACACTGCTCCAGCGCCGCCAGCACGAACACGTACGCGCGCTCGTGGTAGCGCCCGTCCACCGCGCGAATGCGGTCCAGGAACTCGTCGGCGAGCTGAACGTCGAACACAGGTACAAGGTGGGCCGTGGGCCCGGGTCGGGGCAAGACTGCCCGCGTCCCGAGCTACGAGGCCGCCGCCCCCTCCGCCCGGTACAGCGGGAAGCCGTCTGCCAGTTCCCGTACGTCGCGCGCGACGCCTGCGATCGCGTCTTCGTCCTCGGGCGCCCGCAGCACCCGGTCGATGAAGTCGGCCACCGCCCGCATCTCCGCGGCTCCCATGCCACGTGTCGTCAACGCGGCGGTGCCAATCCGGAACCCCGAGGTCACGAATGGCGAACGCGGCTCGCCGGGTACCGTGTTCTTGTTCACGTGGATGCCCGCTCGTCCCAGCACCTCCTCGGCCGCCTTGCCCGTGAGGTCCTGCGCGCGCAGGTCCACCAGAAGGAGATGGGTGTCGGTCCCGTCGGAGACGAGCCGGTAGCCGCGCTCCATCAGGGTCTCCCCCATCGCGCGCGCGTTCTCCACCACCTGCGCCGCGTATTCACGGAACTCCGGGCGCAACGCCTCGCCGAACGCCACGGCCTTGGCCGCGATGACATGCTCGAGCGGGCCGCCCTGGGTGCCCGGGAATACCTGCTTGTTGATCGCCTTCGCCAGATCCTCGCGGCACAGAATGAAGCCGCCGCGCGGCCCGCGCAGTGTCTTGTGCGTCGTGCTCGTGACGATCTGCGCGTGCGGGACCGGAGACGGGTACACCCCGCCCGCCACGAGGCCGGCGAAGTGCGCCATATCCACGAGCAAGGTGGCCTCGACCTCCGCGGCGATGGCCGCGAAGGCCGGGAAATCCACGATCCGCGGATAGGCGCTGCCGCCCGCAATGATCAGCTTGGGCCGCTCGGCCAGCGCGATCTCCCGCACGGCGTCATGATCGACGAGGCCCGTGGTCTCGTCCACGCCGTACTGCACCGCATTGAAGAGCCGGCCGCTCGCGTTGACCTTCGCTCCGTGGGTGAGATGCCCGCC
>JBDHIW010000029.1:0-35764 GCA_039587215.1 Gemmatimonadota bacterium | reverse complement strand
CGGCATTCACGGCGACGTTGCCGATTCCATCCTGGACCTGGCAACTGCCAGCTACGTGCGGGGGTTGCCGCTCTGCGATCTACAGACGCTCTTCGGGCTCGAAGCGTTCCCCCGCGGGAACCTCCGTGCCGCGTGCACCCGGCGCAACGGTCGTCTCGATACGGAGGATCTGAACGGGGACAATCGGCTCGACCGCACGGTGGGCGCGGCCAGCGACGACGTGTTTCGGTACGTTTTCCGCGTCGGCGATCCCCAGTACTACGTCCGCGACGGGGTCACCCATTTCGACGAGCAGGGTCGGCCGGTCACCTGGCGTCTGTACCGAATCCCGTTCCAGACCGACACCCTGCAGATCGGCATGCCCAACCTTCGACAGGTGCAGGCGCTCCGTCTCACGCTCGTCGCCCCGGACCGCGGTCCGCAGGAGGACGAGATCTCCCTCGCGCTGGCCCGCATGCGGTTGATCGGCGCGCCGTGGGTGCGGCGGGCGCCGACGCCGATTCTCGGGCTGAGCGGGCGGGAGGGGCAGCCGCACGGGGAGGTGTCGGTCTTGACGGTGTCGACGGAGAACGGCGACCTCGGCTACGAGTCTCCACCCGGGGTCGAGGACCTTGCCGACCGTCTCGAGGCCGGATTCCAGTTCGGGACGCAACAGGTCAACGAGAAGTCACTGCGGCTGCTGGCGCAGGACCTGCGGCTCGACGAGCGCGCCGAGGCGCTCATCCGTTTCTCGTCCGAAGCCGATCGCAACTTCCTCACCTACCGCACGCTCCGGGTCTGGGCCCGGGGGCGCGGCCCGGGGTGGAACGAAGGCGACCTCGAGTTCTACATCAAGGTGGGCCGCGACGAGGACAACTTCTATCTGTACCGCGCACCGGCACGGACGGACACCTGGCTTCCGGAAGCGGAGATTTCCCTCGAGAAGTGGCTCGACCTTCGTGCGGCCGTCGAGTCGGCGTGGCTGCGCGGCGATCCGCCGAGCGGGGCGGCCGCGTGCGGGGGCGATACGACGGCGTACGTGGCGTGCGACGGTCCGTACCTCGTGCACGTGCGCGACCCGGGCGTGCGCCCGCCGAATCTGGCGCAGGTGGCCGAAGTGGCAGTCGGGATGCGCCGCGTGGCGGATGCCGTGGCCATCACCGAGGCGGAGCTGTGGGTCGACGACATCCGGCTCTCGGGCGTGGTCGACGACCGCGGCCTCGCGGGGGCCGTGGACTTCCGGATGGTCGCCGCCGACGTGGCGGAAGTGTCGGTCGCATACCGGAACCGCGACGACCGATTCCGCACACCGGGCGAGGCCCCGAGCTACGTCGCGGACGTGGGCACTACCGTGAATGCCGAGCTCCGCGCCGACAAGCTCCTGCCGGAAGGGTGGGGCCTGAGCGTGCCGGTACGGGTGCGCCACACCTCGTCCTCCAACGATCCCTTCTACGTCGACCGCACGGACCTCACGGCGGACCGCCTGGAGGGACTTCGGACCCCGAGCACCAGCCTCACGACGTACGAAGCGTCGATTCGCCGAACGGCCGCGAGCACGTCGCCGCTCGTGCGCGCGCTGGTGGACCCGCTCAGCGTACGGGGACGATACCAGCGGGGAGACGTCACGACGGCGCTCAGCTCGGCGACGTTCCGCGAGCGTCAGGTGCAGGTTCGATACGAGAACGTGCCGGGAGCGAAGACGGTGTCGATCGTGCCGGGGTTCCTCATCCGCTTCGTGGAACGTCTGCCCGCCTGGTTGCGGGACAGCGAGTTCGGCCGGGGGGTTCGGTCCTCCCGGTTCCGGTGGAACCCCGCGCGCCTCGCGTTCTCGTCGACGCTACAGAAAGACGAGCGCGACCGGCGCGCATTTCGCGTCCCGGTGACCCTGCCGGCGGACTCGGGGCGGCGGGCGCTCGGCGGTCTCGTGCACACCTGGCGCAACGAGGCCAGCCTCGCGTTCCGGCCGTTCGCTTCCATGGGAATGGCGGTTGCGTTCACGAGCGTTCGCGACCTCCAGCGGTACGGCGACTCGACGGACGTCGGACGACTGCTCCGGGACGAACGACGCCGGATGTTCGGCGCCGACATCGGATTCGAGCGGGCGCGGACTTTGGGCGTGAGCTTCGATCTCGCGCCGGCCGTGAGCAGTTGGCTCCGGCCGCGGCTCGCGCTGTCGACCCGCTTCCAGTTCTCGCGCAACCCCAACCGGAGAGACCCGCTTCCGCTCGCACCCGATTCATCGGTGCTGCGGCTGCCGGAAACGATCGGGAACGCGCGTATGCGCTCGCTCGGGCTGACGGCGGACATCGGCCGCCTGTTCCGCAACCTTGCCGGAGACGAGTCCGTGGTCGGCCGAGTGCTCGGTGCCGTCCTCCCGGTCGACGTGTCGCGGCGGTCCGAACTCCGTTCCGCGTTCGATCGGACGGCGACGGACGCCGATTTTCGCTATCAACTTGGCTTCGGCGGGATCGAGGAGTTTCTCGAACGGGGCGGCGTGCCGGCGACCGCCGCAGGCCGGTCCGTCACCGTTCTGGCGAACGGGGGGCTTCGACTGCCCGGCGGCGGGACGCTTCGCACGCTGTACCGCAACCAGGATCAGCAATCCTGGACCCGGCGCGCCGTGGTGCTTGGTGAGGTACGCGCCACGGTAGTCGAGTGGCCTTCCGTCAGCGTGGACTGGAGCCTTCCGGTTCCTGCGGCGATCCGGCCGGTCCTGCAGGCGATCAACGCGGGGACGCAGTACCGCGAAGTGGTCACGGATATCACCCATCGTCCCGTGGCCGCAGTGGACCCGGTGGTCTCGTCGAACACGTCGGTGCTGTTCGCGCCCGCGGTCGCCCTGACCTGGGAAGGCGGGATCGTTACGGCGGTTCAGTATTCGGTCGGCGACGGGACGGGTGTGAGCGCGGGGAACGTGACCGAAACGGATCGGCGCGAGTGGACCGGCAGCGCCCGATTCAGCTTCCGCCCGCCCGCGAGCATCTTCCGTACGCGGGAGCCGGTCCGCGCGCGGGTCGCCTTCGGGTCGTCGCTGCAGAGCGTGTGCCTGGTTCGGGCGGGGAGCGAGGAGTGCCGGCTCGTGGCCGACAGCCGTCGCCACCAGGTGGATGCCCGGATCGATACCGGACTCAGCGAAACGGTCCGGGGGGGTCTTACCTTTAGCTACATCCTGAGCGACCAGCGCCATACGGCGACCCGGCTGTCTCAGGTCGTGTTGTCCGTGTTCGCCGATGTGAACCTCTTCGCCGGCCGGTTTGAATGAAGCGTCGGGTGATCAGTTTGTTGGCGGTGTTCGTCGCGTGCGGTTCGGGCGCGGCCGTCGATCGGGAGTTCGACGGAGCCGCGGCGTTCGCCTACCTCGAAGCCCAGGTCGCGTTCGGTCCGCGGATCCCGAACACCGAGGGGCACCGCCGCGCGGGAGACTGGATTCTCGAGACCCTCGAAAGCCGCGTGGACTCGGTGGACGTGCAGGCGTTCGAGCACGTCACGGCGGACGGCGACACGCTGGCGCTTCGCAACTTCATCGGCCGCATCCGCCCGGAAGCGACCGAGCGCGTGCTGTACGTCGCGCACTGGGACACCCGTCCGATCTCCGATCGAAGCCCGAACATGGCGGACCGGAGTCGACCCGTCCCGGGGGCCAACGACGGGGCCTCGGGGGTCGCCTTGCTGCTCGCCGTGGCGGACGCGCTGCTGGAGCGTCCGCCCGCGGTCGGCGTGGATCTCGTCTTCGTCGACGGCGAGGACTACGGCGACTGGTCGAGCCAGACCGACGTGCTGCTCGGCTCGTCGTACTACGCCGCCACCGTCGAGGGCGGGCCGATGCCGCTCTTCGCCGTGGTGTGGGACATGGTGGCCGACCGCGATCTGCGGTTCCTGCAGGAAGGCAACTCGGTGCGCGGAGCGCCCGAGGTCGTGGAGCGGGTGTGGACGCGTGCCCGGGAGCTGGGGTACGAATCGGTCTTTCGCCCGACCGTCGGCGGACCGATCAGCGACGACCATGTCCCGCTGCTGCAGATCGGGATTCGCGCCATCGACGTCATCGACCTCGACTATGCGTCGTGGCACACGCCCGATGACACGATCGACAAGGTGAGCGCCGAGAGCCTTCAAATCGTGGGAGACGTCGCGATCGCGCTGCTGCGCTGAACCGGCCAGGGCCGCGCGAAGGCGGTGTGCGGCGCCGAGTGGCCGGGGGCACCCTGTCAGCCATGGATACCGAGACCCGCCGAGCGGCCTCGACGCTCGTGCTGCTGGCCGTCCTTGGGACGCTCGTGCGCCTCGTCATGGCGGGGCCCGCGCCGCCAGGGTCGGTTGGGTACCGCGCGGCCACGGCACAGCGGCCCACGCTGGACGGCACGCGCGCACGGGCGGAGGACGCCGGACGACCGCTCGACGCCGGCGAGCGGATCGACGTGAACGTGGCCGACGCGACCCAGCTCATGCGGCTGCCGCGCATCGGGCCGGGACTCGCCGCGCGCATCGTCGCCCATCGGGAGCGTCACGGCCGATTCGCGTCGCTCGATGATCTCACCAAGGTGCCGGGTATCGGGTCCTCCGTGCGCGATGCGGTGCGGCCGCACGTCGCGCTGCCGCCCGGCGACGCCCAGAGCCGTTCGTCCGGTCCGGCGGCGGTCGACGTGAATCGCGCCGATGCGGCGGCGCTGCAGACGCTGCCGGGGATCGGTCCAGCCAAGGCGCAAGCCATCCTTGCGGCGCGCGCGCGCCTCGGACGGTTCCGGCGCGTGGAGGATCTGTTGGAGGTTCCGGGAATCGGTCCGGCGACGCTGGGACGGTTGCGGAGACTCGTCAGAATCTCTTGACACCCCCTTGGCCGCCGGTACTTTAACGGTACTTTACCTCATTGCGCCCAAACGAGTTGGGCGATCTTCGTCCCCTCCCACCAGGGTAGGTATGGCGACAGCGGCTGCGAGTTCTGAACGGCTCGGTGACCTCCTCGTGCGCGAGGGGCTCCTCACGCGGGAGCAGCTTCAGCAGGCGCTTCAGGAGCAACGCAGTTCCGGCGCCCGCCTCGGGTACGTCCTCGTCAAGCTGGGGCTGATCCCCGAAATCGAGATTACCAAGATGCTGGCGAAGCAGTATCGCGTGCCGGCGGTGGATCTCGGACGCTTCGACGTGGACGAGAAGATCGCGAAGCTGATCCCGAGCGAAGTGGCGGTGAAGCACACGGTGCTCCCGCTCAAGCGCGAGGGGCGCACGCTGACGGTGGCGATGGCGGAGCCCACCAACGTCACGATCATTGACGACCTGAAGTTCATCACGCGCTACGACATCTTCCCGGTGATCGCGGGCGAGTATACCCTGCGGACCCAGATCGAGAAGTACTACGAAGCGACCGACGCACAGCTGCAGAACCTGCTCGAGGAGATCGAGGAGGAAGAGGATCTCGAGGTCATCGAGGAGCAGGACGACGAGGACGTCCCCACGCAGGTCGCGGACGACGCGCCGGTCGTCAAGCTGATCAACGGCATCCTCACCGACGCGGTGAAGCGCGGGGCGAGCGACATCCATGTGGAGCCGTTCGAAAAGGAAATCCGCGTGCGCTACCGCATCGACGGCGCACTCGTGGAAGTCATGAAGCCGCCCATCAAGCTCAAGGCCGCGTTGACCAGCCGGCTCAAGATCATGTCGGCCCTCAACATTGCGGAGCGACGGGTGCCGCAGGACGGGCGCATCAAGCTCAAGATGGGGAAGAAGGTCGTCGATTTCCGGGTCTCCACGCTCCCCGTGATCTTCGGCGAGAAGATCGTCCTCCGGATTCTCGACAAGGGGAACCTGACGCTCGACCTCAGCACGTTCGGGTTCGAGCTCAAGGCCGAGAAGGACCTGATGGCCGCCGTCATGAACCCGTACGGCATGGTGCTGGTCACGGGTCCAACCGGCTCCGGAAAGACCACGACGCTGTACTCCGCGCTGTCCAAGGTGAACACCCTCGAGGTGAACATCATGACGGCGGAGGATCCCGTCGAGTACAACATTCACGGGATCAACCAAGTGTTGGTGCGCAACGAGATCGGTATGACGTTCGCGGCGGCGCTCAAAGCGTTTCTGCGCCAGGACCCGAACATCATCATGGTCGGTGAGATCCGGGACATCGAGACAGGCGGCATCGCGATCAAAGCCGCCCTCACCGGTCACATGGTGCTGTCGACGCTTCATACGAACGACGCTCCGTCGACCGTGACCCGCATGATCGACATGGGGCTCGAGCCTTTCAACGTGGCCAGCGCGGTCAACCTGATCGTGGCGCAGCGGCTACTCCGCCGGATCTGCAAGAACTGCAAGCAGGAACACAAGTACTCAGAAGCCGAACTCGTGGCGCTCGGGTTCACCGAGGAGCAGGCGTCGGGTCTCACGTTCTACAAGGGTGAAGGCTGCGACCAGTGCAACAGCACGGGCTACAAGGGCCGTCAGGGTGTGTACGAGGTCATGCCGTTCACTCCTGAGCTACGCCGCGTGATCCTCAAGGGCGGCTCGGCGGCGGACATCAAGGATCAGGCACTGTCCGAAGGCATGCTGACGCTGCGGATGGACGGCATGTTCAAGGTGAAGAAGGGCATCACCACTCTCGAAGAAGTCGTCAAGGAAACGGCGGGCTAATCCAATGAGCGAAGCAGGCACGACGAACGGTCCGAACCTGCGCGAGCTGCTCGAGGAGATGATCGAGCGGGATGCGTCCGATCTGCACATCACGGCGGGCGAGCGTCCCAAGCTGCGCGTCGACGGTGAGATCGGGAACTCGAAGAACGAGACGGCTCTGACGCCGAAGGAAACGCTGCAGCTGGCCTACAGCGTGCTTACGGAAAACCAGAAGAAGCGGTTCGAGAACGAAGACGAGCTCGACTTCTCGTTCGGGATTCAGAACCTTGCCCGCTTCCGCGGCAACGTCTTCAAGCAGCGTGGCTGTGTGTCGATGGTGATCCGGCAGATTCCGTTCTCGATCAAGACGTTCGACGAACTGAACCTCCCGCCGGTGCTGCGAAGCCTGTCGGAGCGTCCGCGCGGGCTGGTGCTGGTGACGGGCCCGACGGGATCCGGCAAATCGACGACGCTCGCGGCGATGCTCGACAAGATCAACAAAGAGCGCCGCGGACACATCATCACGATCGAAGACCCCATCGAGTTCATTCACCGCCATCAGGGCTGCATCGTCAACCAGCGCGAAGTGGGCACCGACACCCACTCCTTCTCGAATGCGCTCAAGTACGCCCTGCGTCAGGACCCCGACATCGTCCTCATCGGCGAGATGCGGGATCTGGAGACGATCTCGGCGGCGCTGACCATCGCGGAGACCGGCCACTTGGCGTTCGCGACGCTCCACACGAACTCGGCGGCCGAGACCATCAATCGCGTCATCGACGTGTTCCCCTCCCACCAGCAGTCGCAGGTGCGCGCCCAGCTCGCCTTCGTGCTCGAAGGCGTGGTGACCCAGACGCTGTTGCAGCGCGCCACCGGCAAGGGGCGGTGCATGGCGGCCGAGATCATGGTCTGCACGCCCGCCATTCGGGCGTTGATCCGCGACGACAAGGTCCACCAGATCCTGTCGTCGATGCAGGCCGGGAAGAAGCACGGCATGCAAACGATGATGGATTCGCTGTACCAGCTCTACATGGCTCGAGAGGTCAGCCTCGAAGAGGCGTTGCGAGTCGCGAGTGACCAAAACGAGTTCCTGCGCATGGTCGGTGAGCCCGTGCCGGGCGAAGAAGGTAACGCCCGGGCGACGGCCGGCCGGCGGTAATCCACTGGGAGGCAGTTGATGCCCGTCTTCGAGTACACGGCTCGGACGCCCCAAGGCGAAGAGAAGAGCGGCACGATCGATCTCCCCACCAAGGAAGACGTCGTCAAGCACCTTCGCCAGAACCGTATGATGGTGGTGCGGGTCCGCGAGCAGCAGAAGCGCAAACGGGGTGGCCGCATCCCGACGAGGGACGTCGTCATCTTCACGCGGCAGTTCGCTACGATGATCAACTCGGGTCTGCCACTGGTGCAGGCGTTGGACATCTTGGCGAAGCAGACCGACAACAAGTCGCTTGCGGATGTGACGAAGCAGGTCGTCTACGACGTCGAGAGCGGCAACACGCTGGCCGACGCGCTGGAGAAACACCCCAACGCCTTCAGCCAGCTCTATGTCAACATGGTCGCCGCCGGTGAGGCGGGTGGTATCCTCGACACCATTCTTCTGCGACTGGCGACGTTTTTGGAGAAGAACGACGCGATTGTGCGGAAGGTGAAGGGTGCGATGGTCTACCCGGGCGTGATTTTCAGCGTCGCGGGTGGTGCCATCGTGATCCTGCTGGTTTTCGTGATCCCGACCTTCGAGCGGATGTTCAGCGAAGTGGGCATGGCGCTCCCGGCTCCGACGCGCCTGGTGATCTGGCTGAGCCAGATGCTCCAGGCGTACTGGTGGGCGATGTTGGTCGGCGCCGGACTGGGCGCGTATGGCCTGAAGCAGTACTACGCTACCGAGAACGGCAAACTCGTGATCGACAGGCTTCTCCTGCGCATCCCCGTGGTCGGGGATCTGCTGCGGAAGTCCGCCGTGTCCCGTTTCACCCGAACGCTCGGCACGCTGCTCGCGTCCGGAGTGTCGATTCTCGACGGACTCGAGATCACGGCGCGGACGTCGGGCAACCGGGTGATCCACGACGCCGTGATGGGCTCGCGCACGTCGATTGCGGGTGGTGACACGATCGCCGGTCCGCTCGAGAGTTCGGCCGTGTTCCCGCCGATGGTGACGTCGATGATTGCCGTCGGTGAAGCCACCGGTGGTCTGGACGAGATGCTCAGCAAGATCGCCGACTTCTACGACGACGAGGTCGACGCGTCCGTCGGCGCCCTGCTCTCACTCATGGAACCGATCATGATTGTGTTCCTGGGAGTGATCGTCGGCGGCATGATCGTGGCGATGTACCTGCCCATCTTCGACATGATGAACGCGGTGGGCTGACCTCCTCGGGGGGTCAGGCGGCGTCGAAGGGCCGCTCCCTGCGGGGGGCGGCCCTTCGCACATCTGGGTGCGCGCGATTCGCCGGCGATATATTGCCCCCTATGGAAGTTCCCGCACCAGCGCCGGGCGCACACGTACGGCACCGGACGAGGCCGCTGCTCCTCTCGGTTCTCCAGCTCACGTACGTGGGCCGCGTCATCGTTGCCGTAACCATCTTCGGCGCGGCCGCATTGTCCGTCGGATCCGTCGCGCCCACCACGCTGCTGATACTCGCGATCGCGGCGATCGCGGCCGTGGCGCTCAGTGCCGTCTCGTTCTGGGTGAGTCACGTGGGACGCCAGGCCGTGGGCCTCACGTTCTTCTACATCCAGGCGCTCTTCGATCTGGCGCTCGTGACGACGGTGGTCCACCTCACCGAGGGTCCGGCGAGCCAGTTCCCCGCCCTGTACGTGTTGGTCATCGCCGCCAGCGCGATTTTGATGCCGCTACGGTCGGGCACACTCATCACGATACTCGCGAGCCTGCTCTATCTCGCGGACATCACGTGGTGGCAACCGGTCGAGTTCTCGCTCGCGATCTGGCTGCAGATCGCCGTGTTCATGGGGGTGTTCGTCGCGACGGGGCTCATCGGCAGCCGGTTCCGCCAGATGGGCGAGGAACGGGCCGAGCTGCAGGAAGAAGTTCGGCGGCTCCGCCTCGAGGCGGGCGACATCCTGTCGCACATCCCGAGCGGCGTGATCACGATCGACGGTGCAGGGCGGATCGTCTATATCAATCCTGCCGCCGCGGTGCTGCTGGATCTCGATCCGGATCGCGCCGAAGAAATGGCTCTGGAGGTGGCGCTGGCCGGCAGGGCTCCGGTGTTGATCGAGGTCTCCGCGGCGGTTCGGCGGGGCAATCGCCGATCGCTCCGACGCGACGGGATCATCGAGAGTCGGGGCCGGAGTGCGCCTATCGGCGTGACCGCCAACTCGATCGGGGACGATCCGTACGAAAAATCGGTCACCATGATCTTCACCGACATCTCCAACCAGATGCGTCTCGAGGAGCTGCGGCGACGGACAGAGCGTCTTGAGGCCGTCGCGGAGATGTCGGCGTCGCTCGCGCACGAGATCCGCAATCCGCTCGCCTCGATCCGCTCGTCCATCGAGCAGCTCGGCACGATGCGGTCGCCCGATGGCGACGAACGGTTCCTCACGGAGCTCGTGCTGCGGGAGAGCGACCGCCTGAGCCGCCTTCTGTCGGAATTCCTGGACTTCTCCCGGGTGCAAGTGACCGCTCCGCAGTCGATCGACCTGGGAGACGTGACCCGGCGGGCCGTCGCGGTGGTGATGCGTCATCCCGACTGTCCGCAGAACGCCGATGTCGATGTCTCCGCCGGGACCATCTTCGTCGACGGCGACGAAGACCTTCTCCATCGAGTCGTCGCCAATCTGGTCTTGAACGCGGTGCAGGTGTCGGAGGGCCGCCCGCACGTGTCGGTCGAGGTGCGCCCGGCCGAGCCGTCGGAACTCCCGGCCGGGTTGGGCTTCGACGAGGCCGTGTTGCTACGCGTGGCGGATCGCGGGCCGGGAATTCCCTCGGACATCGCCGACAGATTGTTCGATCCGTTCGTTTCGGGCCGCGAGGGCGGGTCGGGGCTGGGTCTTGCGATCGTGCAGCGCGCGGTCGAGGCGCACCGGGGAGTGGTGCTGGTCGAATCGCCACCCGGGCAGGGCGCCGAATTTCGCATCTTGTTGCCCGCCGGTACTCCAAGCGAGGTTGCGGCGTGAGCGATCGCCTTCCCAAGATCCTGGTCGTCGACGACGAGTCGAGCCTGCTGGACTCGCTGCGGATTCTTCTCAAGAACTCGGGGTTCGACGTCGTCACGGCCCAGGGTGGCCGCGCGGGCATCAAGGCGCTCGACGAGGACGCCCCGGACATCGTGCTCAGCGACGTGCGCATGCCCCGGTTCACGGGGATCGACGTGCTGAACGCCGCCAAGGAGCGCGACGCCCAAACGGTCGTGATCCTGATGACGGCACAGGCGGAGCTGGACACCGCGATCAAGGCGGTCAATCAGGGCGCCTACCACTACATCCAGAAGCCCTTCGGCAACGACGAGCTCGTGGCCGTGTGCCGGAGGGCGGTCGAGTACCGGGCGCTCCGCACGGAGAACGTGACGCTCAAGAAGGAGATCCAGCGCCGCGAGCAGCGGATGTCGGCCAAACCGCTGGGATCGGCGCGCTGCTTCAGCGACGTGATGGGACTGGCGGAGCAGGTGGCGCCGACGGATTCGACGGTGCTCATCCTCGGCGAGAGCGGGACCGGCAAGGAAGTCATGGCCCGCTACATCCACTCGCTGTCCGGCCGAAGCGACGGGCCGTTCCTCTCGATCAACTGTGGGGCGCTTCCCGAGAGCCTCCTCGAGTCGGAGCTGTTCGGGCACGTGAAGGGGTCGTTCACCGGCGCGATGCGTGACAAGGAGGGGCTCTTCACGGCCGCACGGGGCGGGACGTTTTTTCTCGACGAGATCGCCGAGATGACGCCCGCCACGCAGGTGAAACTCCTTCGCGTCCTGCAGGAGCGGGAGGCACTCCCCGTCGGCGGCACCGAGCCGATTCCGGTCGACGTGCGCGTCGTGGCGGCGACCAATCAGGATCTCGAAAGCGCGATGCGCACAGGGGCGTTTCGGTCGGACCTCTACTACCGGCTCAACGTGATCGCGCTGTCGATGCCACCCCTCCGTGAGCGCCGCGAGGATGTCCCCGTCTTGGCAGAGGGGTTCCTCGCTCGGGCGGCGGGCGAGCGGAACGAAGAGGTGAAGCGCTTGTCGGACGACGCGCTCGACGCCATCGGTCGGTACGACTGGCCGGGCAACGTGCGCGAACTCGAGAACGCCCTGGAGCACGCGATGGCGATCACCCGGGGGGACCTGATACAGGCCAGGTCCTTGCCGGACCGGGTCACGGCGCCGCCTCGGGAGGACCTCGTTACCGAGAGCCGGCCCCCAAATCCCACGCTGGACACGATCGAACGCGCGTACATCGAGTGGGTCCTGGCCGCCGAGAACGGCAACAAGACGCGGGCGGCCGAAGTCCTGGGCATCGATCCCTCGACCCTCTATCGCAAACTGACTCGGTATGAAACTGGCTCAGAGTGACGCCGCGTTTCGCGGCCCACCGCTGCCGGCGCGTCAGGGTGACGTGCGGGTCTCGGTGGTCATGCCCGCGTACAACGAGGCCGCGACAGTGGAGGACGCGGTGCGACGCGTTCGGGACGTGCCTCTCCAACTCGAGATCATCGCCGTGAATGATGCCTCGCTCGACGAGACCGGGGCGCGGTTGGACCAACTGAAGGCGGACGGCGTTCTCGATGTGGTGTGCCACCACGAGGCGAACAAGGGGAAGGGGGCCGCGGTGCGCACGGGCATCGCGGCCGCGACGGGCGACGTCATCGTGATCCAGGACGCCGACCTCGAGTACGATCCGGCGGAGTATCCCGTTCTGCTTGGTCCCTTACTGCTCGACCGGGCGGACGCGGTGTTCGGATCGCGGTTCCAGGCGGGGCCTCATCGCGTCCTCTACTTCTGGCACTCCATCGGCAACAAGTTCCTGACGCTACTCTCGAACATGTTCACCGACCTCAACCTGACCGACATGGAGACCTGCTACAAGATGGTCCGGGCAGATCTCATGAAGCAGTTGCCGCTGGTGTCGAATCGGTTCGGGATCGAGGTCGAACTCACGGCACGGCTGGCGAGGGCGGGCGCTCGCATCTGGGAGGTCCCCATCAGCTACAGCGGGCGCACGTACGCCGACGGCAAGAAGATCGACTGGCGCGATGGCGTCGCCGCGATCTGGCACATCTTCCGCTTCAATCTGTTCCCGCCGCGGAAAGCGCCTCGTTGAACGATCGCGCGCTTCGCGCGGGATGGCGGCTCATCGGCGTCGCCATCGTCGTCCTGCCACTGTTGCCTCTGCCCGAGCGGTTGGGCGCGCCCGATCCGGGTCCGCTCTGGCTCGATCAGTTCCCGCCGTGGATCATCGGGTTCGCGACAATCCTGCTGGTCGGTGCCATCGCCGGCCGTGGGGCCGCGGGCGTGCGACTGCCGAGTGTGCGGCCGGGTCCGCCGGCACTCCTTTGTGCCGGGTTCGCGATACTCACCACTGTGGTTGCCGCAACGCTGGCACGCCTGGTGTTTCGGGCGAACCCGCACAACCCGGACGAGATGGCGCACCTGCTCCACGCGTCAGCAGTCGCGAGCGGCAAGTTGGCCCTTCCGGTCCCCGTCGCACCCGAAGCATTCCTGGTCATGCAGACGTGGATCACGGATGCCGGTTGGGTTTCGCAGTATCCGCCGGGGCACACGCTTCTCCTCGCGCTGGGCCTTCTCCTGAATGCGGCATGGCTCGTCAATCCCGTGCTGAGCGGCGTCTCTACCGTGCTTGTCTTCCTGCTGACGCGGCGGCTGTTCGATCGGCGCGTAGCGGTCGGCGCGGCATTTCTGTGGTCCACGTCCGCATGGGTGCTCTTCACGTCGGCGAGCTACATGAGTCACGTCCCGGCCGTCGTGTTTTCGCTTGCTGCGTGGGTGACGGCCGTCTATGCCGGCGAGCGAGCGCGATCGTGGATCGCCGTGGGCGCGCTGATTGGCTTGACCACCGTGACGAGGCCGCTCGACGGGCTGGCGGCGGCCGTGCCGATCGTCGTGTGGATGATCTACGCGCGAGCGTGGCGCCAGATGCCGCTCGTGGCCGTCGGCGGTCTGCCGATCGCGGTGCTCTGGATGGCGTTCAATACCGCGCTGTTCGGATCGCCGCTCGCGGTCGGATATGGCGTGCTCTATGGCGAAGAGCACGGATTCGGGTTCCACATGGACCCGTCGGGAGCGATGTTCACGCCGGCCGTGGCGCTCAGCAACTTGGCGGTCGCCATTCGCCGACTCCACATCTACGTCTTCGAGTGGCCGCTGCCGGCACTCGCACTCTGCGGGGGGTGGGCCCTACTGGGTCGCCCGCGTGGGGCGGCCGACCGCTTTCTCGCGGCGGCAATGGTCAGTGCACCGCTGATGTACTTCTTCTATTGGCACTCGGGGTTCTTCATGGGCCCGCGGTTCTACTTCCCGCTTGCCCCTGCGATCGTCATCCTCACGGCGCGGGCGTGGTACGACCTGCGGGTGTGGGCGCAGGCGCGCACGTGGACGAGGTTCCACGCCCCGACCGCGTTGTACGCGGCCACGCTCGCCGTGTTGGTCTGGGGTGCGCTTGGCGTGTTTCCGATTCGCCTCAACATCTATCGGACCAACTTGGCGAGCCTCAAGCTCCACCCCGAGCGAGAACTGCGCGACATGGGTGTGGAGCGTGCGCTCGTTCTCGTTCCGACCAGTTGGGGGAACCGGATCATCGCAGACTTGTGGGCGCTTGGCGCCCGGCCGGGCGCCGTCGAGCGGGCCTATCGTACTCTGGACGCCTGCACGCTCGACACGTACCGTCGTCGGGCGCGATCGGAAGGCTGGTCCGGTGAGCAGATCGAGGCGGCCCTCGAGGATGCGGCGGGTAGTGCCGCACCCGCGCCGCTCGTCGCGGGCTGGCCCGATCCGACGTTGCGGCTGTTTCCGGATCGAACCTTGTCGCCGGCGTGCGACCGCGAGGTGCGGCGCGATCTCGAGGGGTTCACCTTGGTCGAGCCGTTGATGTGGCGCAATCCGGTCGAAGGAGACGGCATCGTGTTCGCACGAGACCTGCACGAGCGCAACGGTGCGCTGTTCGAGGCGTTCCCCGACCGACCGGTGTGGCGGTACGCGGCCACCCCCGACGGGCTTCCGAGGCTGATGCCCGTTGCGGAAGGGGCTGACGGTCTGCGATGATCGCTCGCCTCACGAACCCGCGCGTCCAACGCGCGCTCGTTGCGCTGCTGGCGGTGGCCGTGTTTGCCCCCAGCATCGCCTACGACTTCGTGTACGACGACGTGTTCATCATCTCGGCGCGCCCGTTGCTCCATTCGCTGGCGAACTGGCGGGAGATCCTCGTGGCACCGTGGTGGGACTACTCGCTGTATCGTCCCCTCACCCAGATCATGTTCGCGCTCGAATGGGTGGCTACCGACGGCCGTCCGGCGCTCTTTCATGCGAACAACGTGCTGCTCCACGCGGTGGCGACCATGCTGGTGTTCGTTCTGGGCCGACGCGTGATCGGGGGCGGGGCGGTATTCGCGGCGGCCGTCTTCGCCGTGCACCCCGTCCACGTGGAGGCGGTGGCGAACATCGTCGGACGTGCCGAAATCCTCAGCACCGTCGGCGCGCTTCTCGCGGTGCTCGCCTACGACGAGGCGGGGGCGCCGGAGCGGTCCCGGCGCGCCCGAAGCCTGTTCGGGTTCGCCGCGCTCGGTGCGCTCTTGGCAGGGGTCGCGTCGAAAGAGACTGCCTTCGCGGTGCCGGGTCTCATGCTGATGATGGATTGGTTCCGAGCCCTGCAGCGGTCGATCCCGCTCGGCAAGCACATGCGCTCTCGCGCCCCGCTGTGGTTCGCCGCCGTGATCACTTCGGTCGCGTGGCTTGGCTTCCGCGGCTTGGTGCTCGGTGACGTCGCGGGGGACTATGCGGCGCCGGGGTTGCTGGGCCTCTCGGCCCTGGAGCGCATTCCGGCGATGTCGCCGGTGATCCTGGAGTACCTACGTCTCTTCTTCTTCCCGGTGCGCCTGCTCGCCGATTACTCCCCGAGCGTCATCACCCCGACGCCAGTGTGGAGTCCGGCGGCGATCGTCGGACTGGGAACTGCGGTCGCCGTCGCGGGCGTCGCGATCGCGAAACGTCGACAATCGCCCGGCGTCTTCTTCGCGGTCGGCTGGACCGGTGCGGCCCTGATGATCGTGGCCAACGTCATCGTTCCAAGCGGCGTCGTACTCGCCGAGCGAACGCTGTATCTCTCGACCGTCGGCGTGTGCCTCGGGCTCGGTGTGGCGCTCGCATGGCTCACGGACCGGCGCCGCGCCGTCGGCCTCGGCGCGGTCTTTCTCATCCTGGTGCTCGGCACGGCGCGCAGTGTCACGCGAGCGCCCGTGTGGAGCCACGACGATCGACTGTTCGCAAGCATCGTGTTCGATTCGCCCCAGTCGTATCGCGCCATGTGGATCGCGGCATCGGTCGCCTATGATCGCGGTGATCTTGCGCTGGCTGACTCGCTGCTCAGGGGGTCCATCGTCTCGTTTCCGCTCCACCCCGGGGTGTGGGAGTCGATGGCCAGAGTGGCGAAGGCCGGCGACCGTTGGGCGAATGCCGCCAATTACCATCGTGCCGCATCTCGGCTACAGCTGAACCTGAAACTGCCGCCCGCGCGCGAAAACCTGGGCCACGCCGTCGTGGCGTTCTTGACGGCTGACATGCTCGACAGCGCACGGGTCGCTGCCGCCGATCTCCAAACGGCGTTTCCCAACAGTCGGGAAGGCCGCATTGCGGGGGCGGATGTGGCCCTGGCAGGCGGAGACTGGCGAACCGCGAGAACCCTGCGGGTTCAGGCTGCGATCGATTCCGATGTGAGCGAAGACTGGTGGCTGGCGACGGAGGCGGCGCTCCGTGGCGGTGCGTGCGATGCCGCCGCGCGATCGCTGGGACGCGTGAGAGCGATTGGCCCCGGTGGGGCGACGCTGGACAGTTTGGTGACCGTGTTCGAACGCGCAGGATGTTCGCCATGACCGCGTGGAGTGTCGCCGTTCGAGAGGCGTGGCCCGCCGTCGTGGCGCTCGTGGCGGGCGGATTCGCGCTCGCGGCGCAACTCGATCTTGCCCCAGGCGCGCTGGCTGCCGACGCGATCCCGGCGGCGCTCACCGCACAAATCCGTCTGGGCGCCGGTGTCGTCGAAACGTTCGGCCTCTGGCCGACGAACGCCGTCGGACCCGTGTACCCGCTGTTGATGTCTGTTCTGACGCGCGCGTGGCCGGCGTTCCCCGACGGGTTGGTGCTGGTGGCGGTGGTCGACGCGGCGCTGCTCGCGGGAGTCGCCGGTCTGTCGGCGACCGCGGGCCGACGATCGAGCGAGTGGGCGGTGGCCGATGCGCTCCCGCTCATCGCGATGCTGCCGCTGGTGATCGCGTTGCACGGGACCCGAGCGGGCCCGCTTCCCCTCGCCGCTGCGTTCGTCACCGTCGCGGTGTACGGCTCCCTTGCCCGGAGACGCTGGCTTCCCGCCGTGGCCGTCGCCGCGGCTGCACTCACGTGGCCGGGGGCGGCGCTCGTCGGACCGGCCGTCGCGGCGAGTCAGTGGGAGCGTGACCGGGTCGGCGCCGGGGTGATGCTGGGTGTCGGGTTCGCTCTGCCGGTCTTGTGGTGGGGAGCTACCGCGGCGGGGGCGCCCTGGGCGGCATTCACGGTCGACCAGGTGTTCAATCCGTGGACGGTTGCCGGCCTTGCCGCCGGCGTACTCATCGCGTGGCCTCTGACGCGCTCCCTGGCGGAGGCTCCCGCGGTAGGGCTCTCGGTGCTTGCCCTCATCGTCGGTGGATCGGCGCTCGGGCGCGCGCATGAAGGTGTGCTGCTGGCGCTCCCACTCGCTCTTTTGGCCCCGAGGGCTGCCGTCGCGGGACTCGGGAGGGGGGTGACAGTGTGTGCGGTCGGTGCCGCCGCACTCGTCCTCGCGATCGGTGCGGCGGACACGAAGGATCGGCTGGCGGTCCGCGTGGACATGTTGAGCCAGGGCATCATCCTGGGGATCGATGCCGGGTCCTCGATCGTCTCCGACCGCCCGGCGCATCTCGCAGTCCGACTGGGTGTCGCGGTCCAATCGCTCGACGCCCTGTGCGTCGAACCAACGACGCACGCCGCACTCGTCGAAGATGGTGGTGCGGCGGAGGCCGTGGTGGCCGGCCGGTCTTCCGCAGAACTGGCACCACTGTTCCGGATCACCGACGGTCCCGCCCTGCTCGAGGTCCGATGCGACTGACGGAGCGGAGCGGGGCATGGCTACTCGTGGCGCTGACGCTTGGCGTCTATCTGCCGGCCGTCGCCAACGGATGGGCCGGAGACGATTTGGTCGTCGTACCCAGCAACGACACGGTGAAGAGCATCGCCCTCGCATGGTACCGTCCCTTCACAATCCTGACGTACGCAGTGGATTGGGCTGTCAGCGGCGGCGGAGCGTGGTGGTTCCATCTCGTGAACATCGGCCTGCACGTGGCCGCTACCGCGATGGTCTACTACGTGGCTCGCGCGTGGCTCGGGCCTGGTGCCGCCCTGCTCGCAGCGCTGCTCTTCGGTATCCATCCCGTCCATGTCGAAGCGGTGGCCAACGTCGTCGGGCGCGCCGAACTCCTGACGGCTGTTGGGACGCTCGGGGCGATTCTCACGGCCCGGAGGGTCAGGACGGCGGTCACCTCTCGAGGCGCCGGATTCTGGGGAGTGGTCGCGGTCACCTGCGTCGGTGCCGCGCTGTTCTCGAAGGAGCATGCGGTCGTCGCCGTGTGTGTGCTGGTGCTCGATCACTGGGCGGGAGCGGCACCTGCCGCGAGCAGCGTCGGTCGGGCGCGCATGGTCAGTCTCTACGCTGCCGTCGGCGGCGTGACGGCTGGGTGGCTCGTGCTGTGGCGCGGCGTCAGTGCACGATTCGTCGGCTCGGGTGCGCATGAAGCCCTTGCCGATCTTTCGGTCGTCGAGCGACTGACGACGATGTTGCCGGTCGCGCTGGAAGTCGTACGGCTGCTGACCTGGCCGCTGCGATTGATGTCCGACTACGCGCCGTGGGTGACGGAGATTCGAACGCAGTGGACCGCGGCGGCGGTCATGGGTGCGGTGATGGTCGCGGCCTCCTTGGGTCTTGGCGTCGCGGCACGGCGGCGCTTCCCTGCCCTCGCGGCCGGCGTGCTGCTCGGCGTTGTCACGCTCGCGCCGACGTCCAACGTCGTCTTCGTGTCGGGGGTCGTTCTCGCCGAGCGGACCATGTATCTCGCGGTGCTGGCCCCGGCGCTCGCCTTGGGCACGTTGTGGATGATGGTGCCGATTGGTGCGCGGCGTGTCGGCGGCGTGGCGGCGGCAGGCTACTGCCTGCTTCTGGGTGCCGTCACGGTCGATCGGATTCCGGTATGGCGCGACAACGTCACGCTGCTCGCGGAGGCGCGGACCTCGATGCCGACGAACTATCGGGTCCGACAGCGTATTGCGGCGTTTTATGAGGAGGCGGGCGACTCGGCACGGGCACTCGATGAGCGGGTCGCGGCGTACGAGCTGTTTCCCGTCCACCCCCGTGGCGGTCTGTTTGTGGCGGAGCTCGCTTACGCCATGGGGGCCTATCCGGAGGCGCTGACCTACCTCGAGGCCAACCGTGTGGCTCACCCCGACGATCCGCTGGTTCGGGAATTGGAGGTGCATACCCTCGTCGCGCTCGGGAGGCCGGACTCTGCGGTACGGGCTGCGCGGGCCGCGTTGGATGTCGCCCCGGGGAGCGGAGCGCTCATCCGCGTCCACCGCGCGGCGTTGGACTCGGCGGAATCTGCCCCCTGGATGCGCATCATGGCTCGAGCTCGGGAAGCCGCAGCCGCCGGCGATTTCGTGGCGGCCACCGAACGGATTGCGGAGGTTCGGACCGAGCTTCGGCGGACCGATGCCGCGGCCATCCCCGGGGGGTGCTGGGAACTCGACCGGGCGCTCCCGCTGCTGACGAGCCTCGAGCCGGACGCCGTGCCCGAGGCCCATGAGCGTCTTCTGCGATGGCGGTGCCCGTCAGCGGACGAGCGGTATGGCGGGCTACCCGTGCAGAATGAGAGACTTCGTGAGTGAGTGAGTGGGAGAGCGACCGTGTTGTAACCACCTAAGACACTGTATTGCAATCAGTTACGGTCTACCCTTGCCTGTCGGCACTAATGTTGCCTATATCTGTGGCGCTACGAGCCCCGTAGAACCACGTCCACATCTCTGGAGGAGCTGCAATGGACCGCAAGGGCTTCACACTCATCGAGCTTCTGATCGTCGTGGTGATCATCGGCATTCTGGCCGCGATCGCTATCCCGAAGTTCGGTGCAACGAAAGAGCGGGCGTACCTGGCCGCCATGAAGAGCGACCTGCGTAACCTCGCGACAGCACAAGAGGGCTACTTCGCCGACAACATCACGTACTCGACGGCGTTCACGACGGGCCAGTTCCAGCCGTCGGCCGGCGTCACGGTACCGACGATTGCCACTTCCACTGGCGGTTGGTCGGCGACCTCGACGCACTCGCAGACGACGAAGAAGTGCTACATCTTCGGCGGCACGGCGTTTACGTCGAACGGTACGGCAACGCGCGAAGGCGCTCCGGCCTGCGATCCTTAGTCGCAGCCGAACCTGGAGGCCGGCGGGCGAAGCCCGCCGGTCTCTTTTTTTGTGCCCATGACGACAGCACCACGCTCCGACTGAGAGCCTTGACATGATCATTCGATCCCCCCGCGGTTTTACACTGATCGAACTCCTCATCGTCGTCGTCATCATCGGCATTCTCGCGGCCATCGCGATTCCCAAATTCGGCAGCACGAAGGAACGGGCCTACGTCGCGGCGATGAAGACCGACCTGCGCAATCTGGCGACGGCACAAGACGGCTACTTGTTCGACAATCAGGGGTACACGACCACGTTCACAACGGGTGCGTACCAGACGTCCGTGGGCGTCGGCACACCGACGATCGTGGCAGCGACCGGAGGCTGGGCCGCCACGGTCACCCACAATCAGACGAATGTGAAGTGCTACATCTTCTGGGGGACGGCCTATACGGTGAATGGACCGGCGACAATCGAGGGATCGGTCGCCTGTCAGTAGGGTCGTAAAGCCCTATGCCACAATGTTTTACGGCTTTTTCGGCGCCGATGATTGCCTCCGGATCCCGATCACCGATGGCGGCCTCGTCTTGCCAACCGTCCCCGACTCTCCCAACCTTGGAGCTTGGAGCCGTTCATATGGCCAGTCCGTCGTGCGCCCTGCCAAGTCGTCGCTGGTCGCTCGGCTGCTCAAGTTCTTGTTCGACAGTGACTTGAGTTCGTGGCACGCTTCTGGTTGTGCTGTTGGGTCCTTGAGAGGATGACAATGCGAGTACCGACGCGTTCGAACGAGCTTGGATTTACGATGCTGGAGTTGATGATCGTGATCATGTTGATCTCGCTCGTCATGGCAGTGTCGTTCCCGAAGATGGGCGAAACGCTGCGGCGTCAGGGGGTACGAGGTGCGCGCGACGCGATCGTCGCGATGCACGCGACGGCCCGGGCCGCCGCGGTACAGCGCGGGCGCGAGACCGAACTCCGTTTCTCGAACAATCGGGTCTTCATCGTGTCGCGCCACCCGGTGTCGAATGTGGTAGACACGATCGGAACCGTGCAGGATCTCATGGCGGCGTACCGCACGACGATCAGAGCGTCCGACAGCATCTTCACATTCGACGCGCGGGGTGTGGGTCAGGAGACGGCAACGACCACCATCCGGATCGCGCGCGACAACATCGTCGACGGGGTTCGTATCACACGGTGGGGGCTCATCCGATGACGAACGAGCGAGGCTTCACGGTGATTGAGGTGATGGTCGCCGTCATGGTACTGGCCGTCGGGATTCTGGCGATCGCCTCTTCGAGTGCGCTCGTCACGAGGTTCATTCTCCAAGGGCAGCTCGATACTGAGGCGACGGCGCTGGCGCATCAGCAGATAGAACGCTTCCGAAGCGTCCCCTGTGACAGCGTGTCGTCAGGTGGCGATACGCTCGGGACGTTCCAGCTCACGTGGGACACGGCAACGACCGGGATCAACAAGGCGATGCAGCTCACGCTCATCGTCTCGTCCCCGACGCTACTGGATGGGCGGAGCAATAAGGTCTTTTCGACAACGCTGTACTGCACGGAGCGCTGACCATGGACCGTCGAGGATTTACCCTGGTCGAGCTGATCATCGGGATGGTGCTGGCGGCGATCGTCGGTGTGGCGATCTACCAGGCGCTCGTGAACAGCCAGCGCGTGTATCAGATGCAGACGGAGCGGGCGGCGATGAACTCGAATACCCGCACGGCCATTGCGCTCCTGCCGATGGAACTGCGCGAGATGAGCGCCACCGACGACGTGGAGAGTGACGTCGTGCGGGCGGAGCCCGGGTATGTCGAGTACAAGGCGATGCGGGGGCTCTTCTTCGTGTGCAGCACGCCCAGCGCGACCAGTGTGACGGTGTGGAGTGCGGATTCGCTCGCGTTTGGCCTTCGCACCACCGTGACGGCCGGCCAGGATGGGATCGTCGTGTTCTCCGAGGGCAGCCCAGGCAGTCGCGGAGACAACGACTGGATCCACGCCGAGGTCACGGCCGTGGCGACCGGGACGGCCTGCCCAGGCGGCCAGCCCAGCATGACGCTCACCATCAGCAGTGTCGACCCGTCTGGCGGGATGTCCGGCGTACGAGTCGGCGCCCCCCTGCGGACCTACGAACAGCTCAAGGTCGGGACCTATTCCGCGGGAGGGTCGACGTGGCTGGGTGCACAGGTCCACGACGGGAGCGCGTACGGCGGCATCCAGCCGGTACTGGGCCCTCTGAAAGACGGCGACGGATTGGTGCTGACCTACTTCGACTCGACGGGTGCGACGACCACTGACGAGGCCGATGTCGTGCGAATCGGCCTGCGCATCGTCGGTCAGACGTCACGTCCGGTCTACAACGCGGGTGATCTTCGGGCGGTCGTGGATACGCTGATCACATCGGTCGCGCTTCGGAACAACCGGCGATAGGGCCAAGGAGACGCGCATGCTGGAACGAGCGAACAACGAACGCGGCGTGGCCCTGGTGGTCTCCATATTCGCCATGGTCGTGATTGGGGCACTGGTTGCTGCGGCCTTCTTCGTCGGTATGCAAGAGCAGCGGGTCGGCCGTAACACCATCCGCCTGCAGCAGGCGCTCGCGGCCGCCGAAGAGGGCGTCGCGCGCCGCATAGCCGTATGGAACCCGGCGGTATCGAATCGAATTGCCGTCGGCAGCAAACTCGCGTTCTCCGACACCGTCTCGAACGGCGGCGGATGGTACCGCGGCGAGGTCCTCCGCATCGACTCGATGATGTTCCTCGTTTCTGCGGAGGGGTTCAGCCCGGACAGTTCGGCTCGCCAGCGCGTCGGCATGCTGGCGAGGCTCCGGCCTGTGGAACTCACGATCCTCGCCAGTCTCGAGACGCAGGGAGCGGTGGATGCCAACGGGACGATCACGATCACGGGTGAGAACGGAAATCCCGACGATTGGGGGCCGTCAGGCCAGGGCCTCTGCAGCCAGCCGACCGACACCCTGCCCGGAGTCCGGACGCCCGAGGCTGACTCGGTGAGCCAACAGGGCAACACGGACGTCTCGGGCCTGCCGGATGTTGAGGAGGACGCGAGCATCAACGACTCGACGCTCACCTGGTTCGGCGATACGCCGTTTGACGAGCTCCAGAGCTTGGCGACGTTATATCTCCCGAGCGGCGGCAGCTACCAGAACGTCCAGCCCGCCCTGAGCGGCACGGTATGCAACTATGCGGACGACCACAACTGGGGCGAGCCGAACTACAGCGGGGTGGGGCCCAACGCGCCAGTCGCGGTGTGTCAGGACTATTACCCTGTCGTGTTCTCGAACGGAGATCTCACCGTAAACGGCAATCGGGGGCAGGGCCTCCTGATCGTGAGGGGCGACCTCAACATCCAGGGTGGATTCGAGTGGGCTGGGCCCATCCTCGTGAAGGGGACGGTCAGCTTCGCCGGGACCGGAAACAAGGTGATGGGTGGGGTGATCGCCGCGAACGTCGTGACCGCCGACGATGCCAGCTCCCTCTCCGGAACGGCCGACCTCTTCTACTCGAGCTGCGCCATCGAGCGGGCGACGGCCTTCGGCGCGACAGCCTGGCCGCTGCGTGAGCGAGCCTGGGTCAACCTGTATTAGGGGCTTCGATCGGCGTAAGTTAAGGTGCTACCTTGACTTGTTCATGGTTGGTTAAAGTAGGTTAGAGCTTGACAAATCTCGGGGTGGGCGGTACTGTAGTCTGCCGCTCACCCCTCTTATGTCCTTTAACGGTCGGTAGATATGGCACTTTTCGGACTCGGGGGCTCGAAGTCGACCGTCGCCCTGGATATCGGCAGCGGTCAGATCAAGCTGGTCGAGATCGACCACTCTAAAGGAGAGCCCGTACTCAGCCGGGTCGCGATGACGCCCGTACTAGCGGACGCCATCGTGGAAGGCGAGATCATGGACCCCGGTGTGGTGGCGGACGCGATCCGGGGCCTCTTCAATACCCACGGGATCAAGGCCAAGAAGGTCGTGGTCGCCGTGGGCGGCCGTGACGTGATCATCAAGAAGATCCAGGTCGACCGGATGAAACAGGCTGATGCCGTCGAGGTCGTGCGTTGGGAAGCCCAACAGCACGTCCCCTTCGACATCGACGCGGTCGAGCTGGATTTCCAGATTCTCGATCCCGACGGCGCCGGCCTGCAGATGGATGTGCTGCTGGTGGCCGCGAAGCGGGATCTGGTGGACGACAAGACCCAGTTGCTGACGCAGGCGGGGCTCGAGCCGTCCGTCGTGGACGTGGACGCCTTCGCGCTGCACAATGCGTTCGAGCTCAACTACCCCGAGGCCATGGATGGCGTGGTGGCGCTGCTCAATATTGGGCACGAAGTCACCAACGTGAACATCCTCGAGGATGGCATCCCGTTGTTGAACAGGGACTTGAGCGTTGGCACGCGGCTGTTCCGCGAGGACTTGCAGCGGGAGCGCGGCCTGTCGTCCGAAGACGCCGACGATCTGCTCCAGGGCTACGAACTCACGCCGGATCTGGTCCCGTACGTCCAGAACCGGGGCGATGAATTGGCGGTGGGGCTCGAGCGAGCCGGTGCGTTCCTGCAGACGGCCAGCCGGGATGCCGGGAGCATCCAGCGGGTCTTCTGTTGCGGCGGCGGCAGCCGAATCCCCGGCATCACTGAGGTGCTCGGGCGTCGGCTCAACGTCCCCGTCGAACTGGCCACGCCGCTCCAGCGCCTGCAGGCGAAGGACGGCGTATTTGACACGCTGAACCCCGATACGGTGGGGCCGCTCCTCATGCTGGGGACGGGTCTGGCCCTGCGGAAGAACTAGACGAGGACGGTCACGATGCGTATCGAGATCAACCTCCTCGGAGGTCAGAAGAGGAAGGCCGGCGGCGGCGGCGTTTCCATCGACTTCGGCGCGCTCCTCGGAGGGCTCGGAGGCGGTGTCAAAGACCCGCTGCTCATGGTCGTCGGCATTGTATGGGGACTGGCGCTGGTTTTCGTGGTCTTCATCTTCCTCACGACCACGGGGACTATCGCCAATATCGAGCAGCAGGTCGAAGCGGCGCGGGAGGACTCGGCAACGTACGCCGACCTCTTGGAGGAACAGCAACGCGCCCGCGATCTGCGTGCCGTTCTCCTCACGGAGCTCCAGACCATCCAGAACATCGATGGCGACCGGTACATCTGGCCGCACATCATGGATGAGTTGGCGAAGGCGCTGCCGAACTACACATGGATCGAGTCGGTCCGGAACGAAGGCGGCGGGAGCACGGCACAGGTGGCTGACAGCCTCGCGCCACCGCCGGAGATTCGATTCCGCGTGGCAGGCCGAGCGTCCGAGATCGAGGGATACACCCGGTTCATTCGGCAGCTTCAGGCGTCGCCCTGGGTGTCGAGGGTCGTGCCCGGCGGCGTGCAGCCTGTTGATGCCGATGGGCGATCGGTCCACAGCTTCGAGCTGGTGGCCACGTTCCAGAAAGCGGATTCCAGTTTCATCCTGACCGTGCCGGTCAGTGAATCGGTCACGCGGTAGGGGGTGAGCGATGGCGTTATCTGAGAGAGAACGGAAGCAGCTGATCGGCTTCATCGGTGCCCTGGCCGTGATCGGGGCGGTGGCGTTCTGGATGTATTGGAAGCAGCCGGCCGATCTGCAGATCACCGAGTTGGAAGAGAACCTCGAGAACCTCGAGAACGAGGTCGAACGGGCGAAGCGCATGCTGGCGCGCGGCGACGTTGACATCCTCCGTGCCGAGGTTGCGAGCTACGAAGCCGGATTGGGCCTGATGCGCACGCTCGTGCCGTCGGAGAGCGAGGTCACCGACCTGCTCGATGAGATCTCGGTACGCGCGGCCATCCAAGGGGTCGAGATTCGGAACTTCGATCCGGAGCCGGGCGGGGGAACGGGCGCCGGTGGCGAGTTCGAGGAACGATGGATCGCCTTCACGGTGGTCGGGGAGTTCGACGAACTCGGAGCTTTCCTGACCGACGTCGCGTCGCTTCCGCGCATCATGGTACCCGAGCAGGTGACGCTTACTCGCGCTGGCCAGACCGACTCGACGGCCGCGCCGCTGCAGGCCGAGTTCCGGGTCCGCACCTTCGTCAAGTCGACAGCCGGAGGGACCGGTGATCAGACGCAATAGACCACTCACATGGGTCCTCGCGACCGTGGTCGTGCTCGCCGCATGCGGCGGGGGCGACGACGCCGAGCCCGGGGCGCCCGCCGAGAGCGACATCGGTGGCGGGGCGGCTCCGGCTCAGACGGCCCAGCCGGCCGCACAACAGGCGGAGGGTGCCGACGAACAGGCGCCGACCGGCCTTGTTCGCGAGGTGTTCAGCTACCAGGGCGGCGGTCGCGATCCGTTCGTTTCGCCGCTCGCGACCGGCGAAGTCAAGCCGATGCCCGAGGACCTCGAGGTCACCGGTATCATCTACAACGCCCAGTACCCGATGAACAGTGTGGCGGTGCTTCGCGACACGCGCGAACTCGATCGCTACACCGTACGGGTCGGTGACGCGCTCGATCCACTGGGCCGCGTTCGCATTGCGGCGATTCGTTCCCAGTTGGTCATCATTGCCTACGAAGAATTCGGCCGCGAGTTGCAGGACACTCTGCAGCTCCGTCGCAGCCAGGAGGAAAACCAATGAAGCGGTCTGTCTTGGTCGCCCTTGCCGGCCTTCTCGTGATCGCCGCGCCGGCCGTGGCCACAACGGGGGAAGTGACCGCCGTGAGCGTGCTTCCGGGCGCCGGGCGCGCACTCGTGGTGATCGACGTTCGCGGGCACGTGGACGTCGCCGACTTTACGCTCAACGATCCGGCCCGTCTGGTCATCGACGTGCGCGGAGCGCAGTTGCGCGCCGGCGCGCCTCGCTACGACGGCAACAATCGGGGCGGTATCGTCAATGTGCGCTACTCGCAGTACGAGGCGGACGTCGTTCGCGTCGTGCTCGAGCTGGACGCGCTGCGCGACTACGAGCTGGAAGTGGCCGACGAGTCGATTCGGCTGTCCTTTGGATCTGATATCGCGTTCGGAGCCTGGTCCTCGACGGCCGCGGCCGCGGCCCCGGCAGCCGATTTCGTCGTGCCGGAGCCGGCAAGCCTTCCCGAGCCCATGCCGCAGTCGCAGCAGGCGGTGGTGACCGCGTCGTACGACGGGGAGCCCATTGCCGGAGTGATCGCGGCGTTTGCGGAGCTCAGCGGCCGGACGATTGTGATCGGCAAGGACGTCTCGGGATCGGTGACCGCCGAGATCAAGAACCAGCCCTGGGATATCGCCTTCCGGGCGATCCTCCAGTCGCAGGGTCTCATGGCCGAGGAAGAAGTCGGGACGGGCATCATCGTCGTCGACTCGCCCGAAGCCATGGCTGAGCGCGCGACGGCCGCGCCGACGATGACGCGCATCTACTCGGTCAACTTCGCGCGGGCCGACAGCTTGGCCGGCGTGTTGCGGTCGCTTGCAACGGTCATCCAGACGGACTCCAGCGGTCAGACGCAGGAAGTCCAGCAGGGCGCCATCGTCGCGAACCCGCAGACCAATGACATCATCATCACGGACACGCAGGACCGGCACGAGCAGGTGTTCGGACCGCTGCTCGAGCGGCTCGACCGGCCCACGCCGCAGGTGTCCATTCAGGCCAAGATCATCTCGATCGAGCGGACGAAGCTTCAGGAGCTTGGCTTCCAGTACGACCTCCGCTACCAGGGCCCGAGCGGTGTCCAGCAGCGCTATCTCGATCTCATCGAGGGCGTGGACGCGGTGACGGTCGACCTGGGTGGCCAGGCGATCACGGGTGTCGCGAATGCGAACCAGCAGGTGAATTCGCCGGCACTGGAGCTGCTCTACTCGATCTCGCTCGGGAACTTCGCGTTCACGTCGTTCCTCCAGGCGCTCGAGAGCATCCAGATGACCGACGAGCAGGCCGAGCCCCTGATCGCGACGTCCGACAACACGACCGCCCAGATGCAGGTCGGTGACGAGGTGCCGATCCGGGTGCTCGACACCGGAACGGACACGCAGGGTGGTGCCGCCCGCATCGAGCTGGTGCAGACCGGTATCATCCTCGAGGTCACACCGCACGTGACGGCGAGCCGCCAGGTGCTGCTGACCCTCTCCGTGGACAACTCGAGCGTCGCTCAGTTCTTGAGCCAGCCGCTGTTCCGCCGGCAGGAGCTGACGAGCCAGCTGCTCATCGACGACGGCCAGACGGCGGTCGTGGGTGGGCTCACGCGGACGTCCGTGAAGGAGACGCGTGAGGGCATCCCGATTCTTCAGAACCTCCCGTTCGTCGGGCGGCTGTTCGGCCGCACAGCGCTGGACGAGACGCGGAGCGATCTGCTGGTGCTCATTACGCCGCGGATCATCGATCCTTCGACGTCAATGGAGAGTGGTGATTCCTAGGCCCTCTCGGCAGGTTTTCGCAACAGTGGAGCCCGACCTTTGGTCGGGCTTTGCTGTTTCGGGGCCTGACGCGTGATCCGCTTCACCACGGCCGGCGAGTCGCACGGCCGCGCCCTCACGGCCATCCTGGAGGGACTGCCGGCCGGCCTGCCTCTCGTGGCCGATGACGTGAACGGGCAGCTCCGGCGCCGCATGGCCGGCTACGGCCGTGGCGCGCGCATGAAGATCGAACAGGACCAGGTGGAGTTCCTGTCCGGCGTGCGCGCAGGTGAGACGCTCGGGTCACCCATCGCGATGATCGTGCGGAATCTCGACTGGGAGAACTGGACCGACATCATGGCACCGGAGCCCGACGAGCCTGGTGCAGCGGCGCGTCGCCGTCGTGTGCTTCGTCCCCGGCCGGGGCACGTCGATCTCGTGGGGAGCCTCAAGTACGCCCGCGAGGACGCGCGGGATGTCCTGGAGCGTGCGAGCGCCCGCGAGACCACGGTCCGGGTGGCGTGCGGTGCCGTCTGCCGGATTCTGCTCGAGACCTTCGGGGTGGAGATCGGCAGTCACGTGGTCTCGCTCGGGTCCGTCAGCGCCCCGCCGCGCGATGAGTGGCCGATACCGCTCAACGCGGCCGCAGACGAGTCGCCGGTCCGCTGTCTGGATGCTGCCGCCTCGGATGCGATGGTGGCGGCCGTCGACAAGGCCCAGGCAGACCGGGACACCCTCGGCGGCGTCGCCGAGGTAGTCGTCCGAAACGTCGTGCTCGGGCTGGGCTCCCACGTGTCCTGGGACCGCAAGCTCGACGGCAGGCTCGCCCGCGCGATCATGTCGATTCCGGCCGTGAAGGGCGTCGAGATCGGACTGGGCTTCGAAGCGGCGCGCCGGCCCGGCTCGGAGGTCCACGACGAAATCGCGAGGGGCGATCAGGCGGGCATCACGAACGGCGAACCGATCGTGCTCCGGGTCGCGATGAAGCCGATCGCCACCCTGCGGCGTCCGCTCGAGACCGTCACGCTCGACGAGGGTGAGCCGGCGCGGGCGCAGTCGGAACGATCGGACGTGACGGCCGTGCCGGCCATGGGCGTGATCGCCGAGGCGATGGTGGCCCTCGTGCTCACCGAGGCGATGCGTGAGAAGTTCGGGGGAGACTCGCTCTTGGAAATGCGCCGCAACTACGACGGATACGTCCAGCAACTCGCCGAGCGTTGGTGAGCCGATCGCTCGTGCTCGTCGGCCTTTCCGGATCGGGCAAGACGACCGTGGGACGGGAGGTGGCGCGGCGGCTGGGATGCGCGTTTGCGGACATCGATGCGGCGATTGAACGCCGCGAGGGTATGTCGATCACGACACTCTTCGCCGAACGTGGCGAGGCCGCGTTTCGGGCCCTCGAGCGCGCCGAGGTGAGCACCGCGCTTGCCGGTCCTCCACTCGTCATCGCACCGGGAGCGGGGTGGGCGGTGCAGGAGGGTGCTCTCGACGCGGTAGCCGAGTCCGGGATCGTGGTGTGGCTCGACGTCTCGGTCGCCGAAGCGGCACGCCGTCTCGGGTCCGCGTCGGAGCGGCCGTTGCTCGCCGAGGATGTGGCAGGCCGACTCGCCGCCCAAGCGGAGGCACGCGAACCGTCGTATGCGGGTGCCGAAGCCGTGTGCCGGACCGACGGCAAGACGGTCGAGCAGGTGACCGATGAGGTGGTCGTGCTTGCGCGCCGTCTCGCCGGGTGGTAATAATGCGCGCCCCTCGGGCTGAGGCCCGAAGCGGGGCGGCTGACGTCAAGTCATTGAAGGATAGACGTTTGAGTTCATCGGCCTAGCGGTGCCGTCGGCGCTGCCTAGGCCATCAGAGCCTTCGGGTGTCGGGAAGCACACGGATGGTAGAGGGGCGCGGCGCCGCGTGGCGATGCGCGTCCCGGGACAACGCTGAAAGCCGGGGATATGGCCACCAAGTCGACCAAGAAGCGATCGACGAAGAAGCGCGTCGCCAAGAAAACGACCAAGCGGAAACAGACGGGTACCTCGAGTGCGTCGGGTGCCGCTCGCTCGCTCGTGATCGTTGAGTCCCCGGCGAAGGCCCGCACGATTACGAAGTACCTACCGAAGGGCTTCACCGTGAAGGCCACCGTGGGACACGTTCGCGACCTGCCGCAGCGTGAGCTCGGCGTCGACGTCGACAACGGGTTCGCGCCCAAGTACGTGACCATCCGGGGTAAGAGCAAGCAGCTCACCGAGATCAAGAAGGTGGCGAAGCGTGCCGAGGCGATCTTCCTCGCGACCGACCCCGACCGCGAAGGCGAAGCCATCGCGTGGCACGTCGCGGAAGCGATCAAGGACGGGGATCGCATTCACCGCGTGCTGTTTCACGAGGTGACGCGCGACGCGGTGCGTGACGCCATCGCCAACCCCGGGCGGATCGATGCTCAGAAGGTCGAAGCGCAGCAGGCCCGACGCATCCTCGACCGGCTCGTCGGGTACAAGGCCAGCCCGCTGCTCTGGAAGTCGATCAAGACCGGACTCTCCGCCGGTCGGGTGCAGACCGTAGCTCTCCGGATGATCGTGGAGCGTGAAGCGGAGATCCGCGCCTTCGAACCCAAGGAATACTGGTCGATCGAGGCCGATCTCAAGGCAAAGAAGAAGGAGTTCACGGCCAAGCTCCATAAGATCGACGGCAAGAAGCCCGTGCTGGAGAACGAGGATGCCGCCCGGGCGGTGGTCGAGGCGGTCGAGGGTCAGCCCTTCGAAGTGTCGACGGTGACTAAGCGCCGCCGTCGGAAGAAGGCGGCTCCCCCGTTCATCACGAGCACGCTGCAGCAGGAGGCGGCGAAGCGTCTCGGCTTCGCCGCGAAGCGCACCATGCGCGCGGCGCAGGATCTCTACGAGGGCATCGAGGTCGGAGCCGAGGGAGCCGCCGGTCTCATCACGTACATGCGAACCGACTCTCCACGGGTCGCCCCCGTCGCGCTGGACGCGGTACGCGAGTTCATCGCCGAGCAGTACGACGAGCGGTATCTCCCGGCCACGCCGATTCAGTACAAGTCCAAGGGCTCGGCGCGCGTGCAGGACGCGCACGAAGCCATCCGCCCGACGGAAGTGACACGACGGCCCGAAGACGTGCGCAAGTACCTCTCGCCGGACCAGTTCAAGCTGTACCGACTCATCTGGCAGCGCTTCGTCGCGTCGCAGATGACCCCCGCGGAGTACGACACCACCGCCATCGACTTCCCGATCGATCACTACCTCTTCCGGGCGACCGGGTCGGTGATGGTGTTGATTCCGGACTTGGCAGAGGGCGACCGCGCCGACGTCAGGGCCATCACCCCCAATCAGCACTTCACCGAGCCGCCGCCACGGTTCAGCGAGGCGAGCCTCGTGAAGCGGCTCGAAGAGTTGGGCATCGGGCGGCCGAGCACCTACAGTGCGATCGTGTCGACGCTGCGCGACCGCGACTACGTGCGCATGGAGAGCCGTCGCTTCCACCCGACCGATCTCGGCGAGACGGTGACGCGCGTCATGGTCTCCCTCTTCCCGAACATCTTCAATGTCGAGTTTACGTCCAGAATGGAGACGGAGCTGGACAAGGTCGAAGAGGGTGAACTCGACTGGCAGCGCGTACTGGCGGAATTCTGGACTCCGTTTGCGAAGGCGCTCGAAGCGACGGACCCGGAACAGTTGATCCGCGAAGTCCACGACATTGGCGATCTCGAGAAGGAGCCCTGTCCGGAGTGCGGCGGGAAGCTCGGCGCGAAATCGGGACGGTTCGGGCCGTTCATCGCCTGCACCAACTACCCCGAGTGCCGGTACACGAAGCCGCTCAAGCGCGACAAGGTCCCCGACCGTCCCACCGACGAAGTCTGCAAGGAATGCGGCGCCGCCATGGTCATCAAGACGGGGCGGTACGGCGAGTTCCTCGCGTGTACGAAGTATCCCGAGTGCAAGCACACGCGCCCCGTGCCGCTGGGTGTGAAGTGTCCCAAGTGCGCAGACGGCGACATCGCGGAGCGGCGCTCACGGCGCGGACGCTCGTTCTTCGGATGTACGCAGTACCCGGACTGTGACTTCGTCACCTGGTATCGTCCGGCGCCGGCCACTTGCCCCGAGTGCGGGTTCGAGGGAGCGGAGCAGCGCAGCACGAAGGCACGCGGACCGTACCATCGCTGCCTGAAGTGCGAGCACGAGTTCGCTGCGGAGGAGCCCGCGACCGCGGACGCGTGAGCACGCTCGCCGTCGTCGGCGGCGGACTGGCGGGTTGTGAAGCCGCCTGGGCCCTGGCCCAACGCGGGCACGACGTCGTCCTGTACGAGATGCGCCCGTCCGTCTCGACGCCGGCGCATCAGACGGACCACCTCGCTGAAATCGTCTGCAGCAACACCTTCAAATCGCTGGAGCTCGCGAACGCCCACGGCCTGTTGAAGGCCGAGCTTCGACTCCTCGGCAGTCTCTTGATGGAGGTGGCGGAGACGGTGCGGGTGCCGGGAGGGTCGGCGCTCACGGTGGATCGACACCTGTTCAGCGAGGCGGTCACCCGCCGAGTCGAGGAGCATCCGCGCATCACGGTCCGGAGGGGCGAGGTGACCGCACTGCCGTCCCCCGCGGTCATCGCGACGGGGCCGCTTACGTCGGACGCCCTGGCGGAGGCGATCCGCGTGCGGCTGGGATTGGACGCGCTCGCCTTCTACGACGCCATCGCGCCCATCGTGAGTGACGAGTCTCTCGCGCACGACGCGCTGTATCGGCTGTCGCGATACGGGAAGGGCGACGGCGACGACTTCCTCAACGTCCCGCTCACGCGTGACGCCTACGAAGCGTTCATCGACGCCCTGATCGCGGGAGACCAGTTCGAGGCGCACGGGTTCGACGACGTCCCGTACTTCGAGGGGTGTCTCCCGTTGGAAGAGATGGCCCGCCGTGGCCGGGAGACGCCGCGGTTCGGGCCGCTGAAGCCCGTCGGTCTTCCGGACCCGCGCACCGGGCGGGAGCCGCACGCGGTCGTGCAGCTTCGCAGAGAGGATCGCGCGGGCCAGATGTGGAACCTCGTGGGATTTCCGTCACTTCCGGGACTCGCCGACGCCGAGTTCCTGCGCTTTGGCAGCATCCACCGCAACACGTATCTCAACAGTCCGCACGCCCTCACCGCCCACCTCTCGGCTCGCGATGACGACCGGCTACTCTTCGCAGGCCAGCTGGTGGGCGTCGAGGGGTATACGGAGTCGCTCGCGACCGGGTTGCTGGCGGGCATCAATCTCGCCCGCCTGTCGGAGGGGGAGGACCCGCTCCTGCCGCCGCCGGAGACCATGCTCGGCGCGCTCTTGGTCTACGTGCACACGGCTTCACCCAAGCACTTCCAGCCTATGAACGCGAACTTCGGCCTGCTGCCGCCGCTCGAAACCCGCATCAAGGACAAGCGGCAGCGGAAAGAGGCACTCGCGGCCCGCGCCCTCGAGACGATGGCGCAGTTCGCCCGCGCGGCGGGTGTGGTCGCGTGAGTCGGTCGGACGCGATGGCTGGGGATCGCCCGGAGCTCGAGGCGTTCATCGCCTTCCTGGAAAAGGAGCGACAGGACTCGGCGCACACCGTCGAGGCGTACACCCGGGATCTTCGGGCCTTCGTGGCGTTCTGCGACGACTTTTACGGCGGCGCCGACGCGTGGAACTGGCCGAGCGTGGACCGGCTCGGACTGCGCGGGTTCCTGGGTGACCTGCAGCGACGCGGTCTGGCCAAGCGGAGTGCGGCGCGGGCCCTGTCGGCGCTTCGCACGTTCTATCGATTCCTGCAGACGCGCTACGGCCTGGAAACGAATCCGACTGCCGGTCTCAAGCTTCCCAAGCTCGACAAGCGTCTGCCTGCCGTCCTCGACCGCTCGCAGGTCGAAACGGTCTTCGCCGTCGCGGAGCAGGCCGCCGCGGACGAAGGCTTTCTGCCGGTGCGCGACCTCGCGATCCTCGAAGTCTTCTACGCGACCGGCATGCGGCTCTCGGAGTTGACCGGGCTGCGGCTCAGGGACGTGGACGTCGTCTCCGAGCAGGTGAAGGTGCGCGGCAAGGGACGCAAGGAGCGCATCGTCCCCCTGGGCGGGCACGCATCCCGGGCGCTGCGTCGGTACTATACGGTGCGCGACGGACTCGTCGAACGGCTCCAGGTCCGCGGCGACGCGGCGCGGGCGGTCTTCCTGTCCCGGCGTGGCAGCCGGCTGGCCCCGCGGAGCGTGCAGCGCATCGTGCGCGGGTTCCTCCGGCTGGCCGACGAGCGCAGGGGGGTGAAGACGCATACGCTCCGGCACAGCTTCGCCACGCACATGCTGGACGCCGGCGCGGACCTTCGCGCCGTACAGGAGTTGCTCGGACATGCGTCGCTGAGCACGACGCAGGTGTACACGCACACGAGCGTGGAGCGGTTGAAGCAGGTCTATCACAAGGCACATCCGCGGGCGTGACCCCGGAGAAGACGAGGGCGAGATGAATCCCAACGCGACGTGGTATGCCACGACCATCCTGTGCGTACGGAAGGACGGCGGGGTCGCGATCGGCGGCGACGGACAGGTGACCGTGGGCGACACCGTGATGAAATCCCAGGCATCCAAGGTTCGCCGCCTCGCCGACGGGAAGGTGTTGGCAGGATTCGCCGGTGCGGCCGCCGACGCGTTTACCCTGTTCGAGAAGTTCGAGGAGAAGATGGAGCGGTTTCCCGGAAACCTGTCGCGGGCGGCGGTGGAGCTGGCGAAGGACTGGCGCAGTGACCGGGTACTGCGGCGACTCGAAGCGCTGCTGGTGGTCGCCAACGCGGATCACTCCTACGTGATCAGCGGCAGCGGTGAACTGATCGAGCCAGACGACGGGGTGCTCGCCATCGGCAGTGGCGGCAACTATGCCCTGGCGGCCGCCCGGGCGTTGCTGCCCGACGGCGCGCTGTCGGCCCGCGACATCGTCGAGCGTGGTCTCGCGATCGCGGCGGACATCTGTGTCTTCACGAACAGCCACATCACGATTCTCGAACTCGACTGATCGTCGAGCGACGTTTGGAGTTCAGACCATGACGGAGACGACACCCCAGGCCCCGCCGCCCGACGCGGGGGGGACCGCCAACAAAGAGCAGGCGCCGTGGCTCGAGGAGCTCCCTCCGCGGCAGATCGTGGCCGAGCTCGATCGCTACATCGTCGGACAGGACAAGGCGAAGAAGGCCGTCGCGATCGCGATCCGGAACCGCTGGCGCCGGCAG
>JBDHIW010000202.1:0-3914 GCA_039587215.1 Gemmatimonadota bacterium | reverse complement strand
GAATCAGGTCGCCGGCTCGTAGCGCTTCGCTCCGAACGAGGGACTCCAGCTGGCGCCGCTCGTACGTGCCCGAGACGGCGATGAACACGACCAGCAGCAGGAGGATAGACGAGGACAACAGGAGGAACAGCTTGAAGCTGAGCGAGGACATGACTGCCGTCAGGCGTGGCAGCCCGTGCATACCCCACCTCCCTTCACCACCCAACAACGCCCCGGTCGATGCCCGCCGGCGAACCCGGCGATCGACCATGCCTCAAATCTGCACGGGAAAGACCTCCCGAACCAGTGCCGCGAGGCCGGCCGCGCCGAGGACGCGCCCGACGTCGGTGTCGGGCTCGCCGCCGTCGGCGAGGCAGGGTCCGACGTCCGCCGGCTCCAGGCTCTCGCAGGCTTCGGTGATGCGCTGACGCAGGACGCCGATCTGGTCCACGAACCACCGAAGCGCGTCCTCCCCGCGCATCAGGCGTCCGTCTGCGCTCCACCCGGTCGGCACGTCCGCGAGCGTCACCGCGGGACCCGCACCGCCGGCGGCCCGGCCCGGGGACACCGCCGTCACCGTCCCGCCCGCCGGCGACGCCAGCGGCACCGTCAGGCCACTCCGCCGGGCCCAGAGTCCCACCTCCCCAACATGGAGCGTCGTTCCCACATCCGGCAGGAGCCACTCCGCGACGGGATGCAGCACCCGCCGCGCGAGGTCGTCGACCCCCAGGCACAGCTGTCCGTCGCCCAGCTCCTCCACCCAGACGTGGCTCGAGCCGTACCATCGGTCGAGATCGATCGTGCATCCCGCCAGCATCCGCGCGACGTAGCGCTGCACCTCGTGCTCGTCCCCCGCCGCCGGGCGCCGCCACGGGCGGGGATCGTCGTGCAGCGCGCGGAACAGCTCGCAGCGCTCGCACTGGTAGTCTCGGTCACAGAGCCGATAGCTCAAGACGCCCGCCCGCACCCAGATGCAAGGGAGCACGGTCGAGGAACCGGCCGTCATGCCTCACCCCTCCTCAGCGGGGGCGGCCGTCGCGTCCGGTCCGCTCAGCAGCAGCTCACGCGCGAGGTCCCCCCACGCGTCCGGCGCCACGAGGCGCGCGAACCCCGGCACCGGCGCACCGCCATCCGTCATGACGACGCCGAGCGGCCCTGCCGGGAGCGACCGCAGCCGCTCCACCGACTGCCGCAGCCAGGCCGACGCCACGGGGCCGCTGAGCAGGTTCTTCCGGGCCGCGGTCATGCGGGGCACGGCGACCTCCAGCAGCCACCCGTCGCGGTAGGGGTCCGCGACCACCGCCGCGGGGTCGTCCCGAACGCGCGGGTTCACTTCGACGACCTCGCCGTCGACCGGCGAGAGCATGTCGATGGCCTCCCCGTCGACCTCGAGCGTCCACGCCGGTTCGCCCTGACGCAACTCGGCGCCGACGTCCGGAAGCCGCACCCGCGCCGGCGGGCCCAGCAAACGTCCCGCGAAGCCGTCCACGCCCACCCGAGCGACCGCGTCGGAGGTCGGAGCGGCCCAGGCGTGCCCCTGGTGGAACAAGACACCGTCCGGCGCCGCGGCCCACGCGTCGCGCGTCGCGGGCGCGGTCCGCGCCCCGGGGCCCGCGAGCAGCCGCCACAGCCCGAGCAGTCCCGCGAGATAGACGATGACGATCAGGTACTCGATCCCCTTCGTCGCGAACAGATCGACTCCGACGCCTTCCATGTCGTCCTCCTCACGCCGCGCGGGGGCTGGCCGCCGCGGCCGGCTGGGGCCGGCCGGGGTGCTCGGCCTCCGCCAAGACCGGCATCCGGTTCACGATCCAGCGGAACACCCAGATCTCGGCGCAGATCACCGCGAGGGTGACCTCCACCTCCATCCACGTCGGGACATAGCGGACCGCTGCATCCCACTTGAAAGCGATCACCGATACGTTGAGTCGGTTGAGCACGATGCCCAGCACCGCCAGGACGGCCGCCGTGCGAATCACGCGGAGACTGCGGTCGCGCGCGCCCCGCGCAAACAGCACCGCGGGCACCAGCACGAAGCCGACGAGCTCCAGCAGATACCACTGGCCCATCCCCGTCGAGAGCAGCGCCCACTCCTGACCGTGCACCAGCTCCAGCAGCTTGAGGACGAGGTAGACCACCATCACGGTCGCGCAGATGCGGGCGAGACCGACGACGATGCCCGTGTGACCGATCCGGTGGCTCGCGTCCATTCGGTGACGGAACACCTTGCGCGTGATCGAGCCCTCGAGAATCACGAGCGACAGCCCAGCGAACACGCTCGACACCAGGAAGAGGATCGGGATGAACTCCGAGTACCACAGCGGATGGACCTTGTCGCGCGCCATGAGATACAGCGCGCCCAGCCCGGACTGATGGAGCGTCGAGAGCGTGATCCCGAAGATGACCGCTCCGATCGTCATCGCGGCGAGTACGGCACGGACGCGCTTCCACCCCAGCCACTCGGCCACCGCCGGCGAGAACTCGATCGCCTCGGCGATCATGTACAGCATGAAGTGCCACGCGACCAGAAACAGCACCGAACTCACGCCGAACGAGTTGCCGATGATCGGGTTGATCACGTTCCACGGGCGGCCCAGGTCGAGCAGCAGGGCACCCGCGTAGAACACGTACGCGAGGAACCCGTTCAGTACGGTCACGCGCACGATCGGGTGGTACTGCTTCATGCCGAGGACGTAGACCATGAACGTGACGACGTACGCTCCGCCCGCGAACGCGACGCCGGTGATGACGTCGAATCCGATCCACAGTCCCCACGGGTAGTCTTGCGACAGGTTCGTGATCGACCCCAGGCCGGTCGCGAATCGGATCGTGAGCAGCACGGCAGCCACCAGCATGATGATGCCGGAGATCACGTTGAACGGCGTCAGGACCGGCCCCTTGGGCTTGAGTTCCGCCCGCAGCAGCCGAGCCACACGGCGAGCCTCCGTACGCACCGCGGGGAGGCGGTCCGTGATCGCGATCGACGTCATGGGGCACCTCCCCCCACCTCCGGCCCTGAACCCGCGTCGGTCGATCGCGTCGCGCGGCTTACCGCGAGCAGCAGGGGCGGCAGCACCGTGAGCACCAGCGGCACCGCGTACAGGAACTCCTTGGTGTAGGCCGGGAAGGGCTCGGTCCCGACGTCGGGAAAGCCGAGCTGCGCAAACGGCACGCCGGCCAGGTACATCCAGCTCGTCCCACCGGCCTCGTGCTCGCCGTAGATGTGGCGGACGTAGCGGTCGGGCGCCTCGTAGATGCGGGCTCGCGCGCGCTCGAGCAGCTCGCGTCGCGCGCCGAACTCCAGCGCGCCCGCGGGACAGTTCGCCACGCAGGCGGGTTCTTCGCCACGCGCGACGCGATCCACGCACAGGTTGCACTTCTGGATGCGCGGCACCGGGCTGTCGTATTCGAACTTAGGCACGTTGAAGGGGCACGACACCATGCAGAAGCGGCACCCCATGCACTTGTCCTCGGTCCACGTGACCGGCCCCTGCGGCTGGCGGTGCATCGCCCTGGTGAGACACGCCGACGCACAGGCGGGCTGCAGGCAGTGCATGCACTGCCGCTTGACCGTCGCCGGGCCACGCTCGGTCTCGTAGCGATTGACGACCGTCCGCTGCGCGGTCGAGGTCTCCCGCGGTTCCGTGGGCTCGGCCGTCAGATCGGGAGCCGGCAGGTCGTTGGCCTGCGCGCAGGCCATCTCGCACATCCGGCACCCGAGGCAGCGGGTCGTGTCGACCAGCACGCCGACCGGCTCCGTGATCGTCTCCGCGCCCTCGGCCGCCTCCGCACGACGCGCCACCCATGCCGCACCGCCGGCGAGCGTCAAGGCACGCACTGCCTCTCGTCGGTTCATCACCCCTCCCTGGTCACCGTGCGATTCCGTCCCGCCGCCCATCCCGTCTCGGCCGTCAGAGGAAGACCGCGGCGAACTC
>JBDHIW010000201.1:0-3920 GCA_039587215.1 Gemmatimonadota bacterium | reverse complement strand
GGGACCCCTCGCAACAGCACCGTCGCCCGGACCGCGTCGCGGGTCGTGCCCGGGTGAGGCGACACGAGAGCGCGCTTCCGCCCTACCCAGGCATTGAACAGCGTGCTCTTGCCGGCGTTCGGTCGCGCGACGAGCCGGACGACCGCCGGACGAGCGAGCCGCTCGGCATGACCCGTCAGGGCCACGGCGCGAGCGACATCCGCCGCCAACTCTCCGGATCGACCCGCGCCGGGCGGCGCAAGGGAGAGCCGCGAGACGAGGTCGGCCAGCGGGCCGTCGCGATTGGAGAGCAGCGCTCGCGCATGTCGCATCGACCGGGCCGGCGCCTGCGCGGGGTCCGGCGGCCCCGACTCGAACCCCAGCCTCTCGAGCAGGTCGCTCACCTTCGTGAGCAGCACGTCGCCGCCATGCAGGTGCAGTTCGATCCCGTCAGGCGTTCCAACGAGGAGCACCTCGTCCACCACGCGCGCGCCGTCTCGCAGAAACGCGTGACGGACGGCGCCAGCAGCGGGCGTTGCCACGCACGCGTCGCGTTCGTCCACGAACTCGAGCTGGCTCGTGTCGCCGATCAGTTCCAGGACCGTCACGGCTCCGAGCCCGGCCGGTGACAGCCGCCGCCAGCGCTTCACCGCCATCCGGCCCAGCGCGCGATGCCCCGATGAACCAGGTGCGGGTCGCACTCGATGCCGGCGTGCTCGCTGTCCGCTGCCCAGGCCGATCCCCATCCGCCGGTCGCGAGGAGCCGCACGTCGCGAGCCGGCGCCAGCGACGCGCGAGCCAGGTCCACGAGGCGATCCACGCCGCCCACCGCCTGTCCCCAGAGTCCGGCGGACAGTGCCGAAGCCGTCTCGCCACCCAGGCGCAGGGGCGACGGGCCGCCGGCCATGGGCGGGAGCTGCGACGCGGTGCCTGCCAGCGCCGCGGCCGACGCCGCAGGTCCCGCCGCGATGAAGCCGCCGCGAAACACGCCGTCGGCATCGACCACGTCCACGGTCACCGCGGTGCCCGCGTCCACCACGATGGCGGGACCGGGCCGGACGGCCAGCGCGGCGGCGACGCGATCGGCTCCCGCGCCCGCCAGCAGGATCGGATCGGCGAGATCGGCCGGCGCCGTGTCGAGCACGCGCACCGTCGCGGCGATGCCCGGCTCGAGGGCACCCAACAACGCCTCCAGGCGCGCGGGAGCCACCGAGATCACCGCAGCGTCTCCCTCGACCAGCGCCGCGGCCCGAACGGCGTCCTGCTCGCGGCTGACCCGCACGCGTCCGCGCTCCCATACGCCGACGCCCACCGATGAGTTGCCGACGTCGACCGTGACCCGGCGCGACGTCACTTCACGTAGAAGGTCGTCGTCTTCGTGACGCCGCCCCGCTCGTACACCACGACGTACTCGGGCAGGTCGGGGTTGGCCTTGGCCCAGTTGATCGCCGAGGACACGCTGCTCATCGGGATGCCGTTCACCGAGATGATGCGGTCGCCCACCAGCACTCCGTACTGCTCCGCCAGCGACCCCGGCTTGACCTCGGCCACCTCGAGTTGCGTGCGTCCGCCACCCGGCACGGTGATCGAACGCACGTTCATCTCCTCCGACATGAACAACTGCGGATCGCGGCGCATCGACTCGAGGTCGCGCGTGCCCATCACCCAGTGGCCCGGTCTCACCTCCACGGACTGCTCGGGGGCCTCGTCCAGGTCGTCGGCCGGGTTGTCCCGCTCGTCGATCTCGAACTCCGAGATCGGCGCGCCGGCGCCGTCCGCGCCGAGACCGGGTGTCAGCGTCACGGTGCCGTCGCCCCACTGGAAGGTGACTTCCTGCAGGCCGATCTCGAGCACCTTGCCGTTGTAGCGATCACCGTCGTAGGGCGACATCAGCGGGTCGCCTTCGGCCATGTGCAGGCGTCGCGCCTTGCCATCTGTCAGCACGCCACCGCTGGCCTCGGGCGTGATGTACTTGATGCCGACCAACCGGGAGACGGGGTCGGTGCTGTACAGCACGAGGCTGACGTCGATGATCGTGTCGAGCGGGGGCAGCGGCGCGACCGTGGGCTCTTCAGGCGTCTCGTCGCCCGTCCGCCCGTCGTCGATCTCGCGGATCGAGCCGTCCACCCGTGCGAGCCACAGCTTCTCGTAGCGGTCGGGCACGTACTGGGTCCACGTCTTCGGCGTGGTGTCCCGCTGCGCGACGTTCCGCGTGAGCAGGTTCTCGTAGAAGGTGCGCTTGCGGGCCTGGTACTCCCCCGCCTGCTTGGCCGTGAAGATCTGGTAGAAGGTCCAGCCGGCGAACAGGAAGACGAGTACGCAGAACAGCCACACGAGCTGCTTCAGATTGCGGATGTTGACGCGCATCTGCATGGGTTTGGGGTCGGCGTACCGAGGGGATCAGGGTGCCGGGGCGTCACCGTGGATGCAACGGCCCTCAGGGCTTGGACGGCTCCGTTCCGCCGGCCTTCCCGGTCTCGGGCTCCCGACCGGCATCGGCGACCAGCTCCGCCAGGCGCCGCAGGACCTCCGGCACGCCCGCCCCGGTCTGGCTCGAGAGGGGCAGCACCTCGCTGCCGCAGGCCGCGGCGAGAGCGGCGCAGATCTCGGACGGATCCTCCACGGTGTCCGCGCGCGAGGCGACGACGAGCACGTGCTTGTCTTCCAGGCCCAGGCCCGCGCGGGTGAGTTCCTCCCGGATCGTCCGCCACGCGGGCACGACCTCCTCGACCCCCGCCGCGGCATCGACCAGGTGCATGAGCACCCGCGTCCGCGCGATGTGGCGCAGGAACCGGTCGCCGAGGCCGCTGCCCTCGTGCGCGCCCTCGATCAGCCCGGGGATGTCGGCGATGACCAACTGGTCCTCGTCCACCTCGGCGATGCCGAGCATCGGCTCGAGCGTGGTGAAGGGGTACTCGGCCACCTTGGGGCGCGCCGCCGAGACGCGCCGCAGGAAGGTGGACTTGCCCGCGTTGGGCAGACCGACCAAGCCCACGTCCGCCACGAGCCGCAGCTCGAGCCGCAGGCGTCGCGTCTCGCCCGGCATGCCGATCGTGGACTGGCGCGGCGTCTGGTTCGTGGCGTGGGCGAAGTGCTTGTTGCCGCGGCCGCCCCGCCCGCCGGTGACGACCGCCACCTCCAGGCCGTCGTGGTCGAGGTCGCGCAGCACATGGCCGCGCTCGGCGTCGCGCACGATCGTCCCGACCGGCACCTCGATCAGCAGGTCTTCCCCGCGTTTCCCGAAACAGTTGTTGGCGCCCCCGGCCTTGCCGGGCGAGGCCTTGTAGTGACGGCGATGCTGGATGCCGGCCAGCGTGCTGAGGTGCCCGCTCGCCTTCAGGATGACGCTGCCGCCGTGCCCCCCGTCGCCGCCGTCCGGTCCGCCCTTGGGCACGTAGCGTTCGCGCCGGAACGACACGACGCCGTCTCCGCCACGACCGGAGGACACGGTGATCTCGGTCTCGTCGATGAACATCGGAGCCGCCGTTGCGGCGGCCGGGGCCGCAACCTCAGTTGTTGGAGCCGTCGGCCTCGTCGATGTGCACCCGACGACGCGTGCCGAAGCGCACGATGCCGTCCTTCAGCGCGTAGAGCGTGAAGTCCCGTCCGCGACCGACGTTGTGGCCCGCGTGGAACTTGGACCCGACCTGGCGCACGATGATCGTGCCCGCCGTGACGGTCTCACCGCCGTAGCGCTTCAACCCCCGGTGCTGCGGGTTGCTGTCGCGTCCGTTGCGGGAGGAGCCCTGTCCCTTCTTGTGTGCCATGTCGTCGGTCGCCTACTTCGAGATCTTGGAGATGGTCACGCGCGTGAAGTTCTGGCGGTGACCCTGCTTGCGACGGTAGTCCTTCCGGCGCTTGAACTTCTGCACCACGATCTTCGGCCCCTTCACGTGGCCGACGACCTCGCTCTTGACGCTGGCGCCCGCCACGTGCGGCGT
>JBDHIW010000200.1:0-6571 GCA_039587215.1 Gemmatimonadota bacterium | reverse complement strand
CGAACTTCGCAAATGCGTTCTGGAAGAGGGGGTGTGCCGCGATGCCGTCTGGCGTTGTGTTCGGTGTCACGATGTGATTCGCAGACGATCCCGGGTCGTGTGGTGCGAAGCGGAAACGGACAGCGTGAACGGCAACGGGGCGGAATGTGGCGTCCGGGACAGGCTTCGACAAGTGCCGGATGGGCGGACGCGTCCCAATAGCCCGATCAGTGGTTTTCCCCTCGGATTCCCCCATCGTTGCAACGAACTATTTTCGGGTTATATTCGGTTTATATGGGCGAAGAAAACCCGAAGATCGTGCCGTTTTGTGCCCCGGAGCCGGCAGCTCAGGCCCCCACGTGCCCCGAGTGCGGCGGGCACGTGCAGTTCGGTTCGGGATGCTGCTTCTGTCCCGCGTGCGGGTGGGGATACTGCACGTGACCGCGACGGCACTACCGCTCCTCGAGTCGCGGAAGCGCGGCACGCAGTTCCACGAACTGTCGAGCCGGTCGATCCTGAACACCCCGGAATCGACGGGCATGGGCTTCTGGTCGGCCAACCCCTATGTCGGATGTGAATTCGGCTGCAGCTACTGCTACGCTCGGTACACCCATCGATACGTGGCCGAACGCGCGCGGGACACCGGCGCCGTCACACCCGGGACCTTTGCCGACCTCACCGTCCCCGCTGGACTCGAGCCGTTCGAGCACCGGATCTTCGTCAAGCGTCGCCGGTCGGTCGCGGAGGCTCTCGAGCGGGACCTACGTCGTCTGCGGCGCCGGACGGAACGGGACGGCCGCCAGAATCTGGTCATCGGCAGCGGGACCGATCCGTATCAGCCGGCCGAGCGCCTCTACCAGATCACGCGCACGATCCTCGAACGACTCCGGCGGGAGCGTGGCATCCGCATCGGCATCATCACCAAGAGTGCGCTGGTCTGCCGCGACATCCCACTGCTTCGTGATCTGGCCCGCGTGCACCCGGTCTCCGTCTACATCTCGCTGATCAGCGTCGACGCGGAGATCACCTCACAGTTCGAGGCGCGTTCTCCCCAACCCCACGTGCGCCTGCGCGCCCTCGCCCGCCTCACTGCCGCCGGGATCCGCGCCGGACTCATCGTTGCCCCGGTCCTGCCGGGGGTCACGGATTCGACCGACCAGTTCGAGCGCCTCCTCGGTGCCGCACGGGACGCGGGCGCCCGATTCGCATTGCCCATTCCGCTGCGCCTGTACCCGGATGCCCGGCAACGCGTCGTTCCGCTCGTGGCGGAGCGGAACGACGGGCTCGCGGCGCGATACCGCCGCCGGTTCGCCGAGGGCTGGAACGTGCCGGACACGTATGCCGACGCCATGCGGCAGCGGTTTCACACGATCGCCGCGCGCTACGGCATCCCCGACACGTCGGAAGACCGCGAGCAGCCGTCGCAGGACGAGGCCGGGCGCATTACACAGTTGAGTCTGTGGTGATGCAGGACGAACGTGTGCTCACCAGCGACCGCGCGATCTGTGTGTGGCTCGCCAGTTTCCCGCTTCGCTGCGAACACGTGCGGCGGCCGGAGCTTCGCGGGGGTGCGGCCGTCCTGGTGTCCCCGACCGACACGCGCCGTGTGTGGCAGGTGGGAGCCGCCGCCCGCCGCGCCGGCGTGAGTGTGGGCATGACCGTGAGTCAGGCCATCGGCCTGTGCCCATCGCTCACCGTTCTCGAGCCCGATCCGGTCTACTACGACGAGCAGTTCACGCACGTCTTGGAAGCCCTGGAGCGCGTCAGACCCGTCATCGAGCCGACGAGCATCGGCTGCGCGTACGTAGGTGTCGACGGGGTCGAGCGGCTGTACGGCGACGCCGACGGCCAGCTGCGCGCCGTGGCCGACGGACTCGCCCGTCACGGGCCGCTCGCCAGCACCGCGTGGCACGCGGCGGCCCGGCTCGGATGGGGACGCGGCAAGTTCACCGCCTGGGTCGCTGCTGCGCGGGCGCGACCGGGCACTCCCGTCACGATCGCGGATCGCGACCGCGACCGCATGCTGGCCCGCCAACCCATCGCCGTCCTGCCGATCGACGTGGCCATCCATCGCCGTCTGCGCCGCCTCGGCCTCACGACGCTCGCCGACGTCGCTCGACTTCCGGAGAGCGCACTGGTCGCGCAGTTCGGGGCCGCGGGCGGCACGGCGTGGCGCATCGCTGCCGGCAAACAGCACGACCCCGTGACCGGACGCGTGCGGCCCGAGCCGATCGTGCTTACACTGCGGCTGCCGGTACCGGTTGCCGACCGGACCATGCTGCTGCACGCATGGCGGATGCTGGTCGACCGCGCACTGGGGCATCCGCGGCGACGCGGCTGGCGCATTCGCGCCGTGCGCGCCCGAGCCCACCTCGAACACGGCGCCTCCTGGCTCACCGATCTGACGCTCAAGGATCCCACGGCGGCCGCAGACCACATCGTCGCCCCACTCGCCGCCCGACTCGATCAGTCTCCTCCCACGGGAGCGGCCGTCGAGTTGGTGATCGAGTTCACGGCGTTCGCGCCGGGCACCGAGGAACTCCAACTCTTCGCCGCGAATGCCGCCAGCGCGGCGCGTGCGGGTCGCCAACGTGCGCTCCGCGCCGCCGCACAGGAAATCCGGACACGGTTCCGCCGTCCGCTGCTTCATCACGTCGTCGAGGTCCAACCATGGTCCCGCCTGCCCGAGCGCCGATACGCACTGATCGACTACGAGCCCTGAACGAGCCGGTGCGGGCGGCGGTCGAGTGCGACGATCGAGGCCGGCCGGTCCAGCTCTGTCTCGGCGACGACCCGACCCCCAGGGCCATCGCGACCCTCGTCGAGGAATGGCGCCTCGACGACGAGTGGTGGCGCGACCCGGTGGCGCGCCGGTACGTCGAGGTCGTCCTCTGCAACGGCAAACATCTCGTGCTCTTCGAGGATCTCCTCGACGGCGCGTGGTACGTGCAGACCCCCTAGCCGCCTCGGCATTCGCACGCCGGTTCCGCGAGCCATGTACATCGAACTGCATTGTCACTCCGCCTTTTCGTTTCTGGACGGCACGACCCGTCCCGAGGAGCTCGTGCACGCCGCCCACGCGCTCGGCTATCCGGCACTCGCGCTCACGGACCACCACGGCGTGTACGGATCGATGGCCTTCGCGCAGGCCGCCCGGCAACTCGGCATGCAGCCCATCACCGGCGCGGAGCTCACCCTGCTCGACGGCAGCCACGTCACCCTTCTGGCCGAGACCTCCACCGGGTACGCCAACCTGTGCCGGCTCATCACCGAAGCGCATCTCGGTCGCGAGGACCGGCACGACCCGCGGCTCGACTTCGCATCGCTCGAAGCGCGCCACGAGGGACTCATCGTGCTCTCGGGATGCCGACACGGTCTGCTCCCCGCCATTCTCGCGCAGGAGGGCCCCACCGCGGCCCGGCAACTGGCCGAGCGCTGCCGCACCGTATTCGGAGCCGGGCGATTCTTCGTCGAGATCCAGCGCAACGCCGTCCGCGGCGACCGGCACCGCTGCCGGGCGTTGTGCGACCTCGCCGACGCCGTCGGCCTGCCCGTCGTCGCAACCGGTGACGTGCACTACCACCGCCGTGATCGCCATCGCCTGCATGACGCGCTGGCGGCTATTCGTCACCGCACCACGCTGGACGGGTCGCATGCCGTCCGGAAGCCGAACAGCGAGTTCTACCTGCGGCCCCCGGAGGTGATGGCGGAACTCTTTCGCGACCGACCCGACGCGGTCGCCCACACGCTCGCGATTGCAGAACGCTGCGCCGCCTTCGATCTCACACGACGCGGAGCATCGCCTCCGCGACGAGCTCCGCTTGATCGAACACCACGGGCTCTCGGGGTTCTTCCTCGTGTACCGCGACCTCTTCGACCTGGCCCGCGAGGTCGCGGCCGACGTCCGTCGCGGTACCCGGCGCGTTCGCGGCAACCTGCTGCCCGGACGTGGACGCGGCTCTTCGGTCTCGTCCATCGTCTGTTATCTGCTCGGTCTCTCGCACATCGACCCCATCGCCAACCGGCTCTTCATCGGCCGGTTCCTGAACGAGACCCTCGCATCCATTCCCGACATCGACCTGGATTTCCCCCGCGACATCCGCGAGGAGCTGATCCGTCGCGTGTACCGCCACTACGGGGACGACCACGTGGGACTCGTGTGCGCCTTTCCCACGTACCGGCTGCGCTCGGCGGTGCGGGAACTGGGCAAGGCGCTCGACCTCCCAATGGGCGAGCTCGAGCAGATCGCGAAGCTCGCGAGCCGCGGCGGGGCCGGCACCCTGCGCGCGGAACTCGAGAACCTGCCGGGGTTCGCGGGGAAGGTCGACGCACCGCTCTGGCGCGACCTCTGCACCCTGGCCGAGCAGATCGCCGGCCTGCCGCGTCACGTATCGCAGCACGTGGGCGGCATGATCATCTCGAGTCGACCGCTCGTCGAGCTCGTCCCCCTGGAGCGGTCGGCCATGCCCGATCGGGTCGTCTGTCAGTGGGACAAGGATTCGTGCGACGACGCACGCTTCGTCAAGATCGACTTCTTGGCGCTCGGGATGCTCTCACTCGTCGAGGAGAGCGTGGAACTGATCGCCAGGCGCGAGGGACAGCCGCCCGATCTCACGCGCATCGATTACGACGACGAGGTCATCTACGACCAGATCTGTGCCGGCGACACCGTGGGCACCTTCCAGATCGAAAGCCGGGCGCAGATCCAGATGATTCGACGCACCAAGCCGCGCAATCTCGAAGACCTGGCGGTCGAGGTCGCGATCGTGCGTCCCGGTCCGATCGTCGGCGGAGCGGTGAACCCGTACGTGCGGCGGCGCGAAGCCCAACGGCACGCACGTGCGACCGGCGTCCCCTACGCTCCACCCCTCGACCATCCGCTCCTGGCAGACGCACTCGGAGAGACGCTCGGGGTCATCATCTTTCAGGATCAGGTGCTCCAAGTCTGTCAGGCGCTCGCCGGGTTCTCGGCCGGGCAGGCCGAAGCCCTCCGCCGCGCCATGAGCCGGCGGCGGTCCCGTGAGTTGATGACGTCGTTCAGTGACGAGTTCGTCGACGGCGCCCGGTCCCGCGGCGTCTCCGCCGCCACGGCCCAGCGGGTCTTCGAGCAGGTCGTCGCCTTTTCGGAGTTCGGCTTCCCCAAGTCCCATGCGGCGGCCTTCGGCCTGCTCGCCTATCAGTCGGCCTGGCTCCGCTTCTACTACCCGGTCGAGTACTACACCGCGCTCTTCAACAACCAGCCCATGGGTTTCTACTCGCTCGACGCGCTCACGCGCGACGCCGAGCGGCACGGAGTGCGTACGCTGCTGCCGGACGTGAATCAGAGCGACGTGTACTGCACGGTCGAAGACGATGCGCTGCGCATCGGGGTGGGATTCATCCGCGACGTGGGCTGGGATGCCGCCGAGGCGCTCGTCGAAGAACGTGAGCGGCATGGGCCCTTCCGCGGGCTCGGGGATCTCGTCCGTCGGGCCCCGCCAGGACTGTCGCGCGACGGCATCGAGAACGTCGTTTGGGTAGGCGGCTGTGACACCTTCGGCCTGACACGTCGCGAGCTGCTCTGGCAGGTCGGCCTGTGGCTCCCGCCCAAACATTCACCAGACAACCGGCGGCGCGTCCGCCGACAACTGGAGCTTCCACTGGAGCACCCCCACGCGACCCTCCGGTTCGGCGGCGTGGACGCGCACGAGCGCATCGTCGCGGAATACGCGATGCTCGGATTCGCGGCAAGCGGGCACCCGTTGGCGCTCCTGCGTGCGTCGTTCCCACCGTCGGTCGTGCGCAGCGACCATCTGGAGCGGCATCCGCACGGCATGACCGTCGTCGTCGTCGGGTTGGTCGTGGCGCGTCAGCGTCCCGAAACCGCGCGCGGTTTCACGTTCGTGTTGTTGGAGGACGAAGCCGGCATGATGAACGCGATCGTGCGTCCCGACGTGCACGACCGGGACCGCGTGGCCCTGCGTGGAGAGCCGTTTCTCAAGATCCGCGGAACATTGGCCCGCGAGGACGGCAACCTCAACATTGTGGCCGAGGCGGTCGAGGCCCTGACCGTCCGGCCGGCGACGGACGCCGTCACACCGCCCGCTCGCTCACCCCTGCGTTTTTTGAAGGAACTGCGCCGGCACCCACCCGGCTCTAAAAACTGGGGCTGACGCTAGGTCGGGATCGCGAGCCCGCGCAGGCGCAGCACTCGCTCGATCGCCTCGCCGATCTTGTTGTTCGGCGTGGACGCGCCGGCGGTAATGCCGATCCGCTGCACGTCGGGAGCGAGCCAGTCGTCCTGGGTCGCTTCCGTCTCTTCGTCGATGGGCTTGAACCGGATGGCGCCCGCATCGACATCGATGCACGTCGCATCGGCGATGTGATACGTGGTCACGCGACGCGACGCGATGCGCGCGAGGTTGGCCGTGTTGCTCGAGTTGTACCCACCGATGACGATCATCACGTCCAGCGGCTCCTCGATGAGATCCAGGAGCGCGTCCTGCCGCTCCTGTGTCGCCGAACAGATCGTGTCGAAGTTTCGGAAGTGCTCCGCGGCCTCGTCGTCGCCGTACCGTGCCGCCATCGCCTCCCCGATCTTGGCGGCGATCGC
>JBDHIW010000199.1:0-5336 GCA_039587215.1 Gemmatimonadota bacterium | reverse complement strand
CACGCACGAGGCTGCGAAAATCGACGCGCTTCTCGGCCGTGAAAAACACCGTGAGCTTCTTCCGGTCCCACTGCCATTCGGCGTCCGAGACCTTCATCTCGAGCTTGTGCTTGGTAACCCGCTCCATCACGGTGCGGCGTACGTCCTCTTCGGCCTTGCGGAGCTCGGCGCCGATGTGCGCGTCTTGCTCGGAGGCGGCCCGTACGACCTTGCCCGACGGGTCCTTGGGCTTCGCGATTGCGCATCCGTCACACCCCACCCCGCACTTGCGCGCTGCGGCGTCGCCGACGGCGGACACGTAGCCGAGATCCTGTCCCCGCTCGGCCTCCACCACGACGGGATCGCCGACGCGGAGCCCGTCCTCGGCCTCGAGTGTGTAGAAGGCTTTGCGATTTCCTTTGAACCGAACCTCGACGACGGCGGTGCCCACTCAGTCCTCGAGGTAGGGGCCCATGGCGCGGTACTTTGCCGCCCGCTGCCGAACCAGCTCGTCGCGGTCCAGACCGACGAGATCGTGCAGATGAGAGCGTAGTGCCTCGCCGAGCGCGTCGGCCGCGGCGGCGTGATCGGCGTGCGCACCGCCCGGCGGTTCCGCGATCACCGCGTCGATCACACCGAGGCGCAGCAGGTCGTCGGAGGTGAGGCGGAGGGCCTCGGCCGCGCGTTCCCGCTGCGTGGCGTCCTTCCAGAGAATGGCCGCACACCCCTCGGGGGAAATCACGGAGTACACGGCGTGCTCGAGCATCAGCACCCGGTCGGCGACGCCGAGCGCCAGTGCGCCCCCCGAGCCGCCCTCGCCGATCACGACGGCGACGATCGGCGTGCGGAGGGCGGCCATCTCCTCGAGGTTGCGTGCGATCGCCTCGGCCTGTCCCCGCTCTTCGGCGCCGAGACCCGGGTAGGCGCCGGGCGTGTCGATCAGCGTCACGACGGGCGCCTGGAAGCGTTCCGCGTGCTTCATGAGTCGCAGCGCTTTCCGGTAGCCCTCCGGGTGGGGCATGCCGAAGTTGCGCTTGAGGTTCTCTTTGGTGTCGCGCCCCTTCTGATGGCCGATGATCACCACCGGCGCGCCGTCGAGCCGGGCCCAGCCCGACACGATCGCTGGGTCGTCGCGGTAGAGCCGGTCGCCGCGGAGTTCGATGAAGTCCGTGAAGACCTGTGGGACGTAGTCGAGCGTGTAGGGCCGCCGCGGGTGCCGCGCCACCTGGACCCGCTGCAACGGGGTCAGGGAGTGATAGACGTCCCGGCGCAGCTTCTCGAGCTTCTCCTGGAGCGGCTCGATCTCTTCTCGGACGTCGAGCCGACGGTCGTTCGCCATCCCTTTGAGATGGTCGATCTGCCGTTCCAGTTCGACGATCGGCTTTTCGAAGTCGAGGTTGATCAGCTTGCGCGTACCAGCTCGACCGTGTCGGGACCGAGCAGTTCGCGGAGTGCGTTCAGGAACTCGGGGTCGAGCGCCACGCGCTCTTTGGCCCGCATGCGCGCGGCCGACCCGTTTCCGTCGTTCCAGTGAACATACACCGGAGACGGGCCGGGGTGAGCCGCACAGAGGGCCTTGATGGCGCGCGCTGCCTCGGGGTCGGGCCCACGGCCGTCCCGCCACACGATCGCAACGCCCAGCGCACCGGTTTGTCGGAGTTCCGCGAGCGGCTCCACGGCCTCCACGATGAAGGGTGCGCGGTCTTCGCCGCGGTCCCGCGCCGAGTATCCGCCCGACAGGAGTAGGGCCGCGTCCGGCTCGATCGTGTCGGAGAGTTTGCTCCACGCCTCCGGGAACACGATGGCCTCCGCGGTGCCGTGGAAGTCCTCGAGCGTGAGCCGGGCGTACTCGGCGCCGGTTTTCCGGCTGATACGGCGCTTCACCGCGGTCACGACCGCCGCGACGGTGACGCGATGGTCGCTCCACTCGCCGAGGGTCGCGGTGCTGCGCCCGCTGAAGAGCTGCACCTCGGACCGGAAGTGCTCCAGCGGGTGCCCGGAGATGAAGAAGCCGACGACCTCCTTCTCCTTCGTAAGCCGATCGGCCTCGCTCCACGTCGGGACCTCCGGGAGGTCGGGCGCCGCCGCCGGCGCCTCGGCGTCGGTCGCGTCGCCGAAGAGCGAGACCTGCCCAGCCTGCCGCTCGGATTCTCGGAGCTGGGCTTCCTGCAGCGCGGTTTCCAGCGCCGCGGTGAGCTGGGCGCGGTGTCCCCCGAGGTCGTCGAGCGCGCCGGCGGCGATCAGGGACTCGACGACGCGCTTGTTGCAGAGACGCAGGTCGATGCGGTCGCAGAAGTCCGTGAGCGTTTCGAAGCCGCCGTCCGCTTCTCGCGTTTCGATGATCGACTCGATCGCGCCGCGCCCGACATTACGTACCGCGCCGAGACCGAAGCGGATCTCCTGGTCGCCGGTGACGGTGAACTTTCGCCCCGACTGATTGACCGACGGAGCCAGCACCGCGATGCCCATCTCTCGGGACTCGTTGATGTAGCCGACCACCTTGTCGGTGTCGCCGATCTCGGAGGAAAGCTGGGCCGCCATGAACTCGGCGGGATAGTGGGCTTTGAGCCACGCCGTCTGGAACGAGAGCAGGCTGTACGCGACCGAGTGCGACTTATTGAACCCGTACCGCCCGAACGTCTTGATCTGGCTCGCCAAATCGTCGATGACGCGGCGCGGGTGACCGTTGTCGACGCAGCGCGCACTGAAGCGGTCGATCTCAGCGTCGATCAGATCCTGGTCTTTCTTGCCCACGGCCTTCCGCAGTACGTCCGCTTCGGCGAGCGTGAACCCCGCGAGCACGTTGGCGATGCGCATCACCTGCTCTTGGTACAGGATCACGCCGTACGTCGGCGCCAGCACCTCCTCGAGCTCCGGCAGCAGGTAACGGACCTCTTCCTCGCCTCGCTTCCGTCGGGTGTACACCTGGTGCATGCCGGAATCGAGCGGACCCGGCCGGACCAGCGCGTTGGTGGCGACGAGATCGTCGAAGCGGTCGACCCGCAACTGCCGCAGCATGTCGGTCGCCAGGGACGACTCGAACTGGAAGACGCCCGCCGTCCGCCCGGCACGCAGCAGCGCGTAGGTGTCCGCGTCGTTCAGGTCGACCGCCCCGATGTCGATCGTCTTGCCGTGGCGCTGCGCGATGGCCTCGAGCGCGTCGTGGATGACGGTGAGGGTCTTGAGCCCGAGAAAGTCCATCTTGAGCATGCCGACCTTCTCGAGCGCGACCATGTCGTACTGCGTGATGATCGCGTCCTCGCCATTCTGGCTTCCGCGCTGCGGCGGGGTGCAGACGGGCACGTACTCGTGCAGCGGGCCGGGAGCGATCACGACGCCCGCCGCGTGCACGGACGCATGGCGCGAGAGTCCTTCCACCCGCCGGGCGAGATCCGCGAGCCGTTCGAGCGTCGGGTTGTCGCGCACCAGTTCGCGAAGCTCGGGGACGCGCTGGACGGCTTCCGTGACGGACAGTTGGTAGCCCGGTCCTGATGGGATGAGCTTCGCGATGCGGTCGGCTTCGCCGGGACTCACCCCCAGGACCCGGGCGATGTCGCGAACGGCGGCGCGGGCCTTGAGCGTGCCGAAGGTGATGATCTGCCCAACGCTGTCACGGCCGTATCGCTCACGGACGTACTCGATGATTTCGCCGCGGCGCTCGTAGCAGAAGTCGACGTCGATGTCGGGCATCGACACGCGCTCGGGGTTCAGGAACCGCTCGAAAAGCAGGTCAAACTGGAGCGGGTCGACGTCGGTGATGCCCAGCGCATAGGCGACCAGCGATCCGGCGGCCGAGCCTCGCCCGGGACCGACCGGGATGCCCCGTTCGCGGGCGGCTGCGATGAAGTCCTGAACGATCAGGAAGTAGCCCGAGTATCCCGTTTTCGTGATGACGCCCAGCTCGTAGGCGAGCCGTTCCTCGACGCGGGCGGGCAGGGGGTCCCCGTAGCGACGGATCGTGCCTGCGCGCGTGAGCTCGACGAGCAGGTCTTCCTCGGACGTCGACGCGTCCTCGCGCGGGAATGCCGGCAGGAAGTACCGTTTCTCGAAGTCGAACTCGCACAGTTCCGCGACGCGCACGGTGTTTTCGAGCACGTCCGGCCGGTTCGGGAACAGCTCCGCCATCTCCGGCTCGGTCTTGAGGTAACTCTCGGAACCGAAAAAGCGGAACCGATTCGGATCGTCGAGGTCCTTGCCCGTGCCGATGGCGAGCAGGCAGTCGTGGGCCTCGTGATCCTCGCGCTCCAGGTAGTGGGCGTCGTTCGTGGCGACGATGGGGAGCCCCAGGTCGTTCCCCAACTGGAACATCCCGTCTCGGACCAGTCGCTCGTCGTCGATCCCGTGATCCTGTACCTCGAGCCAGAACCCGTTCGGACCGAAGGTCGAGGCGAACCACTCGGCCGTTTCCTTCGCGCGCTCGTAGTTCCCCTGCCGTAGCCACAGCGCTACCTCACCGGACAGGCAGGCGGCGAGGGCGATGATGCCCTCGGACCGCTCGGCCAGGATGTCCCGGTCGATGCGGGGGCGGCGGTAGTAACCCTCGACGTACCCCGCCGACGATAGGGCGATCAGGTTCTTGTAGCCGACCCGGTTCTTCGCGAGCAGCACCAAGTGGGAGTAGTTGCCGGGCGCCCAGGAGGGCCGCTCCCGATCGTGGCGTGATCCGAAGGCGACGTACGCCTCGAATCCGAGGATCGGGCGGATGCCCTTGGCCGTGGCGTGCTCGTAGAACGCCCACGCGGCGTGGAGGTTGCCGTGGTCCGTAATGGCCAGGCTGTCCATGCCCAACTCTCCCACGCGCCGCACCAGGTCCGGGATCCGATTCGCGCCGTCCAACAGCGAGTACTCGGAGTGCGTGTGGAGATGAACGAAGGCCATGACCGCCCGATGAGCGAAACCGAAGTGGGTGGGAAGGGTAAGCTTACCCGGACCGGAGCACGTTGTCAAAACGGCTGATGCGTCCGTATGTTGGCGTATTGCTAGCAGTTACAACGATCGTTCCACTCGTCGCCAACCGGGGTTTTGTCCCCCCGGAATCGTGGAGGAAAGCCGTGTTCGCACGTCGTATCTTGGGGGGGCTCGCCGTGGTCGGCGTCGTGGCCTGCGGGGACGGTCTTCCAAAACCCGCCTCCCTGGAAATCGTGACGCCATCGGACGGACAGATTGCCGCCGCGGGTGCCGTCGTGCCGGAGCCGCTCGCGGTACGCGTGACGGCTGACGATGGAACGCGCGCGGTGCGTGCAGAGGTCCGGTGGCGGATCGTCGCCGGGACCGGGGCGCTCCTCTCGGACACCGTGACGGTGAGTGACGGCTTGGGCGAGGCACAGGTGTGGCTCACGTTGGGACCGACGGAAGGC
>JBDHIW010000198.1:0-6607 GCA_039587215.1 Gemmatimonadota bacterium | reverse complement strand
AAGCTGGTGAACGATCTGCACGGCCACGAGGCCGGCAACCGGGTCCTGAAGGCCGTCGGTGCCGAGATCCTCAAGGTCGTGCGGAAGACGGACATCGCGGCACGGTACGGCGGGCACTGTCTGAACGTCGCTCGCCCCTCCAGGTACACCTGCGCGAAGCCCTCACATGTCGCAAACCCGCATGCACCGCAGTTCCAGTGTGCTCCACTCGGCGCGGTGCCGATCTCCTCGATGACACCCGCGACTTCTTCCGCGGACACCTGCTTCCCGTTCACGTGCGGGCGGAACTTCGTCCGCACCGATACGTCGAGCGCCGGGTCCAGCACCGGCAGCGCACTGCGCGGCGGCTCGAGCTGCTGAGCCAACTGCCGCCGCTGGAACAACTCCTCCCGCGGCCCGAGGAGTGGGTGATCCAGACACCCCTCGCACGGCAGAATATCGACGAACCCCAAGTCCACTCCATCGACCGACACGGCCCGGGCCAGCACGTCCAGGGCATCCATGCCCCGCACCTTCCGGAACCGACGGCTCGTCTGCCGCTCCTCCTCCAGCACCGACAACGGCATGCCGCCGGACATACTCAAGTGCCGCTGGCGGACCTCTGGGATCCGCTCGAAGTGCTTCGGTTGTTCGGCTGCTCGCACGTTCCGCCGTTCGAACAGCAGCTGGAGCTCCTCCAGCGTGACCACCGCATCTACCGCCTCGTCCATCTCCGCGAGGCACACGCCCGCGTAGACGATGGGCACCTCAGCGCCGAACATCTCGCGGATGTACTCCGCTTCGGCTTCGAGCGGGGTCTTCACCGGCGCCATGTAGGGCACCAGGTCGGGATACTGCCGCCGCACCCGCTCGACGATCACCGGACACGTGGAGCGGACCATCGTCCCCCAGGACGGATCCTCCAGCAGCATCCGGTACTCCTCAGCAACCAACTCGTCTCCGACGACCCCGCGGTACACCGTTCGGAACCCGGCCTGATACCCGGCGTTCACCAACTGCTCCGGCGTGACCGGGTGGAAGTGCACCTCCGCTTCCACGCTCAGAATCAGCACAGCGTCGCCGGTCTCGGCGAGTTCTGCCGCGCGATTCAGGTCACCGTGGGCCTCGATGGCGTCGTGCGGACACGACGGCACGCAGGCCCCCGCTCGAATGCACACCTCGTCGACGATGCGGACCGCGTCGTCCGTGATCGCGATCGCCCGCGACGGGCAGGCTCTGACGCAGGCCAGGCAGCCGACGCAGCGGTCGTTGACTTCAAACCGCACGTTCGACCTCCCGGGCAGCGGCCAGGGCTGCTTTCGGGCCGATTACTATTGCACTCAAATCCATTTCTGTCAACAGTTTGACGTGCCTCACATAAAGCTCTGCTTCACCACTTTCGGCCTCGGTCGCGTTCTCTGAGGCCACTGCGACAAACCTCATAATGTTGCGCACACGCAACACACTGTGACCGGACAGCAACCCCACGCCCGCCCCGCATTGCTGAGCGGGCGTGGGTTGCCAGAGCCCCAAAACCCTTTATCTCCGGAGGGTTTCCCCCCCTGTGGTCACTGGAAGCGCAAGTTCTATGCTTGTAGGGAGTGATGCTGGGCCTGAAATCAGGTCAGGCCGAACTCCTTGATCTTCCGATAGAGTGTTCGCTCGCCGATCCCCAGATTGGCAGCGGCTTTCCGGCGGTTACCACCCGTCTCTGCGAGGGCCGCTTCGATAGCGGACCGCTCGACGTCCGCCATGGTCATTCCGGTCTCATAGAGGACCCGCCGGTCCTCCGCCTGCGGATGCACCACCTCCACCTCGGCGTCCATGACGGGATGGACACCGTCGCCGATGTAGACGGGGGAGGGGCCCACTTCCACCACCTCGACCTGCTGTGGGTGATCGATCCGGCGCCGGAACTCCTCGAACTGGAGCTTCAGATCGACGAGGCTCCGGAAGATGAACTCCAGCTCCTTCCCCTGTCCCTGAGCGCTCTCCGCTGCAGGGACACGCACGGGCAGGAACCGCGTGCCGCCCTCGCTCACGTCCGACGGGATATCCGTGGCGCGGATTTCCCGCCCCGGAGCGAGTACGACCATGGACTCGATCAAGTTCCGGAGCTCGCGGACGTTCCCGGGCCACTGTGCGTTGACCAGAATCTCCAGCGCCTCGGGGGCCATGCCCGCGAACGACCGCCCGTGCTCGTCGGAGAGCTGCCGGACGAAGCGGTTCACCAGAATCGGGATGTCCGGTTTACGCTCGCGTAGCGGCGGCAAGTAGATGCTCAGTACGTTGAGTCGATAGAACAAATCGTCGCGGAAGTCCCCGATCCCGACGGCTTCCTTGAGCGCCCGGTTGGTCGCGGCGATCACGCGCACGTCGACCCGAATGGCCGTGGCACCGCCGACCCGGAAGAACGACCGCGTCTCCAGCACGCGCAGCAGTTTGACCTGCAGCGAGAGCGGCATCTCACCGATCTCGTCCAGGAACAGTGTCCCTCCATCCGCGAGCTCGAAGCGCCCGAGGCGACGCTCCGCCGCACCGGTGAACGCCCCTTTTTCGTGCCCGAAGAGCTCCGACTCGAGGAGCGACTCCGGCAGCGCCGCACAGTTCACCGCCACGAACGGCTTGTCCCGCCGCGGCGAGAGTGCGTGGATCGCCTGCGGCGCCATCTGCTCGATCTTGACGAGGACTTCTTGAATCGCGGGACTCTCGCCGAGAATCCCCGTCCGCTCTTGCAGCCGCCTCCGGCCAATCAGGCGTCGGACGACCTGTACGACATCCGTTGGTTCGACCGGCTTGCGCATCCAGGTCATGTGACCGAGGTCGCGCACGATCTGCTGCGGGTCGGGATCTGAACTCTCGATCAAGCCGAGGATCACCGCTCCGTGCTCGCGCGCGAGGCGCGTCAGCAGCGCCGCGGGGCGATCGTGCAGCGCCCCCGTGAGGATGACGAGATCCGGCCGTGCCGCGCCGAAGACGACCCGTCCGTCGTCACGCGACGAAACGAGTGTGGTGTCGAAGCCCGCGACCTCGAGCGCCGCGTTCACCGGCACCGCGCTCTCGAGGTCGTCCATCGACAGCAGGACGTGATCGCTCATTGGTGATCCGTGGGAAGCATGCGGGCGATCTCGACAGCGTGGACCAGGATGGGCTCGAGGACGGCGATCCCGTCCGCCACGCCCGACGGACTGCCCGGGAGATTGACGATGATGGTCGGTCCGCGCAGCCCGGCCGCGCCGCGGCTCAGGATGGCCCGGGGCGTCGCCTCCGTGCCCGCGCGCCGCAGTGCCTCCGGAATGCCCGGGATCTCCCGATCGAGCACGGCGCGCGTGGCCTCCGGGGTCACGTCGCGCTCACCGAGCCCCGTTCCGCCCGTCGTGAGCACCACATCGATCCCGTCGCCGTCACTCCATGAGACCAGATGTTGGGCGATGAGGTCGGATTCGTCGGGGACGACGGCGTGCGCAACGAGCGTGTGTCCGCATTCCTCGACCCACCCTGAGAGGCGCGCACCCGAGGTGTCCTCCCGAGTGCCGGCCGAACACCCGTCCGAAACCGTCAGGACTGCCACACGCAGTGTCATGCTCGCATCCGTGCGGCCCGTCAGGACCGCTTCACCGATCCGTCCTTGTAGAACGGCAGCGTCGTCACCGTGCCCGCCATGCGTCGGCCCCGGGCATCGATCTCGATCTCCGTTCCCGGTTCCGCCGAGTGGGTGGGCAACAGCGTCGTACCGATGCCGTGTCCCAGCGTGGGACTGAACCCACCGCTCCGGACCGTGTCGACCTGCACGCCCTGGAGGAACACGCTGTAGCCCGGCCTGGGGATCGCCCCCCGCCCTTCGCAGGTGAAGCCGACGAGCTTGCGGGTCACACCGATCTGCTTGAGGGACTCGAGCGCCGAGTGGCCGACGAAAGGCACGCCCTTCTTCAGTTTGACGATCCATCCGAGTCGAGCCTCATACGGGCTGGTCGTGTCGTCGATGTCGTTGCCGTAGAGCGGATAACCCACCTCGAGCCGCAACGAGTCCCGCGCCCCGAGTCCGCACGGCACGGCCCCGTCCGGCGTCGCGAGCGCCGCCCACACGGTTGCCGCGTCCTTGGCGCGGAAGTAGAGCTCGAATCCGTCTTCTCCCGTGTAGCCGGTCCGCGCAATGAAGCACTGCGCTCCGGACACCTCGCCCACCGCGAAGTGGTAGTAGCGGATCGTCGTCAGGTCCGTGGACGTGAGCGTCTGCAACAGCGCCTCGCTCTTCGGTCCCTGCACGGCGAGGAGCGCCACGTCGTCCGAGATGTTCTTGATCCGAATGTTGGCCTGTCCCTTCCTCCCCACGACATGCTCCCAGTCCTTGTCGAGGTTCGCCGCGTTCACGACGAGCATCACTTTGTCGTCGAACCGGTACGCGATGCAGTCATCGATGAAGGTGCCGCGATCGTTGAGCAGCGCGGTGTACTGTGCCTGCCCGTCGGTCAGCATGCCGAAGTCGTTGCACGTGATGCGATTGACGAACGCGTTGCGGTCCGGGCCGGTGATCTCGAACTCGCCCATGTGCGACACGTCGAACAACCCGACGTTGGTGCGCACCGCCGTGTGCTCGGCCGTAATGCCGGTGGGATACTGCACCGGCATCGTGTACCCGGCGAAGGGGACCATCTTCCCCTTCAGCGCCACATGCATGTCGTGAAAGGGGGTCTTCTTGAGCGTCCCTGAACTCATGCCTCACCTCCCATGAGATCCACCATCAGCGCCTTCTGCACGTGAAGCCGGTTCTCTGCCTGATCGAACACGCGTGATTGGGGCCCTTCCATCACACTGTCGGTCACCTCTTCGCCGCGATGGGCCGGCAGACAGTGCAGGAAGATCGCGTCGGGATCTGCCAGCCTCATGAGAGCGTCGTCGACCAGGAATCCTTCGAAGGCGAGCCGCCGGGACTCGGCCTCCGTCTCCTGTCCCATCGACGCCCACACGTCGGTGTTGACGACGTGCGCGCCCCGCACGGCGTCGTCGGGGTCTTCGTGGATAGAGACCGTGGTCGCCTCCGCAGCGCGGTGAAAGATGTCGTGGTCGGGTTCGTACCCTTCCGGGCACGCGAGGCGCAGCTCGAACCCCATGAGCGCTGCAGCGTTGAGCCACGAGTTGGCCATGTTGTTGCCGTCGCCGATCCACGCGACGACGCGGCCCTCGAGCATGCCGAGATTCTCCCGTATCGTGAAGACGTCACTCAAGACCTGGCACGGGTGCAGCAGGTCCGTGAGCCCGTTGATCACGGGCACGCTCGCGTGCGTGGCCAACTCTTCCACCTCTGCCTGCTCGAACGTTCGGATCATGATCCCGTTCACGTAACGCGACAGCACCCGAGCAGTGTCGGCGATGGGCTCGCCGCGCCCGAGCTGGATATCACGGCCGGACAGAAACAGTGCGTGCCCCCCCAGCTGATACATGCCCACCTCGAACGAGACCCGCGTGCGGGTGCTGCTCTTGGTGAAGATCATGGCGAGCGTCTGTCCGGCGAGCGGGGGCTCGGCGGGCGGACCGGCTTTGAGATCGGCGGCACGCGCGTGGATGCGCTCCGCATCCTCCCTGGTCAGCGCGGTGAGGCTGAGGAAATCCCGTTTCGGCATATCCGCCACTTCGTGTGAGTCAAAATGACAGTGTAGCGGATTCTACCCGGGCACGCGTGACGAGTAAAGGCTTGTCGCTAGAGGATATACCGTCTCAAATCCTCATCGTCCACGATCCGCAGCAGCCGGTCCCGAACCTCGTCGTCGTCGAAGCGAATCGAGCGATCGGGGACGTCCGGGAGGTCGAACAGAACGTCGTCGAGCAGCGTCGTCATGACCGTGTGGAGACGGCGCGCGCCGATGTTCTCCATCCGCTCGTTCATGAGCATTGCGATGCGCGCAAGCTCCATGATGCCGTCGTCAGTGAACGCGAGCTCCGCAGACTCGGCCGCCACGAGCGCCTGATATTGTCGGACCAGCGAGTTCTCCGGCTCGGTCATGATCCGCACGAAGTCGCCCTGCGTGAGCGACGAGAGCTCGACGCGGATGGGGAAGCGTCCCTGCAGCTCGGGAATGAGATCCGAGGGCTTCGCGACGTGAAACGCGCCCGCCGCGATGAACAGGATGTGGTCCGTCCGTACGTATCCGTACCGGGTCTGCACGGTGGAGCCTTCGACGATCGGTAGCAGGTCGCGCTGCACACCCTCCCGCGAAACGTCGGGGCCTGCCTGGCCTCGCTCACCGGCAATCTTGTCGAGCTCGTCGACGAAGATGATCCCGTGGTTCTCGACCCGGTCGAGCGCCTCGAAGACGACGTCGTCCATATCGACGAGCTTGCGGAGCTCTTCGTCGATGAGAATCCGTCGTGCTTCGGCGAGGCGCACCTGCCGCGTCTTCGACCGGCGCGGCAGCATGTCCTGCAGCATCTCGCCGACGTTGATGTCGGGTCCTTCCATCCCCTGCTGGAACGGGAGCATGTCCATCAACGGATGCGAATGGTGCTGGACTTCGATCTCGACTTCGCGCTCTTCGAGCTTCCCGTCCTTCAGCAGCGCACGGAGCTTCTCCCGCGTGCGCTCATGACGCTCGGCCGAGACCTCATCCCCCGCGTCGCCAGCGTCGCCTTC
>JBDHIW010000028.1:0-26473 GCA_039587215.1 Gemmatimonadota bacterium | reverse complement strand
GTCGCGCTCTGCCGCACCATCCGCTGCTCGGTCGGCATCTGCTTGATCGCCCGCTCCACGTCGGTCGCGAACTCGCTCGCGTTGCCGTACCGCTCTCCGGGCATTCGGGAGAGGCCACGGTCGACAGCGACCTGCAGAGCGTCCGGGAAGTTGCCCGAGGGCAGCACGACCTTCATGGGCAGCGGGTCGTCCGTGAGCCGCTTGATCATCGTCTCCTGGGCCGTGTCCGCTTGGAACGGCAGTCCACCCGTGACCATGCGGTAGAACACGAGCGCCAGCGAGTAGATGTCGCTCCGGCCGTCGAGTTTGTCTCCCGACAGCTGCTCGGGGCTCATGTACTCCGGCGTCCCGACCACGAGCCCCGTCTTCGTGACGTTCTGGCCCTCCTCGCCGCCCATCGCTTTCGCAATGCCGAAGTCCACCACCTTCACCACGTCCGAGCCGTCCCGGCCCGACGCCAGCATGATGTTGTCGGGCTTCAGGTCCCGGTGGACGATGCCGAGGTCGTGCGCGGCGTGCAGGGCGTCGGCCGTCTGGCGGAGAATGCTCACGGCCCGCGCGGGCGACAGCGCGCCCTCGACGTGCAGGAGGTCGTCGAGCGACCGCCCCTCGATGAACTCCATGGCGAGGTAGATCGTGCCGTCGGGCGTCTCGCCGAAGTCGTAGATCCCGCACACGTTGGGGTGGTTGATCCGCGCGGCGTTGGCAGCCTCACGGTTGAAGCGCGCGATGGCCTCGGGATCGCTGGCCATGGACTGCGACATCACCTTGATCGCGCTCTTCCGCCCCATCTTGACGTGCTCGCCGAGGTAGACCGCGCCCATGCCGCCTTCGCCGAGCTTCTTCTCGATGTGGTAGCGGTCCGCGACCACCGAGCCCACCATCTCGCCCTCGGCGCCCACCGTGCGAAGGGTCGAACCGTCGTTCGGGCAGAACTTGGTGTCGTCAGGCCACTCGGCGCCGCAAACCGTGCAGCTCTTCATGCGGAGTCCACTCTCAGCATCTTGTCTCCCACGAGGATGCACCGCCCGGGCACGAGTTCCACCGCACCGCGTGCCGCCAGGGCGACTCCATTCCGGCTGCCGAGGTCTTCGAGGATGAAGTCGGCATCTTCGGAACGGATCACGGCGTGCCGGCCGCTCATCGACGGGTCGTATGGGAACACCCAGTCACCCTGCTCGCGTCCGATGACGACGTCCCGGCCCGGAGAGAGGTGAATGGCATCCCGCTGGGAACCGTCGCTTCGCAACTGACTCACGCGCGCGATGTCCGCGGAGGGCACGAGACTGCCCAGGCGCCGTGTGGCATCGCGCTCGGGCGGATGCGGGCCGGGATACCCCAGCCGCTTGTACAGGAGGATCTGCGATCCGATGAGCACCCGGTCGCCGTCAAGCAGGCGGTGCGGGTCGAGTCCGAAGCACCAGGTCCCGTTGCGGCTGCCGAGGTCGCGCACCATGAGGGCGCCTTCCTCCACGCTGAACCGCGCATGGACCGGAGAGAGAAACGGGTCGTCGGGCCAGTCGATGTCGGCGCCGAGTCTCCCCACCGTGGTGTCACCCATCGCGAGGGGACTGTTCTGCACGTCCTCACCCGCCTCGTTGATCAGCGTCAGGGAGAAGGGGGAAAGCGGGCCGCGCACGGCGACCGACGGGCGTACCGTGAGGTCGAGCCCGCACGCTGCGCAGAAGTGTCGGTCGTCCGTCGCCGGGGTACCGCAGCGCGAGCACTGGCGCCCTTCCTCCGGCTCCCGCAGGCGTTTGCCGCAGGCGGGGCAGAAGGGGAGGCCGGCGATCGACTGCGCGCCACAGGCGGAGCAGCTCTCCTGGGGTGTCCCTCCCTCGATGTCCGACCGGCGCATCGGCCCCGTCACGCCGCGCACGCCCTTCCTGCCCCCGCGAATGCGGTGGCCGATGGTACGGGCGTCGCTGATTGGCGATCCGGGTTGGGAAAGCCCAAAGTGCACTCGTCCCGCGAGAAGTGAGGGAACGGGGATCGACCTAATGGCTAGCCAATCTACTCCGCGCAAAATGGGGGGTCAACCAGCGCAAGTCGTGTTCTCGCTTGAGTTTTCGTGCCCCGGCCACGAACGGGACGAGCCGCCTTCACTGGTCGCTGGCTTGGCTGGCAGTCTACTTGCAGCATTCCGCCGCGGCGGCCGACTGATTCGCCGTGGCCACCGGCACCCGAACGATGGGGGGTTGGTAAGCACTCCCACTTTTCGATAGGCTGGTCTAAATTGTTATGCAGTAGCACTTTAAGATGCTGTAGGGGCGGACGGAAACCCCCGGCGTCCTTCGTGGGCGCCGGAGATCCGTGTTGACACGGATTCCGTCGATTCCCACAGTACATCGCTCCTCGCGCGAAGGACGTTGATGTTCTGCTCTCGCTGCGGCACCGAAGTCGATGCGAACAGTAAGTTCTGCCCGTCCTGCGGTCTGGACCTGACGACGGCGACGCCCGTCGCGCAGGCCGGGGAACCGAGCGAGCTGGCGGAAATCGACGTCGTGCGCGACGCGCTCAAGGAGGAGTACGAAGTCATTCGCGAGCTGGGACGCGGCGGCATGGCCATCGTGTTTCAGGCGCGGGAGAAACATCTCGAGCGCGACGTCGCGCTGAAGGTACTCCCGTTCTCGCTATCGTTCGACAAGGAGTTCGTCGAGCGGTTCCAGCGAGAGGCGCGCACGGCGGCTCGACTCGAGCACCCCAACATCATCTCGATCTACCGCGTCGGCAAAGAAGGCCGCGTCATTTACTTCGTCATGAAGTTCATGCGCGGCACCTCGCTGTCGGACGTGCTGGATCAGCGTGGTCGGCTGCCGGCCGACGAGATCAAGCGGTTGCTCTCGCAGACGGTCGGGGCGCTGGGATACGCGCACAAGCACGGGATCGTGCACCGCGACATCAAGCCCGACAACATCATGTTCGACGAGCTCGGGAACGCGATCGTCACGGACTTCGGAATCGCGAAGGCGGCGAGCGGAACACGTCTCACCGGGACGGGCATGGCGATCGGGACGCCGCACTACATGAGTCCCGAGCAGGCGCGCGCGCAGTCGCTCGATGGGCGAAGCGACATCTACTCGCTCGGTGTCCTGGCGTACCAGTGTTTGGCGGGGCACGTGCCGTTCGACGGCGAGGACGCGTTCTCGATCGGCTACAAGCACATCATGGAACCGGTGCCCGAGCCGCCGCTCCACACGCCGGAAGACCGCCAGCTGTTCGCGGTCGTGCGGCGCATGCTGGAGAAGTCGGCCGACGACCGCTACCAGAATGCGGACGAGGTGCTGGCGGGACTGGAGGGAACACCGCCGGCTCCCCCCGGGCCGGCCAGGAAGTCGGTCGCCGATCTGCCGACGACGATTCTCCAGGCGCCGGACAAGGAAGCGCTCGGGCTCACCGCCGCTCCAAAACCCGGTCTCGAGCGACCGAGCACCCCGACGACGCCGATCCCCAAGTCGCAGGCCGCGCCCGAGCCGGCGCCCAAGCGACGAAGCGGTGCGCTCGTGGGGCTGCTTCTGTTCTTCTTCATCGGGGGCGGGGGCGCGGGTGCGTTCTGGTACTTCGGCATGGGGGCCGAGTGGCCGCCGCAGTGGCCGCCGGGCAGCGGGAGCGTCGGTGATCCGATGACCACGGCGCTGCCGGAGGATGATTCGCTGCGTTTGGCCGCCGCGGAATCGTTGGCGGTCGGTGCGGGGGACTCCCTCGGTCGGGACTCGCTGGGCATGGCGCTGCTGGAGGGTGGTGCCGAGCCGGGCGTCCCGCTCCGCGAAACGGGGACCGTGCTCGTGCGGGACATGCCGTCGCTTGCCCGCCTCACGATCAACGGCCAAGCCTTCACCGGTGACTCCGTCGAGCTGCCGCCAGGGTCGGTGCGCATCGAGGTCACCAAGACGTCGTTCGAGCCGTTCGACACGTCGGTGGTGGTCGGGCGGGGCGAGACGGTCGTGATCTCCGTCGGCGAACTCCAGCGCGTCGCCGGAGCGGCGACCGGCACGGAAACGCAGCGCGCGGCACAGCAGACGCCGGCCGAGCCCCGCGTCGAACCACGGCCGCGGGTGAACTACTGTGCGGAGCCGGGAAGCCGGTACAACAGCGACGGAAGTTGCTTCGACGATCCACCCACGCCCGTGCGGGCCTGTGTGCCCGATCGACCGGATGGGGCCGACCAGCGCGTGACGGCGACCGTCTGGCTTCAGATCGCGGCGGATGGGTCGGTCGTGACGCAGCAGCAGGTACAGACGGACAATCTTCGCTTCCGCCTGTCCGTGCGCCGGTTCCTGCAGGACATCGCCTTCCAGCCTGCCCGCAAGGGCGGCAACCCCGTCGAGGCCTGGCTGCTCCTGCGCTGCGTCTCCCGCTAGGGTGATCCACCCCAGCGTGTACATCGCGCCCGGCGCCACGGTGCTGGGCGACATCGCCGTCGGCGCCGACAGTTCCATTTGGTTCGGATGCGTCGTGCGCGCCGAGCTCGCGCCGGTTCGGATCGGCATGCAGACCAACATCCAAGACCTCACGATGGTGCACGTCGACGAGGGCGTACCGTGCACGGTCGGCGATCGCGTGAGCGTGGGGCACCGGGCCATCCTCCACGGGTGCCGCGTCGAAGACGAGGCGCTGGTCGGTATGGGAGCAATCCTGCTCAACGACGTCGTGGTCGGCGCGGGTGCGGTGATTGCGGCTGGTGCGCTCGTGACCGAGGGCACCGAGGTGCCGGCTGGCGCGCTCGTGATGGGGGTGCCGGGTCGCGTCGTGGGCCCGGCGTCGCCGGAGGTTCGCGCGCGCGCGGGCCAGACGTGGCGGCACTACACGCAGCTGGCGCTGCAACATCGCAACGGGGAATTCGTGCGACACGAGGCCGGGTCTGCGTGACACCAAGTTTGTGATGTTGATACCCAAACCGTGAGAAGTTCCGCGGTCATTGGCGACCTCTTGCGTCAGTACCGTCGCCCCTTAGTTTGAGCCCTCACGTTCACCGGCCTCGGTGGCGTTCAGTACCCCTCGAATCGTTATCTTTACGTGTTACCGTTTTCGAACCCTTGAGAGGGAAAGCAGGGGAGCGCATGGGCTTTGCTGGCGACGAGAAGCGCACGGCGGAATTGAGCGAGAACGCGGTCACCGTCCTCAAGCGACGGTACCTCATCAAGGACGAAGCTGGTCAGCCCACGGAGGAGCCGGAAGACCTTTTCTGGCGCGTCTCGCGGACGATCGCAGCCGCCGATGCCACGTACGGTGCCAGCGAAGGTGCCGTCGAGGCGCTCGCCGAGACGTTCTACGATCTGATGGCGACGCGCGTGTGGATGCCCAACAGCCCAACGCTCATGAACGCCGGCCGCCCGCTCGGGCAGCTTTCCGCCTGCTTCGTGCTGCCGGTCGACGATGCGCTCTCCGACGGCCAGTCCGGCATCTACGACACGCTCCGGAACATGGCGCTCGTCCATCAGTCCGGCGGCGGCACCGGGTTCTCCTTCTCCCGTCTGCGCCCGTCGAACGACGTCGTGCGCTCCACCATGGGCGTGGCGTCCGGGCCAGTGTCGTTCATGTCGCTCTACGACTCGTCGACGGAGGTCGTGAAACAGGGTGGGACGCGCCGTGGGGCCAACATGGGCATCCTCCGCGTCGATCACCCCGACATTCTCGAGTTCATCGAGTGTAAGAACGACATCACCAAGATCACGAACTTCAACATCTCGGTGGGCGTGACCGACGTCTTCATGCAGGCGGTCGAGGCGGGGACCTCGTACGAACTGGTCCACCCGCGCAGCGGCGAAGTCGTCGCGGAGCTCGACGCCCGCGAGGTGTTCGACAAGGTGGTGCACGGGGCGTGGCGCACTGGTGAGCCGGGCGTGTTCTTCATCGACCGGGCCAATCAGTTCAATCCGGTGCCCCGTCTCGGCTCGTACGAGGCGACGAACCCGTGCGGTGAGCAGCCGCTACTCGCGTACGACGTCTGCAACCTCGGGTCCATCAACCTCGGCCGCTTCGTGCGCGACGGTGAGGTCGACTGGGACGGGCTGCGTCGGGCGGTGCACCTGTGCACGCACTTCCTCGACAACGTCATCGACGCGAACCGGTACCCGCTACCAGAGATTACGGATCTGGCCAACCGGATTCGCCGCATCGGGCTTGGGGTGATGGGGTGGGCCGACTTCCTCGTGAGCCTCGGGGTGCCCTACAACTCGGACGAGGCCATCGAACTGGCGCGCCGCGTGATGCACTTCGTCGACGACGAATCGAAGGTCGAGAGCGAGCGCCTCGCCGAGGAGCGGGGAGCGTTTCCGGAGTGGGAGGAGAGCATCTGGGGCCCGGACGAGACCTGCGCGCGCGACGCGAACGGGGAACGCATCCGGCCGTTGCGCCGCCTCCGGAACTGCAATCTCACGACCGTGGCGCCAACGGGCACGATCTCGATCATCTCCGGTTGTTCGTCGGGGATCGAGCCGCTGTTCGCGGTGGCGTTCATGCGCAATCAGGCAGGCGTACTGATGCCGGATATCAACCCGCATTTCGTGGACATCGCGAAGCGGGAAGGCTGGTACTCCGAGGAGCTGATGACGCAGATCGCCGAGGAGGGCCACATCCATTTCGACGAGGTGCCCGAGCGCTGGCAGCGCGTCTTCGTCACGGCGCACGACGTGTCGCCCGAGTGGCACATCCGGATGCAGGCCGCCTTCCAGGAGCACACGGACAGCGCGATCTCCAAGACTTGCAACTTCCCGAACGACGCGACCGAGTCGTATGTCCGGGAGATTTACGAGCTCGCGTTCGCGCTGGGTTGCAAAGGTGTCACAGTGTACCGCGACGGCAGCCGCGACATGCAGGTGCTCTCCACGGGCAAGACGGCCAAGAAGGTCCAGGAGCAGGCCACCGAGGAGTCGGAGGAGGCGAGCCGCGATCAGATCGCCGAGCTCAAGTCCACCATCGCGGAGCTGGAAGCGGAACTCGTGCGCACGCGGTCACGGATGCACGACGTCGAGTCGGAGAATCTCCAGCGTCGTCAGAAGCGCTCGCGACCGGAGCTGCTGCGAGGCACCACCCGCCGGGTCGAGTCTCCGCTGGGCACGATGTACGTCACGATCACCGAGGACGACCGCGGGCAGCCGTTCGAGGTCTTCATGAGTCTCGGCAAGGCCGGCGGAGCGCTCATGGCCGACGTGGAGGCCATTGGCCGGCTCATCTCGCTGGCGCTGCGGTCGGGCATCCCGCTGCCGGAGATCTACCGTCAGCTCCGCGGGATCTCCTCGGATCGCGTGACCGGCCTGGGGCCCAACAAGGTCCTGTCGGTGCCGGACGCCATCGGTATCGCCATCGAGCGGTGGATGCAGGGCAAGCAGGGTATCCAGCAGGATCTGCTCGAAGCACCGAGCGCGGTGGACGAGGCTCCCGTGGTCGTCCAGCGCGTGGAGTCGGACCTCGAGGGTATGCAGCGTGCGGTCGAGATGGATGCGATGCAGCACGCGGGCGCCTGCCCCGACTGCGGCTCGCAGCTCGAGTTCGCCGAGGGCTGCATGAAGTGCCACGTGTGCGGCTACAGTGAGTGCGGCTGACCACGGGAATCCGACGGCCGGACGAGGCGCGCGGGGGGCTTGGCCCTCCGCGCGCCTCTCGCATTGGGGGAAAATGGGCCGTCGTGGGGCCCGTCATGGTGCTAGATTGCGGTCGAGTCACGAGAGCAGAGCCGAGGAGGGGGCATGGGATCGAGACAGTGGGCGCGAGCACGGGGCGCGGGGTCGCACAACCTTCGTCGCGGGGCATGGTATCCGGTCGTGAACGACACCGGCTCGGAGATCGTCGTGCTCAACGTGTACAAGAACAACGTTCCGGTTCCGCGGTCGATGTTGGTGCTGACCGACGATCGTCCGGCGATGTGGACGGTTGTGAAGTGGGAGGCGACACAGCGGGGAGCGCAGCGGGCGAGCGAGGCCGGCCTCGGCATGATGTATGGCGTCTGCCCGAGCTGTGGCATGCGTGCGCAGCTGGATCCTCCGGACATCGACGAGTTGAGCTGCCCGGCCTGTCATACCAGCGCCCCAGTGGACTGGGAGAGCTTTGGGTAGCGTCGAGCAACGTGCGCACGTGACCTCATCCCAACAGCGTCGTTCGACGACCACCGTCATGGTGGGCGGCGTACCGGTCGGATCGTCGCACCCGATCGTCGTGCAGTCGATGACCAACACCGACACGGCCGACGTGCCCGCCACCGTCGCGCAGGTGGCCGCCTTGAGCGAGGCGGGCAGCGAGCTGGTGCGGATCACGGTCAACAACGACGCGGCCGCCTCGGCCGTGCCGGAGATCGCGGCCCAGCTCGCCGACCGCGGGGTGCAGGTCCCGCTCATCGGGGATTTTCACTACAACGGACATCTCCTGCTGGCACGGTACCCGGAGTGTGCGGATGCGCTCGCGAAATACCGCATCAATCCCGGGAACGTCGGTGCCAAGCGGCGCGACGAGAACTTCCGTACCATCGTCCAGATCGCCATCGACCACGACCGACCGGTTCGCATCGGCGTGAACTGGGGCTCGCTCGACCGAGCGCTCCTGACCGAGTTGATGGACGAGAACGCGCGGTCGCCGAATCCCGTGGATGCCCGCGAGGTCACCTTCCTCGCGATGGTCGAGAGCGCGTTGCGTTCGGCGGACCTGGCGCAGGAGACAGGGTTGCCGGCCGAGCGGATCGTGTTGTCGGTCAAGATGTCGCAGGTGCGGGATCTCGTAGAGGTCTACCGACGGCTCGCGGCGCGTTCGGATCTGCCGCTCCACGTGGGCCTCACCGAGGCGGGTATGGGCACGAAGGGCGTCGTGGCGAGTGCGGCGGGCCTGGGCGTGCTGCTCTTGGAGGGCATCGGCGACACGATCCGCGTGTCGCTCACGCCCCGCCCCGGCGGCGACCGCACAGAGGAGGTCCGGGTGGCACAGCAGGTGCTGCAGTCCCTGGAACTCCGCAGCTTCACACCGCAGGTGACCGCATGCCCGGGCTGCGGCCGCACGACCAGCACGTTCTTCCAGGAAATGGCGGAACAGATCCAGCAGTACTTGCGCGAGCAGATGCCCCGATGGCGCGACGCCCATCCGGGCGTGGCGGAGATGCGGGTGGCGGTGATGGGGTGCGTGGTCAACGGGCCGGGTGAATCCAAGCACGCCAATATCGGGATCTCGCTGCCGGGGACCTTCGAGGAGCCGAAGGCGCCGGTGTACGTCGACGGCAAGCTCGATCGGACCCTCAAGGGCGAGCGCATCGTTGAGGAGTTCATCGAGTTGCTCAACGCGTACGTCGAGCGCACATATCCGGCCGGAACCGGGGTCACATCGGGCATTTCGTGACGCCCACGTCGGTGCAGGCGCAGGCGGTAGGCCATGTCGCGGACGTCCTGGCCGGCGCGCGTCGCGTGGCCGTGCTGACCGGAGCGGGGATGTCGGCCGAGTCGGGAATTCCGACGTTCCGCGAGGCGCTCACCGGACTGTGGGAGCAGTACGACCCGGCGGAGCTCGCGACACCTCAGGCGTTTCGTGCGGATCCGGCCCGCGTCTTCGGGTGGTATGTCGCGCGCTGGAGGATGGTGCGGGACGTGGCCCCGCATCCAGGACACGTTGCCTTGGCCGCGATGCAGGACCGCGTCCCCGAGTTCACGGTGGTGACCCAGAACGTCGACCGGTTACACCAGCGTGCGGGTGTGCGGGACGTCGTCGAGCTGCACGGTGCGCTCGAGGCGTTTCGCTGCTGGGACGCAGGACACGGGTTCGACGTCACGACGTTGGACGCGCCGCCGGCGGACGGGCCGGTCGAGCCGCCGCGCTGCGGGGAGTGCGGTGCGGTGGTCCGTCCGGGGGTCGTGTGGTTCGGCGAGATGCTTCCACCGGAGATGTTGCGACGGGCCGAAGCCGTGGTGGGAGCGTGCGATGCGTTGATCGTGGTCGGGACGTCCGCGCAGGTCTATCCGGCTGCGGGACTGCCACACCTGGCCCCGGCCGCCGGCGCGACCATTATTGAAGTGAACCCGGAGAGGACGGCGGTTTCGACCCTGGCCGACCGATCCGTGCACGCCAAGGCCGGCGAGTTTCTCCCGGCAGTCGTGGAGATGATGCGAGGATGAAGCGATGAGTCAGCCAAGTCCGCGACGGACCAAGATCGTCGCCACGCTCGGTCCGGGATCGACGCAGCCGGAGACGCTCCGTGCGTTGATCGCCGCGGGGGTCGACGTCGTGCGGATCAACAGCTCGCACGGTGATCCGAAGGAATGGTCGCAGTGGATCGGTCGCGCGCGCGACGTCGCACGTGCGCTGAACAGGCACATCGGGGTCCTGGTCGATTTGCAGGGTCCGCGGATCCGCGTCGGCGCCCTGGCCGAGCCGCGTCCGCTCCGTGACGGCGATCGCGTCACGCTCGCGCCGGAGGATGTGGCGGCGGATGCCGACATTCCGACGACGTACGAGGAGCTGGCCGACGATGTCGAACTGGATTCGCGCATCCTGATCGACGACGGCATCATCGTCGCGCGCGTCGAGCGCGTCGACGGGAGGCGGGTCCACGCCGTGGTGGAACACGGCGGGCTCCTCAAGAGCCAGAAGGGCATCAATCTGCCAGGCGTCCACGTGAGCGCGCCGGCGGTCACGGATCGCGACCGCGAGATGGCGGCGATCGCGGTCGAGCACGAAGTCGACTTCCTGGCGCTGTCGTTCGTGCGGCGCGCGAGCGACGTCGAGGAGATTCGGGCTATCGTCCCGTCGACGGTCCGGATCGTCGCCAAGATCGAACGGGCCGAGGCCATCAGCGACATTCAGCGCATTCTCGAGGCCAGCGACGCGCTCATGGTGGCCCGTGGCGATTTGGGTGTGGAGCTCCCGTTCGAGGAAGTGCCACTCGCCCAGAAGCGTTTGATCGGGATGGCGAATCGGTTTGCGAGTCCGGTCATTACCGCGACGCAGATGCTGGAGTCGATGATACAGAATCCGCGGCCGACCCGCGCGGAGGCGTCGGACGTGGCGAACGCGATCCTCGACGGGACGGACGCCGTGATGCTGTCGGCGGAGACCGCCGTTGGACGCTATCCCGTGAAGGCGGTCGAGGCGATGGACCGCATCATTCGGCAGATCGAACAGTCGTTTGCCGACGCCCCGCTGGCGCGGCGGCGCGGCACGGCGCCGGGCGACGTGACCGTCGACGATGCGATCGCCCACGCCACGAGCGTGGCCGCGCAGCAGCTGCGGGTCCCCGTGATCGTCTGCCTCACGAAGAGCGGCTTCACGGCCCGCAAGATCTCGGCGCACCGACCGGTGGCGCCCATTGTCGGACTGTCCACCGAGACGGAGACGTGCGGCTACCTGTCGCTGGTCTGGGGGGTGGTGCCGCTCCTCGCGGACGAGCGCCCCACGTACGAGGCGATGGTGGGGCACGCGCGCGAAGTGCTCGTGGAGCGCGGTCTCGTCCGGACCGGCGACCTCATTGCCGTGACGGCCGGCGTGCCCTTCGAGGTGCCGGGCACGACCAACCTCCTCAAGGTCGAGGTCGTCTGAGCGCGATGCCGTGCGCCTGCTGATTCTGGGATCGGGGACGTCGTTCGGGGTCCCCGTGGTTGGATGCGACTGCGGTGTCTGTACGTCGGACGACCCCCGCGACCGTCGGACCCGGACGGCGGCCGTTATCGAGTCGGACGGCGGCCGTCGGCTGCTGATCGACACGCCGCCGGAGCTGCGCCTTCAACTGCTGCGCGAAGGTGTCGACCACGTGGACGCGGTGCTCTACACGCACGAGCATGCGGATCATGTGCACGGCATCGACGATCTCCGGGCCCTGTCGCTGCGGCATGGCGACCTCCCGATCTACGCGGGGCGCGAGACCGCGTCCCAGCTTCGGACACGCTTCTCCTACATCTTCGACGCGGCGGTGCAGCCGCCGCCGGGCACGAGCAAACCGCAGCTCGTCCTGGGCACGGTCGAGCCGTTGGTGCCGACCGAGATCGCGGGCATGACCGTGGTGCCCCTTGCCGTGGATCACGGCAGCATCCCCGTGCTCGGTTTCCGGGTGGGGCCGGTGGCGTATGTCACGGACGCCAAGCGGCTCGACGGGGCCACGATCGACGCGCTCCGCGGAGTGCGCGTGCTCGTTCTGAACGGGCTGTTCGATCGTCCCCATCCGACCCACCTCTCGATTCCGGAGGCGATCGAGATCGCACAGGATCTCGGCCCGGAGCAGACGTTCCTCACGCACCTCACCCACCGGCACGGCTACACCGAACTCGCCGCTCGCCTCCCGGAAGGGATCGCGCCGGCGTACGACGGGCTTGCCGTGGAGCTAGACGCCCGTTCGGCTGGGCGCTAACCTTCAGGCACGTTGGTGGACTTGCCTAGGTGCCGTCCGTGCGTCCCCCGGGTGGGGCGGCGGCGGTTGGGAAGGAGGATCGATGGCACACCTGCATGATGACCGGCCGGTCGTCATTGTCGAGCGATCAAGCGGCGTGGGAGCGTTCCTGCTTGGCGGCCTGCTTGGCGCCGCAGCCGCCCTGTTGATGGCGCCCCTGTCAGGCCGGGAAGCGCGGCAAGCGCTCCGGGAGGGCGGAGAGCGACTTCGGCAGCGCACGAAGGACGTGGCGGACGATTGGACGGAACGTGTGGAGGATGGGTATGACCGGGCCAAGGCCCGGTTGGAAGAGGGCTTCGAGACTGTGCGAGACGGCCTCAAAGACACGCGTGACACGACGGAGGACGCCCTCGACGCCGGTCGGGCTGCCGTGAGCTCCGCTCGCGGCGAACTGGAGCGTCGGTTGGCGGAGTCACGCAGCCGTCGCAAAGCGACGGTCGACGAAGCCACCGAGTAGCCCGCCGCTCGCCGCTTGAAGCCGCACTGGCGTCGCGGTTGGGCGTTTTCGCCGGTCGGGTTTGTCCGGCGGAGTCTGACCGCGGCGTATGAAGACAATGTCCTGTTCCTCGGGAGCGCGATCACCTTCGACGCGCTTCTCGCGGCGCTTCCCTTTCTGTTCCTCCTACTGGCGACCCTCGGGTATGCCGTGGGGACGGGTGACGAAGCGATCGCCGATTTCATGACGATCGTGAATCGCGTGCTGCCGGCCAGCCGCGGGGACGAGGCGATCCTCCGCTTCGAGGAACTCGTACAGGCCGTGGTGGAGAGCCGTGCCCAGCTGTCGGCCTGGGGAATTCCGCTGTTCCTGCTGCTGGCGACGCGCTTCTTCGCGAGTGCGCGGGCCGCCCTCAACGAAGTGTTCGACACCGAAGAGACGCGGAGCGCCCTGGTCGGCAAGAGCGTCGACCTGGCGATGGTGGTACTCTCGCTCGTGCTGGTGATTGCCAATACGACCCTCGCGGTCGTCCTGATCGACGCGCCGTGGATCGGGCGATTCGCCGGCGAGCTCTCGACGTTCGGCATCGGTCTGGTGCTGTTCGTCACCGCGTACACGGTGCTGCCGAGCCGCCGGGTCGCCTGGGACACCGCGGTCGTGGCGGCGGTCGTCGCGTCGCTGGGGTTTGCCGTGTCCAAAGTGCTCTTCACGATCTACCTTGCGGAGTTCGCGACGTTCGACCGGCTGTTGTCGAACACGAACGCGCTGGCGGTTCTGCTTGGCGTCGTGTGGATGTACTACACGGCATGCATCTTCCTCCTGGGTGGAGAAGTGGCCGAGACGTACGACTTGATGCGCCGACAGCGCGCGCAGCGGGCGAGTCTGGCATGACGGCCGACCGACGCGTGGATCTTCGGAGTGACACCGTCACCCGGCCGGGCGCGGGCATGCGCCGCGCGATGGCGGAGGCGGAGGTGGGGGACGACGTACTGGACGGCGACCCGACGGCGCAGCGGCTCGAAGCCCGCGTCGCGGAGCTGCTCGGCATGGAGCGAGCGCTGTTCTTTCCGTCGGGGACGCAGGCGAACCAGACCGGCGTCCTCCTCGTGTCCGAACCGGGCACGGAGCTGCTTGCCGAGGCGCATGCGCACGTCATCGACTACGAGATGGCCGGGGTCGCGTTGCTTGCGGGCGTGCAGGTGCGGCCCGTCCCCACCGACGACGGCGTGCTGACACCGGCGGCTTTGGAGGCCGCCTGGCGGCCGGTGTCCCCGCATCTGCCCCGGGTGTCCGCGATGGCCGTGGAAAACACCCACAATTCGTCTGGTGGCCGGGTCCTGAGGCCCGGTGCGTGGCGGGCGCTCGTGGAGGTCGCGCAGGCGCACGGCGTACCCGTCCATCTCGACGGCGCGCGTCTCTGGAACGCGAGCACCGCGGCGGGCGTACCGCCCGCGCACCTGACGGCCGGGGCCACGACGGTGATGGTCTCACTCAGCAAGGGGCTCGGGTGCCCCGTGGGGAGCTGCCTGGCGGGGAGCGAGGCCACGATTCGCCGTGCCCGTGAGGTGCGGAAGCGCCTCGGAGGGGGGATGCGGCAGGTCGGGATCCTCACGGCCGCGGGACTGTACGCGCTCGATCACCACCTGCCGCGTCTGGGCGACGATCACGAGCACGCGGCGCTGATCGCCGCGGGCCTCGACGGGCTTGCGGGGGTCGAGCCGGTCCCGCCGGACACGAACATCGTCATGATCGATCTGACCGATCCCGCCGCCGATGCGGGTCGGGTGGCAGGGCGACTAGCGGAGGCGGGCGTGTTGGTGGTCCCGATGGGGCCGCGCCGCCTCAGGGCCGTGACGCACCTGGATGTCTCGCGGGACGAGATCACCTGGGCGATCGAGCGGATGCAGGAGGTGCTCGCATGACGCCGGTCGACGACGCGCGCGGCGCGATGCGCGGCGGCGTGACCAACGCCGGAGTGGGGGAACGCTGATGCACATCGTCGTCGTCGGGGCCGGAGAAGTCGGGTACCACGTCGCGGAGCGGCTGGCCAACGAGCGGCACGAGGTCGTGGTCGTGGACGTGGCCGCCGATCGGCTGGACTACGTCGCCAACCATCTCGACGTGGGTGTGGTCGAGGGAAGCGGCACCAGCCCGGCGACGCTTGCGCGCGCCGGCATCGACCGCGCGGGACTCCTCATCGCCGTCACGAACATCGACGAGATCAATCTGGTGTCGTGCCTCAGCGCGCGCGGCGGCAACGGGGCCCTCGTGAAGGTCGCCCGCGTTGCGAACCCCGACTTCTACACGCAGGGTCAGCACCTGCACGCCGAGGGCTTCGGGGTCGATGTCCTCATCAACCCCGAGCGGGAGCTGGCGCTGGAGACACTGCGGCTGCTGCAGACCACGGCAGCGACGGACATCGCGGTGTTCGCCGATGGTGCCGTGCAGGTGCTGGGACTCGATGTCGCGCCCCAGGCGCCCATCGCCGGCCGCACGCTCGCGGAGGTCGGGGCGGAGTCGGCGGCGCAGAACCTCCTGACCGTCTCGGTCCAACGCGACGGCCGGACGCTCATCCCCACGGGTGCGACGCGCATCGAGATCGGGGACCACCTCTACGTCGTGGCGCCGGCGGCGGACGTGACGCGCGCGCTCGAGCTGACGGGCCATCCGGTGGTCGCTCTCAAGCGGGTGATGATCGCCGGCGGAAGCGTGGAAGCCTACTACCTCGCACAGCTCCTGCGGCAGCACGGTGTGCAGGCCACGCTGCTCGTAGCCGACCGCGCCCGCGCGCAGGAACTCGCGGAGAAGCTCGACAAGGCGCTCATCCTCCACGGGGACGCCACCGACGTCGAGCTGCTGGAGCTCGAGGGCGTGGGTGGGATGGACGCCTTCCTGGCGCTCACGGACGAGGACGACACGAACATTCTCTCGTCGCTCGTCGCCAAGCATTCGGGAGCGCAGCAGGTCATCACGCTGCTCAACAAGAGCGAGTACGTGCCGCTCGCGCGACGGATCGGACTGGACGCGGCCGTGAGCCCACGGCTCTCCGCGGTCAACGCCATCCTCCGCCTGGTGCGACGAGGAAGTGTGACGCGCGTGGCCAGCTTCAAGGGGAGTGACGCGGAAGCGGTGGCGTTCGTGGTCACGGCCGAATCCCCCGCGCAGGGGCGGGCCCTCGCTCAGGTCGAGTTTCCCGACGGCGTGATCGTCGCGGCGATCGTGCGGGCGGGCCGGGTGACGGTACCGCGCGGCAATGACGTGCTCGACATCGGCGATACCGCGATCGTCTTTTCGCTGCCGGGCGCGATCGCGCGGGCAGCGACGCTCTTCCCCTCGTGAACGTTCGCGAAGTCCTGCACATCGTCGGCGCGCTGCTCATCTGGGCGGCCGTGGCGATGCTGCCCTCGATGATGCTCGGAGTCTCCGAGGGGCTTCTCGGCGCGTGGGTGTTGTCGTTCGGGATCACGGTGGTGGTGGGGGCCGCCCTGTGGGTGCTGACGCCCCGCCGCGTCTCGATCAACCCACGCGAGGGGCTTGCCGTGGTGGGCCTCGGGTGGACGGCGATGGTGCTGGTGGGGAGCCTTCCGTTCGTGTTCACCGGGGTGGCGCCGACGCCGGCGGGCGCCTTCTTCGAGTCGGTCTCGGGGTTCACGACGACCGGGGCGACGATCTTCGCCGAGATCGAGGCCCTGCCGCGCAGCATTCTGCTGTGGCGGAGCGTGTCCCACTGGCTGGGCGGCATGGGGATCATCGTGCTCGGGGTGGCGATTCTCCCGCTGATTGGGATGGGCGGTGCTCAGCTCTTCCGCGCCGAAACCCCCGGCGTGTCCAGCGATCGGCTGACGCCCCGCGTGGCGTCCACGGCCCGACTGCTCTGGGGCGTCTACGCGGGGTTCACGGCGCTGCTGGCGGTGATCTACCTTGGGCTGGGCATGACGCCGTTCGATGCGATCAACCACGCGATGAGCTGCCTCGCCACCGGCGGTTTCTCGACGCGCACGGCATCGCTCGGCGCGTTTTCCCCGACGATCCAGTGGGTCACGGTGCTGTTCATGCTGATCGCCGGGACGAACTTCACGCTGCACTACCGGCTGCTGAGCGGGCGGCCGCTGGCGTGGGCCAAGGATCCGGAGTGGCGGTGGTACGCGGGGTTGGCCCTCGCGGCCGTTGCGGCGGTGCTCGTGTCGCTCGGCATGGCCGGTGCGGGAGACGGGATCGTCGGGCGCACGGTCTTCAACGTGGTCTCCATCATCACGACGACCGGGTTCGCCACCGACGACTTCGCCGTGTGGCCAGTCTTCGCCCAGGTCGTTCTTCTGGGTCTCATGTTCATGGGCGCGATGGGCGGCTCGACAGGCGGCGGTTTCAAGGTGGTTCGTGTGGCGGTGGTCGTGAAGCACGCGGTGGGCGAGATCCGCAAGGTGCTGCACCCGCAGGTGGTGCTCGTGACCAAGCTGGGGCGCCGACCGGTGAAGCCCGAGCTCGTCATGAACGTCCTGGGATACTTGGCGCTGTACCTCGCGGCACACGCCACCGGGACCGCCGTGCTCGCTGCGCTGGGCATGGACTTCCTCACAGCCACCAGCGCGGCGCTCGCGGCGATGTCCTCGATCGGCCCGGGACTCGGGGCCGTCGGGCCCGCGGCCCACTACGGCGACCTCGGTGCCGCGGCCCATGTCCTCCTGGGCGGTCTCATGCTGCTGGGCCGGCTCGAGTTCTACACCCTCCTCGTACTGTTCATCCCGAGCACCTGGGACCCTGCGGGCGGCAATCTGTGATTTGGCTGGGGTAGAGGCCGACGGTGCAATGGCGTAGTATTCTGGTGCCCCAGGTCCGAAGGGCACGCGCGCGTGAACCGCGTCAGGACCGTGATGGTAGCAGCGCTAAGCGATGCCGGGTGTCGCTTCGGGGTGCCTGGGGCACTTCCAATCCATGATCCACACCGCTCTCGCCCGGAAGTACCGTCCACGACGGTTCGAAGACCTCGTCGCTCAGCCGCACGTCGCTGCGGGGCTGGCCGGGGCCGTCGCCCGCAATCGCGTGGCGCACGGATACCTGCTGACGGGCCCGCGCGGCGTCGGGAAGACGAGTGCCGCCCGTATCCTGGCCATGGCGCTGAACTGCGAGGCGCGCGGGGACGACGGCGAGCCGTGCGGGCAGTGCGAATCGTGTGAGCGCATCTGGTCCGGCGGCGCCAATCTCGACGTCGTGGAGATCGACGCGGCGAGCAATCGGGGTGTCGACGACGCGCGCGAGCTGCGGGAACGCGCGATGTACGCCGCCAGCGGCCCGGGACGCCACAAGGTCTACATCGTCGACGAAGCCCACATGCTCACGCGGGAAGCGTGGAACGCGCTGCTCAAGATTCTCGAGGAGCCGCCGCCTCGGGTCGTCTTCGTTTTCGCCACCACCGAGCCGCAGAAGATCGCCAACACGGCCGCTCCGGTGATGAGCCGACTGCAGCGGTTCGATTTCCGCCGCGTCGGGCCGCAGGGCATCGTGGGCCTGCTGCGACGGGCCGGTCACCGCCGACCGCGTGCGCGAATCCCTGGGGCTCATCGACGACGAGTTGCTGGCAGAGTTGCTCGACATCGTGGCCGACCACCGCACGGGAGAGGTGTTCCCGTACGTGGCCCGTCTCGTGGAGTCCGGGGCGGACCTGGTGGAGTTCGTCATCGGGGTAGGCGACGTGCTGCGGGGGCTGCTGCTGCGTATCACCGGCGGAGAGCCCGACGGACTGACCGAACATCTGCGCGAAGCGATCGACCGCCACGCCGACGGCTACGAGCCGGGCGACGTCGTTCGCATGCTCAAGCTCCTGGCCGAGGCCGAAGGGGTGGTGCGCCGAAGCCCGAACGCGCGCATGCACGTCGAGACGCTGCTGCTCGAATGGACGCTGCTGGACCGGACGATCGAGCTGGCGGAGGTCCTGCGCGCGTTGGACGGCGGTGGGACCGAGCCCCGGACGCCTGCGCCGCCGCGCCGGACCCGGGCGGCGGTTCGCCCTGAGCCGGCAGGAGAGACCCCGCAGGAGGAGGCCGCGCCGGCCCAGAGCCCGGCGGCGCCGTCCGCGGGGAATCTGTCGCTGGACGTCGTGAAAGACCGGTGGCCACGCTTTCTCGATGCGGTCGCCGAGAAGCGGCGCATGCTCCGCGAGGCCTTGGCGCACGCCAGCCCGACCGCGCTGCAGGACGGCGAACTCGTCCTGGACGTGTCGGACTCGGAGGTCCACCTCGAGGGCCTGGAACGCGGCCGTGAGGCCATCCAGGAGGTCGCGCACGCGTTTTTCGGGCAACCGCTGCGGGTGGCCTACGCGCCGGCGGCCGGGGCCGCCAACGACGCGCCTGCGCCGCCGCAGGCCACGCAGCAGCGGCTCGATCGGGATCTGGACCGGAAGGAGCGATTGCGGGCGTATCGTCAGAAGGACGCGGCGCTGGACGCCGTCGCCGACGCCCTTGATCTCGAGCTTCTGGAGTAGGTTGCCCGGCTCCGAGACGCACGGTTAAGTTGATGTTCTACGTATAGTTACCTCATTCGCAGTGGTGGGTATGGCCGATTTCTCACAGCTCCTCCAGCTCGGACAGCAGGTCCAGGGACGGTTGTCGCAGATGCAGACCGCTCTGGCTGAGCAGTCGGTGACCGGATCAGCCGGCGGCGGCATGGTCACGGTGACCGCCGATGGGCGGGGGCGCGTTCAATCCGTGCGCATCGATCCGTCGGTCGCGACGGGTGGGGACGTGGAGATGCTCGAGGACCTCGTGACGGCAGCCGTTGCCGACGCGCAGCGCAAGGCCGAGGAGGTCTACACGGCGGAGTTGAAGAAGGCCACTGGAGGTCTGCCGCTCCCGTTTCAGCTTCCGTTCTGACGGGTCCGCGTGTCTGCGATCGAGACACTCATCGGTGAACTGGCGCGCCTCCCCGGGATCGGGCGCAAGACGGCGACGCGGCTCACGTACCATCTGCTGAAGCAGCCCCACGAGCAGCCGCGCGGTCTGGCCGATGCGCTCGTCCAGGTGTGCGAGCGGGTACGGCCCTGCGGCGTGTGCGGCAGCCTCGCGGAGGCAGAGCAGTGCGAGATTTGCAGCGATCCACGCCGCGATGTCAGCGTGCTCTGCGTCGTGGAAGAGGCCTCCGACATCGAGGCCATCGAGCGCTCGGGCGAATTCCGCGGAACGTACCATGTGCTGGGCGGTCACATCTCGCCGCTCGACGGTGTTGGGCCGGACGACCTCCGGCTCGACGCGCTCGCCGGACGGTTGGCCAACGGCTCGCCGGTCCGTGAGGTCATCGTGGCGACCAACCCGAGCATGGAGGGCGAGGTTACCGCGACGCTGGTCCGGGACGTGCTGCAGGGACGGGACGTGCGCGTGTCCCGGTTGGCACTCGGGCTGCCGGTCGGAGGGGACTTGGAGTACGCTGACAGCGTTACCGTGGCTCGGGCGCTCAGCGCCCGGCAGGAGATGGAATGATGGATTCGCGAATTCGGGCGTTCTTGGCGGCGCTCGGCGTCGGGACGGTTCTCGGCGCCGCTGTCGCGCAGCATTCGATTGGGCGGTTCCGCAGGGATCTGTTCAGTCCGCACCCCTTGCGCCGACTGTCGGCGCTGGGCTATCTCAACGGGCACCCGAGCGTGGAGGGGGTCCAGCTGCTGCGGGACTACCTCGAGTGGGAGCGCCACGGCATGCTGCGGAAGCGGGCGGAGGGTATCGTGCGTCGGATGGAAGCCAAACTCGGCTGATGAGGAGCTGATGGAAACAGGCGCTGGTACGTGGTCACTGGACGAAAGCGATTACCACAAGATCACGGAGCACTTGAACGGGCTGTTGGTCGAGTCCAACGCTCGGTGTGCGCTGCTGGTCGATCGCACGGGTCAGCTGCTCGCCAACGTTGGCGATCAGCTCAGCTTCGACCCGACGGCATTTGCCTCGCTGACGGCCGCGGATTTCAGCGCCAACGATCAGTTGGCCAAGATGATCGGCGAGCCCGAGTTCGCGTCGCTGTTCCACCAGGGTGAGAAGGAGTCGATGTACCTGGCGGACGTGGCGCGGAAGGTCATTCTGGTCGTGCTGTTCGACCAGCGCACGACGGTGGGGATGGTCCGTTTGCGGGTGAAGCAGACGGTGACTGACCTCACGCAGGTCTTCGAGGAGATGTTCTCGCGTTCGCGCGGGCAGGAGGGCGATGCCCAGGCCGGGGGACTCCTGGCCGGTGCGGACGACGAGATTGACCAACTGTTTGCGGATTAGAGGGAGACGCATCCGCCGATGTCGATGATCAACTATGCGTCCCGCGAGATCAACTGCAAGTTGGTCTACTACGGGCCGGGACTGGGTGGAAAGACGACGAATCTCGAGCACGTCTACGGGAAGGTGAACCCGGACGCGCGCGGGAAGATGGTGTCGCTGGCGACGGAGACCGAGCGCACGCTCTTCTTCGATTTCCTGCCAGTCGATCTCGGTACGATCCGCGGATTCAAGACGCGGTTCCACCTCTACACGGTTCCGGGACAGGTGTACTACAACGCCTCACGGAAGTTGATCCTGAAGGGCGTAGACGGCGTGGTGTTCGTCGCCGACAGCCAGGTCGAGCGTATGGAGGCGAACATCGAGGCCATGCAGAATCTCTACGACAACATGGCCGAGTACGGGTACGACCTGACGAAGATCCCGTTCGTGGTCCAGTACAACAAGCGTGACCTACCCAATGCGTCGCCGGTGAGTGACCTCGAGGAGCAGTTGAACCCGGGATGGCCGGTGGAGGATGCGGAGCGCCAGCAGGCCACGCCGGATCCGTACGTCGAAGGGCGGATGCTCATCGAGCACGTCGACGGGACGTGGATCGAGCGGGCGCCGTATTTCGAATCGGTGGCGATCACGGGTGACGGGGTATTCGAGACCCTCCGAGCCGTCGCCAAGTCGGTGCTGAAGACGCTCAGCTGAGTCGGGCGATGGTCTGGACTCTGCCCAACGTCCTGACCGTAGCCCGGATTGCGGTGACGCCGGTCATCGCGCTGCTCCCCTTCGTTCACGGCTACGTTCCCAAGTTCATCGCCTTTGTGGTGTTCATCGCTGCGGCGGTGAGCGACATCTACGACGGCTATCTGGCCCGGGAGCGGGGGCAGATCACGGATCTCGGCAAGCTGCTCGATCCGTTGGCCGACAAACTACTCCTACTCGCGGCGCTCATCCCCATCTACGTACTCACGCGCGCGCCGGAAGCGCAGTACGCGATCCCATGGTGGAACGTCTTTCCGCTCTGGGCCGCACTGCTGCTCATCGGTCGCGAACTCGTGATGACGGTCGTGCGGCAGGTGGCGAAGGGTCGCGGGGTCGTCATCCCGGCCGGCGGGGCCGGCAAGCTCAAGACGGTGCTGCAAGGCATCTTCATCGGCGCGGCATTCTTCTGGTTCGCGTGGCGAGATCTCCGAGCGGCGTTCGGCTGGGAAGATCATCGCGGAAGCGTAGTCTGGGAGTGGCTGCTCGGCACCGTGATCTCGGTATCCCTCGCCGCTGCGGTCGTCCTGACGGCGTACTCGCTGATCGTATACCTCGTCCAGTACCGCCACGTGCTGTGGGGGCCGGGGAGCGACGCCGCCGGCGATGGACGTTGAGCTCCTGACCGTCGGAGCCGAGCTTCTGCTCGGCTTCACGCTCGATCGGAACGCCACCCACATGTCGCGGACGCTCGCCGCCCGGGGAGTCCGCGTGACCCGCCAGGTCACCGTTCCCGACGACGTCGACGCGATCGCGGGCGCGATGGCCGACGGCCTCGCCCGCGCCGACGCGGTCATCGTTACGGGCGGGCTGGGGCCGACGCCGGACGACGTCACGCGCGAGGCCGCCGCCGCGGTGGCCGGGGTCCCGCTCGAGCTGGACGAGGACGCGCTCGCGCAGATTCGCGCCCGTTTCACCGCGCTCGGTCGACGGGAAATGCCGGAGACCAACGCCGTGCAGGCGATGGTACCGCGGGGCGCCAGTGTCCTGCCCAACCGGCGGGGCACGGCCCCGGGCTTGTGGATCGAGACCGACCGGGGGCTCCTCGTGCTCCTGCCGGGCGTACCTCACGAGATGCGCGCGCTGCTGGATGCCGAGGTGCTCCCCCGGCTCGCCGAGGGTGGGGATGCCGTGATCGGTTCCCGGACCGTGCGTACGACGGGCATCGCCGAATCCGATCTCGCCGGTCGGCTCGGTGACCTGGGTGGAACGCTGGGTGTCGCCACGCTGGCCTTCTTGCCCGGAGTGGAGGGTGTCGACCTCCGTCTCACCGCCGGACCGGGACGTGGGGACGAGGTGGCGGCCGCGCTGGAGCGCGCGCACGCGGTGCTGCGGGACGCGGTGGGCGTGCTGGCCTACGGAGAGGACGAGGACGATCTGGCGGCGGTCGTCCTCGACATGCTCCGCGAGCGCGGTCTGCAGGTGGCCGTCGCCGAGTCGTGCACGGGTGGGCTCGTCGGTGCCCGCCTCACGGCGATCGACGGGGCGTCGACGGTCTTCGCGGGGGGCGTGACGAGCTATGCCAATGCGTCGAAGGTGCGGGACCTCGACGTGCCGGCGGACCTGCTGGAGCGCGAGGGCGCGGTGAGTGAGGCCGTCGTGCGGGCCATGGCCGCCGGCGCCCGCCGCCGCTTCGCGACGGAGGTGGCCGTCGCCGTGAGCGGCGTCGCCGGGCCGGGCGGCGGTACCGAGGAGAAACCCGTCGGCACCGTGTGCCTCGCCGCCGTGGTGGGCGACGCGGCCCGCGCGGTGACCCGGCGGTTCCCTGGGGGGCGCCGGGAGATCCGCGAGCGTGCCGCCCAGGCAGCGCTCGACATGGTCCGACGATCGCTCCTCGACGCCTGAGGCCTTGCTATGTTTAATGCTTATGCATGACTGCTGAGCGACACGTCAGGAGCCCGATGAACACGAAGCGCGACGACCAGATCGACACGACAGCGGACGACGCTGTGCAGCCCCAGGCGGCCGAGGTCTCGGTCGACGAGACCCATGCCGAGGGCGCTCCCGAGAACCCCGAGGGGGAAGCCGGTGGAGGCACGGCCGTCGAGCGGTTGGAGGAAGAGCTCGCCGAGGCGCGCGATCAGACGCTGCGGTTGGCGGCGGAGCTCGACAATTTCCGCAAACGCACCGCGCGGGAACGATCGGAACTGTGGGGACGGGCGCAGGCGGCCTTGGCCGGCCGGGTCCTGGAGACCCTCGACGACCTCTCCCGGGTGCTGGACGCCGAGGTGGGGGAGGGGGCCGAAGCCATCCTCGACGGGGTGCGCATGGTCGAGCGGAAGCTCCTCAAGGAGCTCGAAGAGGCGGGGCTCGAACGGCTCGGGGCATCGGGTGACAGCTTCGATCCCAACCAGCACGAGGCGATCGGAACCGTGCCGGTCCAGGATCCCGCGGAGGAGGGCCTGGTGGCCGACGTCTTCCAGGCAGGGTACCGCTTCGGCGGAACGCTGCTGCGCCCGGCTCGCGTGCGCGTGACCGTCCACATGCCCGCCGACGGATAGGTCGATGGCGGCGGCAAAGGACTATTACCAAGTCCTCGGCGTAGCCGACAAGGCGACGGCCGCGGACATCAAGAAGGCGTACCGTCGCCTCGCCAAGCAGTACCATCCGGACGCCAACCCCGACGACCAGCAGGCCGCGGAGCGCTTCAAGGAGATCTCGGAAGCGTATTCGGTGCTGAGCGACGACGAGAAGCGCAAGCAGTACGACACGATGCGCCGGCTGGGGGCGTTCTCGCGTGGGGCGCAGAACGCGTGGTCCGGCCGCGGTGGGCGGCCCGGTGCGGCCGGGCCGCGGGCCGAAGACGTCGACTTCGGCGGATTCCCCGGGTTCGGCGGACTCGGCGACCTGTTCTCGTCGATCTTCGGCAAGGGGAAGCAAGACGCCGCGCCGGAACCGATCGAGACGGTTGCCGAGGTGCCGTTCGACACCGCAGCGCTGGGCGGCAAGGTCCCCGTGACGGTGTCGGTGACCGAAGCATGTTCGACCTGTGGCGGGTCTGGGGCAGCGCCGGGCGCGAGTGTGAACACGTGCGGCGAGTGCCAAGGTCGCGGTACGGTGACGTTCGGTCAGGGCGGGTTCGCCGTCACGCGACCGTGTCCGGCCTGTCGGGGCCGGGGCAAGGTGGCGTCGTCGCCGTGCGGGACCTGTCGCGGCGACGGCGAGGCTGCGCAGTCCAAGCGTCTCATGGTGACGGTGCCGGCCGGCACCGAAGACGGGCAGCGCGTCCGGCTCAAAGGGCAGGGGCAGCGCTCGCCTGGGGGCGCCGGCGCCGGCGATCTCCTGGTCACGTTCCACGTCACGCCCGACCGCTTCTTCAGTCGCGACGGGCTGGACATCCACTGCACGATCCCGGTGAACGTGGCCCAGGCGATGCTCGGCACCAAGATCAAGGTGCGTACGATTCACGGCGGCAAGGTGGTGCTGACGGTGCCGGCCGGAACGCAGCCCGGTCGGAAGTTCCGCCTCGCGGGCCAGGGCATCGAAAAGGGCGACAAGCGGGGGGATCAGTACGTGCGGATCGACGTGGAGATACCCGAGTCGCTTGCACCCGAGCAGGCCGAGTTGTTCAAGGAGTTCGCCGACCGAATCGGTCTGCGGCACTGACCGTCCGACGCGTCAGGGCGCCGTCAGCGACCGCCGAGCCAGCGCGCGGGATCGTCCGCGTCGATGTCCCCGACCCGATTCACCGAGAACGTGGCGATGCCTCCCGGCATGGACCAGCGAATCACTTCCCCCGTCACGGCGGAGAACGTGAACGCGACGAAGCTCGGCTGTCCGACCCCTTCACCGGCCATCAGGTGAATCCGGCCACGAGGATCGACGGCGAGGTCCGTCGGGTAGGCCGTCGGTTGCCAGGGCCATTCGAGCCGCCACCGGACACGCCCGAGGCCGTTGTACAGCGTCACGGTGCGGTCGGGGACGGCGTGGAGGACCCCGCCGAGCGCGGCGACGACGAGCCCGGTGCGGCTGCTCTGCTCCGTAAGTGCGAACGTGGTGAGGCTGTCGGGGCCGAGGGCCGCCAGGCGGCCGTCGGCGGCTTCGACGACGACGCGGCCGTCGGGCAGCACCGCAAACTGATGCGGGGTGGCCGATACCTCCGCCAGGGAAATCCGGTCGGTGAGCTGCCAGTCGAGGTCGAACACGACGATCTCGGCCTCGCCGTTTCGCACGTTGGAGACGTACCAGGCATCACCCGACTGCTGCACGTGGTGCGGACTCTCGAGCGCGTTCACGGCTCTCCAGTACACGGCGCCGGAACGGCGGTCCACGACGACGACGCCGTTCGAGTCCTGACGGGTGACGGCGACCAGCGAGTCGCCGACCGCGGCCACGCCGCGGCCGTCGAGGAAGATGAGATCTTCGGGCGGCCCGACGTTGCAAGCGGCGGCCGTGACGCCGAGGAGTATCGTATGGGCCCATCGCATGGGGCGAATTGTCGGAGGACGGAAGAAGCGGGTCAAGGGTCCACCTTTGCGGGAGGGTTGGGCTGATGCGCGTCTTCGTGACGGATGGGTTCGAGGTGCCGCTGCCCGCGGACCATCGGTTTCCCATGGCCAAATACCGGCTCCTCAGGGAACGTCTCACCGCGGATCGGGTCGTGCCGCCCGAGGCGTTCCAGATCCCGCACGCGGCCAGCGACGACATCTTGGCGTCCGCGCACGATCCCCGCTACGTGGCGGCAGTCGTACG
>JBDHIW010000027.1:0-22474 GCA_039587215.1 Gemmatimonadota bacterium | reverse complement strand
CTGATGTTCTTGGCCCCGGAGTCGATCACCCGCGCCGCGTGGTGCACGAGCTGACGCGCGGCCTCGATCTGCGTTGCCATGTCGGCCAACATCCACTGAATACCCTGGAACGAACTCACCGACTGGCCGAACTGCTGCCGGTCCCGCACGTAGCCCATCGCCAGGTCCAGTGCACCCTGCGCGAGTCCCACGGCCTGCGCCGCGACGCCCGGTCGCGCACGGTCCAGCGTGATCATCGCATGCTTGAACCCGCGCCCCTCGTCACCGCCCAGCAGGTTGGCCGCCGGCACGCGGCAGTTGTCCAGGTGAATCTCCACCACCGGCACGCAGCGGATGCCCATCTTGTCCTCCGCCTTGCCGACGGTGTAGCCCGGCGTGTCCTTGTCCACGACGAACGCCGAGATGCCGCGGGCGCCCCGGTCCGGGTTCGTCACGGCGAAGATCGTATTGTGCGACGCCACGGCGCCGTTGGTATTCCACTTCTTCTCGCCGCTCACGATGTAGTCGTCGCCGTCCTTTGCCGCGCGCGTGATCATGGACCCCGCGTCGGACCCCGCGGCCTTCTCGGACAGCCCGAACGCGATGAGCTTCTCGCCCGCCGCGATCGGCGGCAACCAACGCGCCTTCTGCTCGTCCGTGCCGCCGACGATGATCGGGAATGATCCCAAGGCGTTCACCGCGTAGGCGACGCCCATGCCGCCGCACGCCCGGGAGAACTCCTCGACCACGAGGCACAGCTCGAACACGCCCATGCCCATGCCGCCGTATTCCTCGGGAATCCACACGCCCGACAGGCCGGCGTCGCGAATCGCGTGCTGCACTTCCCACGGATACGCCTGTTCTTCGTCGTACTTGGCCGCGACCGGCCGCATGGCCGTCTCGGCGAGTTCACGTGCACGATTGCGCAGTTCGGCCTGCGCGTCGTTCAGAGTCGCATTCGACATGGATTCACTCGTCGTGGATGGACGCCCCTCGCACCGGCCCCCGCCGGTGGGCTCCGCATCGGGAGCAGGTGTGTCGCGAAAGATAGCGGAGGGGACGGCCGGGCGCGGCCGAAAGGTCAGCGCGGTCGCCGCTGCAGCCGGTACGACTTCCGCAGACTGCCCTCGCCGGTCACGACCACGGTGTCCGCAATGGCCGTGTACCCGTCGCGGACGAGCTCGATCACGTGCGTACCGCCCTCGACCGGTACGCCAAGGATCGGCGTGTCGCCGACGTGGCGTCCATTGATCCACACGCTGGCCGTCGGCGCGGCCGTGATGATGAGCCGCGCCCTGGCGCCCGTGACGGTCGGGGCCGGCGCCGGATCCGGCGCCGCGCTTGCGGACGGTGCCGCGGCCGGGGTCGGTGCAGCAGCCGGGGTCGGTGCAGACGCACCCTGCTCCCAGGCCGGGGGTTCACCGCCCTCCGCAAGCTCATAGGTGCGCCGGAGGAGGGTGCCGCTCAGGATCAAGATCGTATCCGTAACCGACTCGAAGCCCGCTCGGTCCACGCGCAGAATGTGGGGACCCGCGCGGAGCGCCGCTTCGCGCACCGGCGTCTCGCCGATCGCTTCTCCATCGATGTACACCGTTGCGAACGGCCTCGAGAACACCGTGAGCTGCCCGCCGCCTCGATCCAGAATCTCCTGAGCCGCCGTGCGCTGCAGGCTGTACTGGCGAATCAGCGTGCCCGTGGGACGGACCGTGACCGAATCAACGAGGGTCTCGAAGCCCTCGCGTTCGACCCGCAACACGTGGTCGCCGATCTCGACGGCGAGGTCTTCGATCGGCGTTTCACCGATCGCCTCTCCATCCACGTACAGCGTCGCCCGCGGCTGCGTGGCCACCGAGATGCGTCCTCCCACCGTCGCCGGCTCGACTACAACCGGCGTGGGCGCGTGCGGCGCTGCTTCGCGCCGCACACCGAGCTCTGACGCCATCGTCATCAGCGCCACGTTGAGCCGGTCGGCCTCCTCGTCCGTGAGCTCGAACGACACCACGCGGGTCGTGTCGGCAACGCAATCGGACTCGCACAGGAACGTGAGTGTCCGCCGCTTATCCTGATGCACGCGCACCGTGAGCGTCGTCGCAACCACTTCGTCGGCAGCGACGACGACGCCATGCTGGTGGAGCCAGAGAAGTTCGTGCATTTCGAGGGCGGTAGCCGGATCGATCAGGAGCCCGTGCTGCGCATCGTCGCGATCGAGGCGGAGCTGCACCCAGTTCGCGCGCGCCTCCACACTCCGATTGTGGTGCAGGGCACGCACGAGGAGGGACGAGCCGCCGATCTCCAAACGAGAGGACAGGCGAATGGTCCACTCGGGCGGGGCATAGTCCTGCGCTCTCGCAAGTGACGGGGCCACCACGAGTGCGGTGAGTAACACGGTGTAGATCCGGCGCATGCGGCACCAACTCCTTGTCGAGCACGGGGACCGCGTCAGCAGGCGCTGCGCGGCCCTTTGCAACATGCAAGGTGCCACGGTGATGCGGAACCGACCGTGATCCCGCTCACCCCGCCGCGGACGTGAACCGGAGCGGCCAATCCACCGCCTTCGAGATACCCACCCGACCGGAGATCGCGACGGCTGGCGGCCGGAACTCCACGGTCCGCGTGATTCGAAGCGGGCCGCGGCTCAGCGAGGCCCCGTCCTGCGCCCGGGTGATCCCGAGCGCTTGGCACAGGCGACCCGGACCGGCGCACAGGAGTCGACGCTCATCCCGCCCACGTCGGGCTGCCATCACTCCCAGCCCGACAGCGGGCTCGAGCGCCCGGATCAGCACGGCTGCCGGATACCCGTCACGCTCCGTGACCGCGTTGACGCACCAGTGGATCCCGTAGCTGCGGTAGACGTACGCAGTTCCAGGCGGCCCGAACATCGACTGGTTCCGCTCGCTCCGGCGGTTGCCGAAGCCGTGCGCCGCCGGGTCGTGCGGTCCAATGTACGCTTCGACTTCGACGATCCGCCCCGCCGTGCGCCGACCGCCGATGGTGGAGACCAAATAGCACCCCAAAAGGTCGCGCGCGACCCTTGCGGTGTCGCGCGCGTAGAACTCCTTCCCCAGCGGCCTGCCCGTACGGGTCACTCCGGGGTGTCGCCCTCCTCGCCGCGCATGGCCTTTTGAAACGCAGCACCCATGCGCTTGAGCAAGCTTCCCGACTCCTCCGCGGGAGCCTCAGCGGGCGGTGCCGATACGACGGGCGCCTGACGGGCGCCTTCCGACGGCGATGCGGGCGTGGACGGTTCCGACGGTGCATCCGGCTCTCGGCGCGACGCCGCCCGCTCCGTCGTCGGGGATGACTCGACTTTGCCGACCGCGGCGGTCGCCCCCGACCCGCCCTCGTCAGCTTTCGCGCGGCCGCCGCGGCGCGGCCCCACGCGCCGCGACCTCTTCGCCGCGGGCTTCGCGGCATCGTCGGCCTTCGGCGTGGCAGCAGCGTCGGCCTTCGGCTTCGGCTTCGGCTTCGCCTTCGCGGCAGCGTCGGCCTCGGACACCTTGCCGACCTTCGTCGTCGTGTCGTTTTCAGCCGCCTGCGCAGATTCCTGTCCCTTGGAACCGCGGCGGTACCGAGGGCTCCGCCGACGCTTGGCGGTCGTAGTCTCGGCAGCGACATCTCCCGACTCGTCCGCACGCTCGGCGGCGGGCTCCTCGGACTCCGTCGTCGCCTTTTCGCTCTTTGTCTTGGTCGCTGCGCTCTTCGTCCGGCGGCTCCGCGTGCGCGACTTGGCCGCCGGCTTCTTCTTCGGGGCTTTCTCCTCACCCTCGTCTGCCGACGACTCGGCCTCGGAGGCGGCCGGCGCCTCGGGCGGTGCCGCGGCGGGGCTCTCGTCCACCGCGCCCGCGGTGAGCTTCATGAGGTAGTCGTCGTCCTGCTTCACGAGCTCGATGAGGTCCGCGTCGTGCGCCTGCCGCAGAAGACGCTGGAACTTCGGCCGCTCGAAAACGGGGTCTCCGTCCGCACCGACGAGCTCGATCATCTTCGCACGAACCGACTCTCCGGGCGCCGCATCCTCGCCGACGGCACCGAGCACCAACAGGGCCTGGCGCATCAACTCGAATGCCTCGGACAGCGACAGGCCGCCCGCCTCGCGTGACTTTGCACCGCCGCGGCGGCCGCGGCGGCTCCTGCCGCGCGGCTCTTTCGACTCCGTGCGCGGCTTCGCGTTGAGGGCCTTCTCTTCTTCCGGCGACACGTTGGCGTTGTCGCCGACGTCCACCTCGTACTGCCCGTTGTCGAGCTTCGTCAGCGTGAGGAGTCCACGCTTCTGAGCGTCGGTCACGAACTTCGAGAACCGGCTGAAGCCGGCGTCCTTCTCGCTGAACGTCGGGTCGATCCCCTGCATGACCTGCTTGAGGCGATCGGAGCGCATGACGTCGTCGTCCTTGCGCATCTGCACGACCGCCTCGACCACCAGCTCCCACGGGTCCTTGGAGACATGCTCGGTCTCGTGCTCCTTCGTGAACCCGGTGAGCTCGTTGTAGCTGTAATACTCGTCGCAGTTCTGGATCAGCAGATCGCTCGACGACTCGCGGATCCCGACCCCGATGATGTACTTGCCGTACTCCTTGAGCTTGAGCACCAGGCTCGAGAAGTCGGAGTCGCCCGACAGCAGAATGAACGTGCCGATCTCGGGCCGCGTGAACACGAGTTCCAGCGCGTCGATCGCGAGGCGAATGTCGGTGGCGTTCTTCTTATTCGAGCCAAAGGCGGGCGCGAAGATCAGATCGATCGACGACTCGGACAGGGGCACGATGTACTGCGGGTAACGCCGCCAGTCGGCGTACGCGCGCTGCACCGCCACTTTCCCCTTGATCATCTCGGAGTTCATGAGACGGCGCAGTTGGTTCTGGAGATCCGACCGGACCCCCATGGTGACGTTGTCGAAGTCGATCAGCAGCGCCGCGTTCGGCGCGTGGACCGTCGGGTCGGCGGCGGTCCGCGCGGACCGCCCGGTGGAGAAGTTTCTCACGTTGTTTCCGTTTCCTGCTCCATTACGCGCGCCAGCTCCCGTCGCATCACCTTCCCGGTCCCGGTTCTCGGGAAGGTGTCGAAGAAGCGGACCACGTCTGGAACCTTGTAGTCAGCTACCTGCTCTCGGCAAAACTCCCGCAGCGCGTCGGCATCGACCGCCGCCCCTTCCACCGCCACCACACACGCGCAGATCAGCTCCCCGAGAATCGGGTTGGGCACGCCCAGTACGCAGGCGTCCTCCACTCCCGGGTGTGTCCGCAGCACATCCTCCAACTCGCGCGGGAATACGTTGTACCCGCCGCGAATGATCATCTCCTTCTGCCGGCCGACGATCGTCACGTAACCTTCGTCATCCACGTGCGCGACGTCGCCGGTCGCGAAGAAGTTCTCGGGGCCGAACGCACGCGCCGTTTCGGTCGGCATGCGATGGTACCCCATCATCACGTTGGGGCCGCGCACCACCAGTTCGCCGACGGCGTCCAGTGCATGCAGTTCCCCGGACTTGGGATCGAGAACCCGAACCTCGACCCCGGGAATGGGCCGTCCGACCGTACGCTCGCGCCGATCCACCGTGTCGTCGAACCGGGTGATCGACACGGTCGGGCCGGTTTCCGTGAGCCCGTATGCGACTTGGACGTCGTTCCACTGCCGCACGCGGCGCACGAGATCGACACCCACCGGACTGCCCGCGATCACCCCCGTCCGCACGACGGAGAGATCGTGATCGCCAAACGACTCCTGACGCATCAGGAGTTCGAACATCGTCGGGACGCCGTGGCAGACCGTGACACCTTCCCGCTCGATGGTCTCCAGTGCAGCCGCAGGGTCGAAGCGCTCCTGCAGCACCATGGTGCTGCCGGTCGTGAGCGACGACACGGCGACCTGCACGCCGAAGATCGTGAACAGCGGCACGGCCACGAACACGCGGTCGTCCGCCGTCAACGCGAGCGCGGCGGCGGTCTCACGGGCGGCATGTCCCACATTGCGGTGGGACAGCACCACGCCTTTCGGCTTGCCCGTCGTACCCGATGTGTAGAGGAGCGCGAGCGGAGCGTCGTCGTCACCCGGTACGGGCGACGTCGGACGGCCACGACCTCGAACCACGAGATCGTCGAAGCGCCAGACCCGATCGTCGGGCCAGTCGTCGTCCACCCCCACGGTCACCACGTGGTGCAGCGCGGGGAGACCGTCCATCACGTCGTCGACGAACTCCGAATACTCGGTGTCCCCGACGGACTCGGACGCCACCACCAGCCGCGCATCCGTGTGCCGCAGCTGGTACTTGAGCTCATGGTAGCCCAGCGCGGGATGCAGCGGGACGATCACCGCGCCGAGGTTGGCCGCGGCGAGCATCGCCACGACCCACTCGGGGCAGTTCGGAAGGTCCACCGCAATGTGGTCCTCCCGTTCGATCCCCAGCTCCCGCCAGGCCGCCGCCAACGCGGCGGCATCCCGAACCAGCTGCGCATACGTCAACCGACGGGCGCCGAACACGAGGCACTCCCGGTCCGGCTGCGTTTCGGCCCGTTTCTGAACGAGCTCAGCAAGGTTCAACCCTGGCAACCACTCCTCACAACACACCTAAGCGCTAAAAGGTACACCCGGGCCCCGCCGCCGAGAATCCCTCGCGCTCACTCCCCCATCACTTTGATGATGACGCGCTTCCGGCGCTGGCCGTCCCATTCGCCATAAAACACGCGCTGCCATGGCCCCAGGTCGAGCCGGCCGGCGGTCACGGGCACGATCACCTCGTGTCCGATCGTCAGGCTGCGGAGATGGGCGGCGGCATTGTCCTCTCCGGTCAGATTGTGCCGGTACCGCTCGGGATCCCACGGAGCGACGGAGGACTCGAGCCACGCCAAGATGTCGTGCCACAGGCCCGACTCGTGGTCGTTCACGAAAACCGACGCGGTGATGTGCATGGCCGACACGAGGACGAAACCCTCTTCGATCCCGCACGACTGCACACGCGCCGCGACGTCTTCCGTGATGTCGATCAGTTCCTGCCGCTCGGTCGTGGTGAACCACAGGTAGTCGGTGAGCGTCTTCACCCGGCCTCCCGGAACCGCCGGTCTAGAGTCCGGCGAGCTGTCGGACCGTGTCCTCGCCGTAGAAGAGGCGGATGTATTTCGTCTGCACGGGCGTCAGACGGCGCACGGCCCACGTGAGGTACACGAAGTGCGGCTCGGTCGGGGTCGACAGGAGCTGCATGCCGCACTCCTGCACCAGCCGGTTGCCCTTGCGCGTATTGCACGGCGAGCACGCCGTTACGACGTTGCTCCACTCGTTCGTGCCACCCCGCGAGATGGGGACGAGGTGGTCACGAGTGAGGCACTCGCGGAACCCGAGCTCGGCCTCTCTCCGCCCGCAGAACTGGCAGGTGTAGCGGTCGCGCGCAAAGAGGAACGTGTTCGTCACCTGCCGACGGAACTTCCGCGGAACGTGCACGAATCGCACGAGCCGAATGACCGAGGGCCGCGGGATGACGAGACGTGCGCTGCGCATGAGGCCCGATCCGTCCGCCTCGACGATCTCCGCCTTGCCGTCGAGCACCAGCCGCAGCGCACGACGCACGGGGACGAGCGTGAGCGGTTCGAACGAGGCATTGAGCGTGAGGCAGCGCACAGCGGACTCCCTTTCCGCGATCTACGTTATGGGGGTAAGCTATCCGTCGCTCTAACTCGTCACAATGGCACGAGTTAGGCCCCGCCGGCCGGCGGAGCGCAACCTTCCGGCGGGTCCGTGCATCTACACTGATGCGGCCGGCCCAGAAACTCGCCGGCCCCATCGTTCGTTAGGAGAAATGCATCGAGTCGGCGGCGTGGCGCACCCTGCCGCCAGGCAGGAATGTCGTCTTGAGGGGGACGATCACCGGGAACTCACTTACCCGCGCGCCCATGCCGCCACTCGACACGACGAGCCGGTCCGCTCCCAGCGGGCCGGCTCGTTCGGCTTCCCAGGGAAATGCGCTAGGGCGCCGGGCGCGGCGCGTCCGGCGCGAGCCGCATTTCCAGTTCCCGCAACTGTTCCGCGATAGCCGCGCGCGACGCGCCGCCGACCGACCCCCGGCGCTCGATCGACGCTTCCCAGTCGCCGACCGCCGCCACCGCCGCCGGCAACTCGGCATGCAGTCCCTCGAGCGTTCCGGCGGGCACGTCGAAGATGCCCACGCCCATCGCCTCGGCCGTGCGCACGACCTGCCCGACGATGCCGTGCGCCTCACGGAACGGCACGCCGGCGAGCACCAGCGCGTCCGCGATGTCCGTCGCGGCAAGTCCAGGGTCGAGCGCGGCGCGCATACGCTCCTTCTGGGGCTCCATCGTCTCGACGGCGCCCCGCAGTGCGGGCAGCAGCAGCGTGAGCCGGTCCATCGCATCGAAGACCGCGCGCTTGTCATCCTGGAGGTCCTTCGCGTAACCCGCGGGTAGGCCCTTCACGAGCGACAGCATCGCCGTGAGATCGGCCACCACACCCGACGCGCCGCCGCGCGCCAACTCGAGCACGTCGGGATTGCGCTTCTGGGGCAACAGACTCGATCCGGTACAGTACGCGTCGCTCAGGCGCACGAACCCGTACTCGCTCGCCGTGTACGCCAGCAGCTCGCCCGCCAGCCGGGAGGCGTGGGTCGCGATCATCGACATCGCGAAGAGGGCGTCGGCCACGAAGTCGCGGTCCCCGGTCGCATCGAGGGCGTTCGGCGAGAGGCGCCGGAACCCCAGCCGGGTCTTGAGCGCCGCGCGGTTCACCGCGAACGCCGTGCCCGCCACCGCGCCCGAGCCCAGCGGCATCTCCGCGGCTCGGTCGCGTACCGTCGCCAGGCGGTCGAGGTCGCGGACGAGCGGCCAGCTGTGGGCGAGCATGACGTAGCTCCAGCGTACGGGCTGCGCGCGCTGCCCGTGCGTGTAGCCCGGCAGCAGCACGTCGACGCCCGCGGCGGCCTGCGTCACGAGGGCCTGCGCCAGTGCCGCGACCTCGGCCGTGAGCGCTTCCATGGCGTCCATCGTCCACAGCCGCAGGTCGGTCGCGACCTGGTCGTTCCGCGAACGGCCGGTATTCAGCTTGCCGGCCACCGGCCCCACTTCCTCGTACAGCAAGCGCTCCACCAGTGTGTGGACGTCCTCGTCGTGCGCGTCGCCGCCTTCACCGGCCTCCAGCCGCTCCGCCACGCGCTCGAGCCCGGTATCGATCAGCTGCACCTCGGCGCCGTCCAGCACCCCGGCCTCGCCCAGCGCTGCCGCCCACGCCCGGGCGGCCCGCACGTCCTGCGGCCAGAGCCGCAGATCGACCGGCAGGCTCCAGTTGAGGCGGGCCGCCGCCTGGGCCGGGCCGCCGTCGAACCGCCCTCCCCAGAGGTGGTGTTCGGTCGCCGGGGGCGCGTCGCCGCCCGTGAGGGTCACGCGACGTCCTCGACGTGGACCGAGGCGGCCGCGCCAGCCGACGACGGCAGGCCCAGCCCGAAGAGCTTGATGAAGCCCTGGGCATCCTGATGGTCGTAGCTCCCGCCGGCTTCGAACGTGGCCGTCGCCCCGTCGTAGAGGGAGTACGGACTCCGGCGGGATACGACGCTGGCCCTGCCCTTGAAGAGCTGAACCGTGACGTCGCCGCTCACCCGCTGCTGCGTCACGTCCACGAGCGCGCTCATCGCCTCCCGTTCGGTCGACCACCAGCGCCCCTCATACACGAGGTCCGCGTACCGCGGCGCGACCGCGGCCTTGAGTGACTGGGTTCGCCGGTCGAGCACGAGCTGCTCCAGCGCCTGGTGCGCCGCGTACAGCACCGTGCCACCGGGAGTCTCGTACACGCCCCGCGACTTCATGCCGACGATACGGTCCTCCACCACGTCGGTACGGCCGATGCCGTGGGCACCGGCCAGCTCGTTGATTCGCTCGAGGAGTGTGACCGGCGCATGCGGCACCCCGTCGATGGCCACGGGTGCGCCTTCCTCGAACGTGATGACCACGTCGTCGGGCCGCGCGGGGGCGTCGGCCGGATGGGCCGTCAGCAGGAACAGGTCCGCCGGCGGCGGGGTGGCGGGATCCTCGAGAACGCCGCCCTCATGCGAACAGTGCCAGAGGTTCCGGTCCCGCGAGTACGGCTTCTCGGGGCTCGCGTCCACCGCGATGCCCTGGGCCGCGACGTACGCAAGCAGGTCCTCCCGGCCCCGGAACTCCCAGGTCCGCCACGGGGCGATGACGTCCAATTCGGGCGCCAACGCGCGATAGGTCAGCTCGAACCGCACCTGGTCGTTCCCCTTGCCGGTACAGCCGTGGGCCACCGCCGTCGCACCGGCGCGCTGCGCCGCGGCGACCTGGCCTGCGGCCACGGGGGGCCGGGCCATCGCGGTGCCGAGGAGGTAGGTGTGGGCGTAGACCGCGCCGGCCTTGAGGGTCGGGAAGACGTACTGGGTGACGAACGTCTCTCGAAGATCGTCCACGACGCATCCCACCGCGCCGGACGCCATCGCCTTGGCCTCGATGCCCTCGAGCTCGCGGCTGCCCTGCCCCACGTCGGCGACGTAGCACAGCACGCGCGCGCCGTACTGGCTGCGGAGCCACGGAACGATGGCGGAAGTATCGAGGCCCCCGGAATAGGCCAAGGCGACGAGCGGCTGCATGGGTCGATCCTGGATATAATGATTATGCGCTGTGGTGCATAATCATACATTCCGGCCCGGTGGCGTCAACCCCCCGCTTCAGACGATCCCAGCGGCCTCCCGGAGACGGGCCATCACCGCCCGACGGGCCCGATCGGACCGCACCACCAGGAGGATCGTATCGTCCCCGGCAATGGTGCCCAGCACGTCGTCGAATTGCTGCCGGTCGACGGCCATCGCCACCGTGTTGGCGCTGCCGGCCGTGGTGCGCATGACGACCATCGTGCCCACACCGTCGACGCTCAGCACCAGCGCGGGCAGGAGCTGTTCCAGCGACGGCGAGGGCGCCGCCGCCCCAGTTCCCGGCACGCGGTACCAGGACCCGCCTCGCGGGTCGCGCGCCTTCATCAACCCGAGTTCGCGGACGTCGCGGGACAGGGTCGCCTGGGTCACGGTGTGCCCGCGCGCCTCGAGCAGCGACCGCAGTTCTTCCTGGCTCCCAATATCCTGGGCCTGCACGATCTCGAGAATCGCCGTTTGGCGCTGCGCTTTCATGGCGTCATCCGATCCCGCGTGAGTCTGGCTCAAGAATAGCCGGATCGTCCGAGTAGACACAGCGGCCTGACGCGACCGTTGCCCGCACGGCCGCAGCGCCGCCATCGAGCACCGCGGCCGCCTGCGCGTCCGCCCCCTCGGCGCGGTCGCACGCGAGCACCACGACGTCCGCCCAACCGCCGGGCCGGAGCGCCCCGACGTCGTTGCCGATGGTCCGGCCAACGTCCCACGTCAGCATGCCCAGCACCGCCACGGGATCGACCTTTCCTTGGTGCGCCACGACACGCGCCTCTGCCAGCACGTCGAGGTCGTCGACGCTCGCGACGGAGTCGGTCCCGATCCCCAGTGGGACACCGGCGGCGTGCAGGTCGGCCATCCGGGCGAATCCGTGGCCGTGCCGCCGGTTCGAGCGGGGACACAGCGCGACCGGAATCCGCTCGGACGCCAAGTACCGGATGTCCTCGTCGGTGAGGCGCACGCCGTGGATGACCCAGTAGTCACTGGCGAGGGCTCCCCTGGCGCGTAGATACGCCACCGGTGACGCGGCCGGCGGCGGGAGCGGCAGACCGCGCCGGCGCCACGATGCGCCGAAGGCGCCCTCGCCGGCGGTGACGAACGCCCACTCGGCCTCGGACTCGGCCACGTGGCCGGCGAGCGGCAGACCGCTCGCCCGCGCCCACTGCACCGCGCGCTCGACAAGTCGGGGGCTCACCGTATAGGGCGCGTGCGGCGACACCCCGACCGCCACGCGCGGCGGCAGCGTCTCCGCGGCCTCCACGACCGCCGCGGCCTCGGCCAGCGCGGCGTCGGCGCCCGCTGGATCGGGGGCGATCACTTCATGGAAGTAGACGCCCGCGCCGCCCGCCTCCGCCAGCACTCGCGCGGTGGCGCCGGCCGTGCCCGTGTCGAGCACATAGGTGGTCCCATGTCGCCAGGCCTCCTGGAGGCCGGCGCGAGCCGCCGCGGCGAACGCCGACGTGTCGAGCGCCTCCTTCGCACGGCGGATGTGTTGCAGCCAGGCGAAGAACTCCTCCTCGGGGATCGCGCCGCGCAGCCCGTGCAGCTCGAGGTGGGTGTGTGCGTTGATGAACCCGGGCAGGAGCACCGCGTCGGGCCAGTGCGCCGATCGCACGCCCGCCGGGGCCGGCACGTCTGCGTCGGCTCCGACGGCGACGACGCGGCCGTCGGCGCCGGTCAGCACGGCGCCGTCGACGATGCGCCGGTCGCGCTCGGGCCAGATCAGCCCGGCGCGCAGGCGGAGCGGTGGAACGGAACCGAGCGCCGGACCGGCGCTAGTGGCCGCCATGGGACGGGGCCGCCGAAGCATCGGACATACCGCGGCGGAAGCGGTCGTGCACCGGGCACACCTCGGTGGGCTCGGTACCGGGCAGGAACCACTCCCAGTAGCGCACCTCGCGCGGGCAGAGGGGATGCACGAGATACCCCGTCGCGTTGTCGATCTCCCGGGCGATGAGCGTGCCGGGTCGGTCCCACGGAGCGGGCGGAGCCCTCCGCTCGTGGATCTCGCGCATGTACGAGGACCACGCCGGCGCCGCGAGCAGGCCGCCCTGCGCATTCGCCTTGATCCTGGTCGGCTGATCGAACCCGACCCACACGGCCGTCACCATCTCTGGCGTGAAGCCCACGAACCACACGTCGGTCCCATCGTTCGTCGTTCCCGTCTTGCCGCCCGCGGGGGGTTCGAAGCCGCCCCGGATCCGCACCGCCCCGGTGGCCGTGCCCCGGTCGATCACGTCCCGGAGCATCGAGGTCACCATCCACATGTGTTCGCGATCGATGATCTCCGTGCGGCGCACCTGCGGTTCCCAGACGATGTTGCCGCGCGCGTCCTCCACCCGCAGCACGCCGATGGGAGCCGCCTGCCAACCGAGCGTGGCGAACGCCGTGTACGCGGACGCCATCTCGATGGGGATCACCGACGCCGCGCCGATGAAGAGCGACGGAAAGCGCGGCAGCGGCGTCGAGAACCCGAACCGCGCCGCTTCTCCGACCACCGCCTGCACGCCGATCTCCAGGCCGAGACGGATCGCCACGAGGTTCCGCGACAGTGCGAGTCCCCGCCGCATCGTCATCGGGCCGTAGAACCGGTCGTCGAAGTTCTGCGGCTCCCACGGCATCGTGTCGTTCTGCATGATGCTGATGGGGGCATCGTCGATCATGTACCCCGTCGTCCGGCCCGCCCGGATCGCCGCCGTGTAGACGAACGGCTTGAACGTGGAGCCTGCCTGCCGCTCGGCCTGCGTGGCACGGTTGAACTCCGAGTGGCGGAAGTCGCGGCCCCCAACCATGGCGCGGACATACCCCGAGTCGGCGTCGAGCGTGATCACGACACCCTGGAGGTACGGGACCTGGGTGAGCTTTCTGTCTCCGGGCACGCTGTCGAGGTACGCCTGGTAGCTCTGGTGCCGGTAGCGGCCGAACTCCTCGTTCTCGATGCGTTCGAGCTGATCCTGGAGCGCACGCTCGGCGGCCTGCTGCATGTCCAGGTCCAGGGTCGTGTACACGCGGTAGCCCCGCTCGTACAGCGCATTGCCGAACCGCGCGTACAGTTGCTGCCGCACCCACTCGACGAAATACGGCGCCACGTCCCCGAAGCTCTCGCGCGAACTCACTTCCACCGGATAGGCCTTCCACTGCTCGGCGTCCTGCGGCGTGATGTACGCCTGATCGCGCAGGAGATTGAGCACGAGGTTCCGGCGGCGCAGCGCGTTGTCGGGGTACCGGCGCGGATCGTACCGCCCCGGCACGTTGGCGATCGCCGCGAGGAGCGCGGCCTCCGCGAGGTTCAGGTCGCGCGCGGACTTGCCGAAGTAGCGCTGCGCCCCGGCCTCTACCCCGTAGGCGCTGCCGCCGAGGTAAATCTGATTGAGGTAGAGCTCGAGCAGCTTGTCCTTCGTATACGTCTTCTCGAGTTCCAGCGCGACGCGGATCTCACGCACCTTCCGGCGGATCGTCTTCGTGCTGGGGAGCTTCTCCGGAAACACGTTGCGGGCGAGCTGCATCGTGATCGTGGAAAAGCCCTCGACGTAGTCGAGCGCGAGGACGACGGCCTTCGCCGCACCGAGGAAGCGAATGAAGTCGATGCCCGAATGCTCGTAGAACCGCTTGTCCTCGACGGCCACGAAGGCCGCCCGCACGTCCGGGTCGATCTCCTCGAACCGCAGCACCGTCCGGTGCTCGACCCCGACCTCGCGGAGGAGCCGCCCGTCGGCGGCGTACACCTTGAGCGCCTGGGTGGGCCGGTAGGACTCGAGAACGCCGATGGAGGGACACGCGGCGCCCGCGCACGCGCGGGTCCAGGAGCCGATCGCCGTGCCCAGGCCGAGTCCGAGGACGAGCGCGGCCGTCACGGTCACCCGACGGCCCCACCGGTGCGTCCAAAGCCGCACGGCGAGCGCGCGCCAGCGCGAGGCACCCTCTCGCCGTCGCTCCGCGGTCGTTCCCCCGATCATGGCCGTAACGTAGTGGCGGCCTGCACCGCTTGCCACCACAGAACGCGGCCGGTAACCTTCGCCCGCGAGTGCCCGTCTACCGCCGGGCCTCGACCCTGACCATGGCCGACACGTACCTCACCGAACTGCAGTGGCGCGGGCTGATCCACGATCAGACCCCGCAGCTCGCCGACCGACTCGCGCGGGGCGCGATCACGGCGTACGCCGGCTTCGACCCCACCGCCCCGAGCCTGCAGCTCGGCAACGTGGTCCCCATCATGCTTCTCGCCCACCTCCAGCGCGCCGGCGGGACGCCCGTGGTGGTCGTCGGCGGCGGGACCGGTCTCATCGGCGACCCCAGCGGGAAGCGAGCCGAGCGCCCGCTGCTGGATGCCGCGACGGTCGAGGAGAACGTCGAACGGCAGCGCGCGCAGTTCGCGAAGTTCCTCGAGTTCGGCACCGGCCCCGGGGCCGCCACGCTGGTGGACAACGCGGCGTGGCTCGACTCGATCGACCTGGTCGGGTTCCTGCGGGATACGGGTAAGCACTTCACGATCTCCACAATGCTGCAGAAGGAATCGATCAAGAGCCGGCTGGAGGACGGCATCTCCTACACCGAGTTCTCGTACATGCTCCTGCAGGCCTACGACTTTCTGCACCTCTACCGCCACCACGGCTGCGAGCTGCAGGTCGGCGGCTCCGACCAGTGGGGCAACATCACCGCGGGGATCGACCTCATCCGCCGCGTCGAGGGCGGGGAGGCCCACGGGCTTTCTGCACCGCTCGTCACGACCGCCGGCGGCACGAAGTTCGGCAAGACGGAGGAGGGCACCGTGTGGCTCGACCCCGAGCGCACCTCGCCGTACCGCTTCTACCAGTTCTGGATCAACCAGGACGACCGGGACGTGGCGGACTACCTGCGGCTCTTCACGTTCGAGACGCAGGACGCCGTCGACGACCTCCTCGCGCGGCACGAGCACGACGCGGGTGCGCGCATTCCGCACCGGGCGCTCGCGGCGGACGTCACCGCGCGCGTGCACGGGCCGGCCGCGGCGACCGGTGCGGAGCAGGCCTCCCGCGTGCTGTTCGGCGAGCTGGACCCGTCGGGCGCGGACCTCGCAACCTGGGAGATGCTGGCGGGCGAACTGCCGTGCAGCCGCCTCGATCTCGCCGAGCCCGTGGGGGCTGTCGACGCGGTGGTGGCGTCGGGGCTGGCGGGGTCGAAGGGCGAAGCGCGCCGCTTACTCGCGCAGCGGGGCGTGTCGATGAACGGACGCCCCTTGGCCGACGACGACGCCGTCGACGGCGCGCAGCTGCTGGCCGGACGCTACCTCTGGCTGCGCCGCGGCAAGAAGACCGACGCGCTGCTGGACGCGCGCGCGCCCTAGCGCGCCAGTTCCTTTGCGATGCTCGACGCGAGTGCGTCGAGTTCCCCGCGGTCCGCCGCCTGCGGATACGACTTCGGAAAGCGCAGCCCGAATCGATCGTCGTCGAACCGCGGCAGGATGTGCAGGTGCAGGTGGAACACCTCCTGTCCCGCCGCGCTCCCGTTCGCCGTCCACACGTTGAATCCGTCCGCCCCGACCGCCCGCACGACGCACGGACCGAGGCGCCCCGCCACGGCGAATACGTGCCCCGCCAGGTCCGACGGGCAGCCCGCGAGGTCCGTGACGTGCTCCCGGGGAACCACGAGCAGGTGCCCCCGATGGATGGGGTTGATGTCCAGAAACGCCATGACACGCTCGTCCTCGAATACCGGGCTCGCCTCCGCCGCTCCCGCCGCGATCGCACAGAAAATGCAGTCCACCCGTCGCCTCCCGTTCCGAACAGGACGTCGTCGTCTGTAAGTTGTGTACGGGGACAACGCGAGGGGAGTAGGGATGCTACGGGATCGACGGTACTCGCTCGTCTTGGGCGGGGGCGGGATCAAGGGGCTGGCGCACATCGGCGTCCTCAAAGCCATCGAAGAGACCGACAGCCTGCCGCAGGAACTGGTGGGATCGAGCATCGGCGCGCTCGTCGGCGCGGCGTGGTGTGCGGGGACGTCGGCGTCGGAACTGGAGGAGCTCGCCCTCGCGGTCACGCGCCGCGACCTGTTCCGGGTCGCGCACCGCAACATGGCGCTGCAGCGCATGCGCGCGCCGGGGCTCTATCGGCGCGAACCGCTGCGCGACTTGATCGGCGGACTGCTCGGCGACACGACGTTCGGCGAGCTTCGGGTTCCGCTGCGCGTCAACACCGTCGACCTCAATGCCGGCGAACAAGTGCTGTGGGGAGCGCCGGGCTTCGACGACGTGCTCGTCGCCGACGCCGTGTATGCATCGTGCGCCCTACCCGGGTATCTGCCGCCCCAGGCCCTTCGGGGCCGGCACTTCGCGGACGGTGCCTCGGTCTCCAATCTGCCCTTCGAGATCGTGGCACACTGGGAGCGCGACCTCGTAATCGCGGTCGACGTGGGCCGGTCCGTTCCGCACCGGGAGGACATGTCGCAGGTGGGGTTCGCGGCACTGTACGCCCGCGCGATCGAGATCGCCATGGAGACCATGCGGGACAGGTCGCTGCGGCACTGGACGTCGCCGCCGATGCTGCTGTTGAGTCCGCGCGTGGAGCACCTCGGGCTCTTCTCGTTCACCGCCAACGACTACCTGGTGAACGAGGGCCACGCCGTGGCGAGCAGCGCCTTCACCACGCCGGAGGCCGTTCCGGCATCCGACGCCGCCGGGGTCGTGCGCTACCGGGTGCCCAACGGCATCACCGCCGCGCTCGCCTGATCGCGGTCAGGCGCCGGTGAGCTGGAGTCGGTAGAGCTCCCGGTACAGCCCGTCCGTCTCGAGCAGGCGGTCGTGCGATCCCTCCTCGACGATCCGCCCGCCGTCGAGCACGACGATCCGGTCGGCGCGCCGCACGGTCGAGAGTCGGTGCGCGATGACGAGGACCGTGCGGTCGGCGAACAGTCGCTCGAGGGCTTCCTGCACCAGCCGCTCGGCCACCGCATCGAGATGGGCAGTCGCCTCGTCCAGGATCAGCAGCGGCGGGTCGCGCAGAAGCGCCCGCGCGATGGCGAGTCGCTGCCGCTCTCCGCCGGACAGCCGATGCCCGCGCTCGCCCACGGGCGTGGCGTACCCGTCGGGCAGCCGCTGGATGAAGTCGTGCGCGTTCGCGTGCCGCGCCGCCTCGATGATGGCCGCCTCGGACGCGTCCGCCATGTCGCCGTAGGCGATGTTCGCCCGGATCGTGTCGTTGAACACGACCGTCTCCTGGCTCACGACGCCGATCGCGCTGCGGAGGGACGCCCGCGTGACCCGCTCCAGCGGCGTGCCGTCGATCCGGACCGTGCCGCGGGTGGGCGTCAGAAACCGCGGCAGGAGATCGGCGAGGGTGGACTTGCCCGCGCCCGACGGCCCGACGAGGGCCACGACCTCGCCGCGGCGGATCTCCAGCGAGATCCCGCGGAGCGCCCACTCGTCGCCTCGGTACGCGTACCACACGTCCTCGACCGCGATGCGGTCGCGCAGCCCCGGGAACGGCCGCGCCTCGGGGGCGTCCGGCTCGTCGCCCGGCAGGTCGACGATCGCGAAGAGCCGCTCGCCGGCCGCGAGTCCCTGAGCGACGAGCGCCGGGTACTGCGTCAGTTTCTTCACCGGTGACAGCACGCGGAGCGACACCACGATGAACGCCACGAACACCTCCGGCCGCAGTGCGCCCGCCATCGCCCAGGAGGCGCCGGCCGTGAGCAGCACGACGATGCCGGCCGCGCCGAGCGTCTCGCTCACCGGCCCGGCAAGGAGCGCGTACCGGTGCGCATCCAGTGTGCGGCGCCGGAACGCATCCACGGTCGCGCGGAAGCGTGACGTCTCCGCCGCTTCGCCGCCGTGCGCCCGCACCACGCGGGCGCCGTCCAGTGTCTCGACAACGAGCGCGCCCATCGCGCCAGGACCACGGTGACGAGCGTGAGGCGGACCGACAGGGCCACGAGGATTACGAGGTACACGACCACGAGTCCGGCCTGCCGCACTCCCGTGATCATCGCGCTTCCGGCCACGCTCCCGACCTGGTCCGCGTCGGCCGTGAGCGTCGCGATCACCTCACCACGACGCACGGCCGTCACCGCGCCGAGCCGAGCCTGTTGCAGGCGCTCGAACGCGGCCCGGCGGAGCTCCCGCACCACCCCCTCCTGCACCACCCGTCCCACGTAATCAGCCGCGAACTGGGCGGCGTTCTTGAGCAGGACGCCCGCCATGATGAAGAGCGCGACCGCCCCGAGCGGTCCCGCCGATCCGTCCCCGCGCAGACTGCCGCCGGTGAGCCAGTTCACGGCGCGCTCGACGGCGGTCGGCGCGGGCGCCTGGGCACCCGCCGGATCGAACAGGATCTGCAGGAACGGGATGAGCAGCGCGAGCACGAACCCGTCGAGCACCGCCGCCACGACCGCGGCAGCGGTCGCCGCGCCCAGCGGCACGCGATACCGGGCAACGACGGCGGCCGCCCGCTGCAGGGTGGTCATGCCTAGGTCCGTGGCGTGAGGAGTGCCACGGGGAGGATGATCTCCTCTGGGGTGATCCCCCCGTGGAGGAAGGCGCCGCGGTAGCGCGCCTGGTACTCGCGCAGCTTGGTGGGATACACGAAGAAGTGGTCGGCCGTGGCGAGCAGCAGCCGCACACCCAGCCGCATCTTCGGCAGCCCCCACGCGCGCAGGTCCTTCACGGTCACGGCCGCGGAGGCGTCCTCCGAGCGCAGATCCTCGCCGAACTTGTACCGCAGGTTCGCGGTGGCGTCGCGCTTCGCAAAGACCGTCGCCGGCGTGCGGCAGTGGATCGATCCGTGATCAGTCGTGAGGAGTACGGGCACCCCGCGCCGCTCGGCCTCCTTGAGCGCGCCGTAGAACGCCGAGTCCTCGAACCACGTCTTCGTGATCGCGCGCAGCGCCTGCGAGTCGCGCGCCACCTCCAGCAGCACCGGGCTATCGGCCCGGCCGTGGGTGAGCTGGTCGATGAAGTTGAACACCAGCGCCGTCACGCCGTCCCGGGCCAGGTATCCCGGCACCCGCCGGATGAGGCTCTCGGCCTCCGCGGCCGACGCCACCTTCTCGTACTGCGTCGGCACGTCCTCACCCATCAGCTCGCGCATCTGCTCCGCGAAGAGCTCCGCCTCGTGCGCGTTCAGGCTCTCGTCGTCCCGCTCGCCCCACCACTCCGGGTGGCGGGCCTGAATCTCGATCGGATAGAGTCCGCTGAAGATCGCGTTCCGGGAGAACGGCGTCGCGCTCGGGACGATACTGAAGTAGTGGGACTCCTCCAGGTCGAACAGCTGCGTGACCGCCGGCTTCATCAGCTCCCACTGATCGAGGCGCAGGCAGTCGACCACGACGAGCATGACGCGCTTGTGCGCTCGCAGAAGCGGGACCAGAAACTCCGAGCAGACGTCGACCGACAGCGGCGGGCGGTCGCCCTCGGGATTCTCGAGCCACGTCGGGTAGTTCGACGTGTAGAACTCCGCAAAGTCGGCGTGCAGGCTGCGCTCGAACGCTTGGAGCGCGTCCTTGAGCCCGCTCTCGTCGCTCTGCCCGAGCCGGGCGTCCCAGTGGTACATCTCCACTACCAGGTCGATCCACTCGCGCCACCCGAGATGCCCGCCGCGCCGCTGCTCCAGCTCACGGAACCGCAGCACGAAGTCGCGGGACAGCCGCTGCTGCCGGATGCGGTCACCCTCGAGCAGCTTGGTCACCACCGACAGCACCTGTCGGGGGTTCACCGGTTTGACCAGGTAGTCGTCCAGCTCGATGCCGATGGCCTCCTGCATCGTGCCGGCTTCCTCGCTCTTCGTGATCATGACGACCGGCACCGCCGGATCGATCTCGCGAATCTCGCCGACCAGCTCGAGCCCGCGCTTGCCCGGCATCTGCTCGTCGAGCAGCACGACCCCGTAGGCGCGCCGGCGGAGGAGCGCGATCGCATCATCCCCCTGCGCGGCCTGCTCGACCTCGTAGCCGTGCTCCCGGAGGAACAGGATGTGGGCCGCGAGCGATTCGACTTCGTCGTCGACCCAGAGGATGGTGTGCGGCCGTGGCATGTCGCTCGGTTCTGAAGAACGGTGGTGCACCGCCGAACCCGCTCGACGGCAGATCGAAAGGTATCACCGGGCGTGCGGCCGCGGCGGCGCCCCTCCTGGCCGCCCCCCCACCTGGGCAATAACTTCGCCGCATGACGACCGGGAGTCCGCGTTGACCGACCGCCTGACCGACGCGGAGCTCCGCCTTCTGGAGGAGCTCTCGGACGCCGCACGCGGACCCATCCGGGACGGCACCTTCGCCCTCTGGCTACTCGTGCGATATTGCGACGGGATGCTGCCGCCGGACCCGCTCAGCGACCGGATCGCCCGACGGCGGTTCGAGCAACTCGAGCGCCGGTTGAGCAGTCTCTCGCTGTCGCCGCCGCTGCGGCGGGGCATGATGGGCGCACTACGGGAGCTCCGTACGGGGCACGCCGACGGCGTGTCGCTCGCACTGCACCAGCTGGTGGCGCCGTCGCGCGACGCGCTGGGGGCCGCGGCGGCCGACGCGCTGTTCCTGGCCGCCGGCCTGGCGCGGGAAGCCAGTCAGGAGATGAACCAAGAGCCATGAAGCCGACCGATCGCGTTCCCCGGGATTCGCTCACCCACCTCGTGCGGCAGGTAGACGCGCTGCCGGCGGGCGAACTGGCCCCCGACACGGTCCCCTCCGGGTTTCCCTCGCTCGACAAACTGCTCGGCGGCGGAATGCGCCAACGGGACCTCGTGCTGCTCGGCGGGGACGTCGGCTCCGGCAAGTCGGCGCTCGCGCTCGCCGTCGCGTTGCGCTCGGCCGCCGCCGGCTACCGCGTGGCATTCTTCTCGGGCGAGATGGACGAAGACCGGCTGCTCGAACGGGCCGTCGCCATCGAAGCGCGCGTCACGATCGACGAGATGCGCCAGGCGAAGCTCGGCGACGAGGCCCGTTCGGCCGTCGGCGCCGCAGCGATCCGGCTCCGGGACATCCCGCTCCGTATCCACCCCATGGTGGGCGAGCACTTCGACGAGCTGCTGCAGCCGGCATGGAACGACGGCCCGGCGCTCGTCATCATCGACTACGTGCAGATTCTCCCGCCGCCCAGCGCGCGGCTCACGCAGGAGGAAGACGCCGCCGCGGCGGTGCGCGCCCTCAAGCGCATGGCGCTGGACCGGGGTGTGGCCTGCCTCGCGGTGACGCACCTGCCGCACCACGACGCCGACCGAGAAGACCCGCGGCCCACCCTCGACGACTTCGGAACGCTGGGCGCCGTAAAGCAGCATGCGGACGTGGCGCTCGCGCTCTATCGAGAGGAGATGTACAACCCCGAAGGCGGGGTCGAAGGCGCGACCGAACTCATCGTCGCAAAGAACCGCAACGGGCCGAGGGGCTACATCGACCTGTACTTCTATCAGGAGAGCATGCGCTTCGAGGACATGCTCGATCCGATCCCCTAGCCGGGAGCCACGACTGCCTCGGCCTCGATCTCGACCAGCATCGCGGGGTCGATGAGCGCGGCCACCTGCACCATCGACGTGGCGGGGCGCACGTCGCCGAACACTTCGCCGTGCGCGCGTCCCACCGCGTCCCAGTGCGCCATGTCCACCACATACATCCGCGTCCGGACGACGTCGCCGATCGCGGCGTCGAGCCCCTCGAGCGCCTCACGGATGTTGGCGAGCGCCTGGCGCGCCTGCGCATGGGGGTCGCCGACACCCACCACGTGGCCGTCCGCATCAGTCGCCGTCGTGCCGGAGACGTACACGCGGTCGCCGACCCGTACCGCCCGCGCATACCCCACGACCGGCTCCCACGGCGTCCCCGACTGCACGCTCCTGCGCGTCACGACTCTGCTGACGCACGGGCGATGCGGCGCTCCGCCCGGCGGACCCAGACGAC
>JBDHIW010000197.1:0-4028 GCA_039587215.1 Gemmatimonadota bacterium | reverse complement strand
CGTTGGCGAACCCGCACTTGAACAGTTCCTTGGCCCGGTCGCGGGCGAGGTCCTCGACCTCGTCATGGAACTCGCAGCCGCCGTAGTAGCGCTTGCCGGGGTAGCCCTCGGCGTACTTGTTGGTCAGCCACGAGCCCATCGTGTGCATGACGGCCTTGCTGACGTGGTTCTCCGAGGCGATGAGCTCCAGCGTGGTCGCCTGGCGCGTGGCTTCCTTCGCGAGCAGGTTCGACACCTCGGGGTCGGCGGTATCGAGGGTCTCGAGGAGTTGGACGGAGATCGGGTCGAGCTGGAGGTCGGTGGTGGTCATGCCCGGAGAATAGCCCCGTGATGCAGCTCGTGTCGAACACCCCCGCGAAGCAACGACCGGTCGGCGGAGCCGGATCGAGCCGACCGCGGTCCGCGTCGCTTCGATCGCATCTGCGACGCGACGCTCGCGCAGCCCTCAGGGCGTCACCAGCCAGAGGTGCGTCCAGCAGCCGGCGAGCGCGGCCGACAGCACCGCCAGGAGTGTCAGCGAGCCCGCTACCGCGCCCGGCTCCGTCATGCACAAGTAGCGATCGACGCCAAGGTACCACCAGGCGGTCAGCACGCCGACGAATCCAGCCGCCGCAACGGGCATGAGCCCGCCGGGGAGCAGCGTGAAGAGCCAGAGCCAGCTGAGCGAATAGACGCCGATCCGCCAGATATGGCTCCAGCGCACCTTGGCGCGGCGCCGCGAAATGGGAAGCGCGACGAAGACGAGCGGCATCACGGCCGTGCACGTCACGGCGCCGACCACGATCGGAAGCGTGTCCAGCGCGCGATGGAGGCGGCCACCCATGAGCTCGCGCGACGTCGGCAGGCGCCATCGCACCGGACCGCGAAGCGTCCCGCGCCCCATCGCCACCGGCTGTACCCGGGGACCCGACCAGACTCGCTCGGAGAGCGGCAACGCCATCGCGAACGCCGCGTACTGGATGCGCGGGATAGACGGCTGCGGTCGGGCCCTCCCCCACGCCTGCCATGCCGTGGTGCCGTGAGCAAGGGTCAGCGGGAGGTAGAACAGGGCAAGCAGCAAGACGGCGAACGCGGCCAGCCGACGCGGCCGCAAGCGATGATGCATCCGGAACGCCGACCAGAAACGCGGCATCGTGAACGCCACGACGAGGGTCGTGAGCGTGGTCCACGGAACGAGCCACGCGGCCCGCCCTTCGACCGACCACCTGGGCGGCTCGTGGACCGAGGTTCCGAAGATGTCCGACCAGCGATACGCAAGCCCGCACTCGACGCACACACCGGTCAGCGGGCAGGCTGCGCTCCAGTCAACGATCGCGCCGCGCTGGTCGTACCCACAGCGGGGGCAGTCGGCATCCGTGCGCGCGGCGGGCATGGAACGAGGTTCACATACGCCGCGGCGCCGTGCCCGATGGAATCGCGCCCGATCGCGAGCGACACCATCGGGGCGGGACCAGCAGATTCTCCACAAGCCGTGCCCGCGCCGCCGTCTGCGTGCGTTCGGTTTCCCATTCGCCTGTTCTGCGCGTTACCGTTCGAAGCCGTCGGGCGGGTGTCTCGCGGGAGCACCGTCGTTCCGGCAGCTCCGAAGCCTGTCCTGTGACGCCGCGATGCGCCGCCGGACACTGCCACCAAGGCGACATCCATGCCGCGTACGCCGCTCCGCTACCGCATCATCGATGGGTTCACCGGCCCCTTCACCATCATCGAGGACGTCTCCGGCAACCTGACGACCGGATGGCTCGCGGACCGGAGCGCCGACCTCGACGGCGCCCGGCTGGACCCCAACATGTCCCACGGTCTCGCCAACCGCCTCTCGGCCTACTTCGCCGGCGACGATGTCGACTTCAGCGACGTCCCGCTCCCGGTCGGCCGCGAGTTCCACCGGCAGTGCTGGGCGGCCTGTCGCCGGATCCCGCGGGGCGAGACGCGGAGTTACGCCGACCTCGCGGAACTCGCCGGGGGCAGCCGCGGAGCGGCCAGGGCCGCCGGGCAGGCCATGCGTCACAACCCGGTTCCGATCATCGTTCCCTGCCACCGGGTCGTGGCGGCCAGCGGCGGGCTCCACGGCTTCTCGGGCAGCCGGGATGCCGACGGTCCGCAACTGGCGATCAAGCGGGGCCTGCTCGATCATGAGCGGGCCCACGCCGCCCCGCCGCTCCCGTTCATCGAGACGGATGTGCGGACGACCGCGTGGCCCGTCGAGCACGCGGCGCGGGGCTGAACCCACCTCGACGGAGCCAGCCCGGGCCGCCCGCCCCCGCTGCCAGGGGCCACTGCTCCCCAACGGGCGCCGCCGCGCTCGGGGCGTCGGATGCTCCGCTTCTCGGCACCCACGGCGGACGGCGTCCTCCTCGCAGCGGCCGCCACGTCCGCCTCGCCGGGTGCGTCCTGCGGGAAACCCTGAACCGCGGAGCCCGCGGATCCGATACCGTAGGCGGTCCATCGGAGCACCACATGCACATCACAATGATCGGAACCGGCTACGTGGGCCTCGTCACGGGGGTCTGCTTCTCGTCGACCGGCAACGACATCACGTGCCTGGACATCGACGAATCGAAGATCGCCATGCTTCGGCGGGGCGAGTCACCGATCTACGAGCCCGGCCTCAGCGAGATGATGACCCGCAACATCGAGTCGGGGCGTCTCCAGTTCACGAGTGACAAGGTCGAGGCGTACGCCGACGCCGACGTCGTGTTCATCTGCGTGGGCACGCCGTCCGACGAGGACGGCTCTGCCGATCTGCGCGCGGTCGAAGCGGTGGCGCGCGACGTCGCCGAGGCGATCGCGAATCGAGCCCCGGACAAGCGTCCCTTGCTCGTCGTCGTCAAGTCGACCGTCCCGGTGGGCTCCACGCACCGGGTGGCGGAGATCATCCGCGAACACACCGACAGGTCGTTCATGGTCGCCAACAACCCGGAGTTCCTGAAAGAGGGCGCGGCGATCAACGACTTCATGCGTCCCGACCGCGTGGTCTGCGGCGTGGACGACGCCCAGGCCGGCGCGATCATGCGCGAGGTCTACGAACCGTTCGTCCGGCAGGGCAACCCGATCCAGATCTTCGACATTCGCTCCAGCGAGATGGTGAAGTACGCCTCCAACGCGATGCTCGCCTGCAAGATCAGCTTCATCAACGAGATCGCCAACCTCTGCGAGTACTACGGGGCAGACATCCGCGCGGTCCGCGCCGGCATGTGCGCCGACACGCGCATCGGGAACCAGTTCCTGCACCCGGGACTCGGCTACGGCGGCTCGTGCTTTCCCAAGGACACGCTCGCCGTCGTGGGCATGGGCAAGGCGGTCGGCTTCGACTGTGCGCTCAACGCGGCGGTTCACGAGGTCAACCAGGACCAGCGGACCCACTTCTGGAAGAAGATCTCGGAGCACTTCGACGGGCACGTCTCTGGCAAGACGATCGCGTTCTGGGGCGTCGCCTTCAAGCCCGAGACCGATGACATTCGCGAGGCCCCGTCGGTCGCGCTGATGAAGCGAGCGGTCGAAGCCGGCGCCACCGTGCGGGCGTACGATCCCGTCGCGCTGGAGAACCTGCGAAGCGAACTCCCCGAGGCCGAGGTCGCCGACGACATGTACGCGGCCCTGCTGGGCGCGGACGCCCTCGTGGTGTGCACGGAGTGGAACGAGTTCCGCAACCCGGACTTCGATCGCATCGCCGCCGCTCTCCGCGAGCGCGTGCTGTTCGACGGCCGCAACATCTACTCGCGTTCGCGGATGGAAGAGCTCGGGTTCACGTACCTGTCGGTCGGACGCCCGCCCGTGCTGGGGTCCGGCAGCGAGTGCGAGAAGGCCTGAACGGGCACCGCGTCTGCCTGTCTGACCGGGGCACCGTTGGGCGCGCCGCTCGAGAGGCGGGCCGTTCGTGGTGTTCCGCGAGCGCGGGCGGACAGGACGCCGGCGCAGCATGGGGGCCACGGCGAGATCCCCGCCCGTACTTGACACCCCCTGCCCCCCTGCCAGAATCCCCTCACCGGGCGTTTAGCTCAGTTGGCTAGAGCGCTGCTTTTACACGGCAG